>NZ_WHPN01000007.1 GCF_009735685.1 Streptomyces lycii | reverse complement strand
GGCGAGAAGCAGCGAGAAGACGAGCAGCAGCACCACGAACCACAGATGTCCCGTCTCGAAGTGCTCGCCCTGGAGCACGAACGGGAACTCCGCCGGTTCCAGGCGCACGTCGAAGAAGCGCGGCAGGAACTCCGGGTACGACGGGTGCGGGCCCGGGCCCGACGACCGCAGCCGCAGCCACTGGGGCAGCGGCAGCAGGACCAGCGTCGCGAACAGCAGCGGCACGCCCAGTCTCCGCAGCCGCTCCCGGGCGAAACCGGCGGCGCCGCGCCCGCGCAGGGAGTGCCGGGAGCCGACGCCGGCGATCAGGAACAGCAGCGGCATCGCCCACACCACGCCGAGCCCCGCGACGATCAGCACCGCGTCGCTGGTCTCGGAGTTCTTGACGTAGAAGTCGTCGTCGGTGGCGAAGACCAGTCCGGAGTGGAAGAAGACCAGCCCGATCACCACCAGCGCCCGCAACGCGTCCAGCTCCGCCCGCCGCTCCGGTGGCGGTGCCGCCCGGTCCCCGGACGCCCGCTCCGGCGGCGACTGCTCCGGCGGCGGCTGCTCCGGGTCCGCCCGCTCCCGCGGCGGCCGCCCCGGTGGGGCCTGCCCCGGAGCGGGCCCGTCCGCCGGACGGTCCGGGCCGTCCCCGTCCGCCGGGGACGGCTGCCGCCGCCGCTCCGGCAACGGCCGCTGACCGGGCCGCGTTCTCCCGCCCGCTTCCCCGTACGTCTCCGCCATGCCGCCTCCCCCGCTCCCCCGGCGGCGGGCCGCCCGCCGCCGCGCCGGGCCCCCGTGCCGCGGCGGGACCAGTCTCGGGTCTCCGGGCCCCGCGCGCTACGGCTGCGGCGCCGCCGTCCGGCGCACCAGCAGCACCGCGATGTCGTCCTGCGCCGCCCGGGCCACCGCGGGTGCCGCGATGCGGTCGGCGAGCGCGTCCAGGCCCGGGCGGTCGTCCGCGCCGCCGTTCTCCTCCGCCGCCCAGGTCTCCAGCGAGCGGGCCAGTTCGGCGACCGCCGCGGTGTAGTCCTGGACCCGGCTCTCCACGAGCCCGTCGGTGTAGAAGAGCAGCGTGGCGCCGGGCGGGAGCGTGTCCGTCGTCTCGGGATAGACGTTCGCCTCGTCGAACTCGCAGGCCAGCGGCATCCCGCCGGGCACCGCCAGTTCCCGCACCGAGCCGTCGGCCTCCAGGACCATCGGATACGGGTGTCCGGCGCGGGCGAGCCGCAGCTCCCCGGTGGCCGGGTCGAGTTCGGCGATGCAGCAGGTGGCAAACAGATCGGTGTCCAGGCCGCACAGCATCCGGTTGCCGCAGCCCATCAGCTCGCCCGGGCCGTGCCCGTCGTCGGCGTACGCCAGCAAAGCCGTACGGAGCTGGCCCATGACGGCCGCGGCCTGCGCGCTGTGCCCCTGGACGTCTCCGATCATCAGGGCGACCCGGCCGCCGGGCAGCGCCAGCACGTCGTACCAGTCGCCGCCCACGTCCAGTTCCTCGGCGCCGGGCAGATAGCGGACGGCGACCTCGACCCCCGGCAGTTCGGGCAGGTGCCGGGGCAGCATCACCCGCTGCAGGTCGGTCATCTGCGACCGCCGCTGGTCGAACAGCCGGGCCCGGGCCAGGGACTGCGCCAGGATGCCGGCCACGGCCGTGTAGATCATCAGGTCGTCGTCGGTGAAGGCGCGCGGCTCGGCGTAGGCGATCATGCAGGTGCCGATCGTGCCCTCGGCGGTCCGCAGCGGGAACAGCGCCCAGGCGTGGTGCCCGGCCGATGTCCGGCCCACGACCTCGGGGAAGGCCCCCTCGAACTGCTCGCGGTTCTCGAAGAACATCGGGCCGCGGGACTCCAGCACCGCACGCACCAGCCGGTCCTCCCCCGCCGTGCGGCGCCGGCTCATCTGCTCGTGGATCTCCGGCGGATAGCCCTCGGCGCCGGCCAGCACCATGTCGCCGTCCTCCTCGAAGTGGACGGCGAGGGCGCGGGCCTCCAGGCCGGGCAGGACCGTCCCGGTCATGGTGTCCACGACGTCCTGGGTGGACAGCGCGGTGCTGAAGGCGGACGTCA
Organism: Streptomyces lycii; assembly: GCF_009735685.1. Taxonomy (GTDB): domain Bacteria; phylum Actinomycetota; class Actinomycetes; order Streptomycetales; family Streptomycetaceae; genus Streptomyces; species Streptomyces lycii. The sequence goes on along the minus strand of NZ_WHPN01000007.1, from coordinate 14,741 downwards.
CCTTGAGGACGAACTCCCGGCGCGCGTTGCGGCGTTCCTCCCGGCGGCGTTCCCGGGTGCTGTCCTGGGCGATGCCGACCATGCCCTGCGGGCGGCCGGCCGGATCGGTCAGCACCCGGCCCCGCGCCTCGATCCAGCGCATCTCGCCGTCGGGCCGGACGATGCGGTACGCCGCCGCGTAGTGGCCGGTCTTCTTGCTCTCGCGGACGGCCTGCTCGACGAGGCCACGGTCGTCGGGGTGAATGGCCCGGTAGAACACCTCGATCCGCTCGTCGAAGTCGGCGGGCTCCACCCCGAACATCCGGCACAGGTGCTCGTCCCAGAAGATCCGCCCGCTGCCGAAGTCCCAGTCGAAGGCACCGACGCCGGCGCTCGACATCGCCAGCTCCAGCCGTGCGGCGCGGGTGCGGCTCTCGATCATGCGCACGGCCAGGTCCAGCCCCGGCACACCGACCGGCAGCCCCCGGTGGCCCCGGGTCAGCAGGTGGTCGAGACGCTGCGCGGCGACGGAGGCCAGCAGCGCGAGCGTCCGCTCCTCGGCGGCGGTCGGCGGCCCGGGACGCCGGAGCCGCACGGACAGCGCGCCGAGTGCCCGCTCGTCGACCATCAGCGGCAGCGCGGCGACACCGGTGGGGCCGCCGCTGCCCGGCGCGTCCCGCGGATCACGGTGCCCGGTTTCGGCCCGCCACGCCGGGCGCCCGGTCCGTACCGCTTCGACGACCGGTACGTCCGCCGCCGTGCTGAGCTGCCGGGTCAGGAACCGCTCCGGATAGCCGGTGGACGTCGCCAGCCGCAGCCGTCCGTCGTCCTGCCGGACGTACACCGCGGCGGCCGGCGAACCGGTGACGGCCGTCGCCGTGTCCTGCAGCAGGGTGAGCAGCTCCTGTGGATTGGTGCAGGCCAGCAGGCGGCTCACGGTATCGGCCCATACCGGGTCGACCCGCGAGCGGACAAGCTCCGGCTCCACGGCCACCACGGGCCCCCTTGCTCTCCGTACCAGTGCAGGCGCCTCCGCTCCCCATCGTCGGCCAGAACCCCCGTACGCGCATCAACAGGGCGCTACGACGCCCGGCCGAGCGCGGTGCCCAGCATCCGCACCCCCGCCCCGATGTCCGCGGCACCGGCGGCCGCCGCGAAGCTGAGCCGGATGTGCGGCGCGGGCGGCTCAGCCGCGAAGTACGGCCGGCCGGGCGTCACGGCGACGCCGGCGCGCAGCGCCTCGGCCACCACCGCGGCCTCACCGGTGCCCTCCGGCAGTCGCAGCCACAGGTGGTAGCCGCCCGCCGGCACGTGCACGGGCGGCAGCCCGGGCAGCTGTTCGCGCAGCAGCCCGGTCATGGTCCGGCGCCGGGCCCGCAGCTCGGCCGCGACCGAGCGCAGATGGCGGCCCCAGGAAGGGCCGCCGACGAGTTCGAGCGCGGCCTCCTGGAGCGGCCGGGGGACGAAGAAGCTGTCGACGACCTGAATGGCGCGCAGCCGTTCCAGCACCGGGCCGCGGGCGGCCAGCGCGCCGACCCGCAGGCTGGGCGAGGCGACCTTGGTGAGGGAGCGCACATGCACCACGACACCGTCCGGGTCGTCGGCGGCCAGCGGGGCGGGCAGCGGGCCCGCGTCGTCGTGCGCGAGGCCGCGCGCGAAGTCGTCCTCGATCACGAACGCCCCGGCGTCACGGGCGGCCCGCAGCACCTCGCCCCGGCGGCTCCGGGCGAGGACGGCGCCGGTGGGGTTCTGGAAGAGCGGCTGGCAGATGAAGACACGGGCCCCGGTGGCGCGGAACGCCTCGGCGAGCAGCCCGGTCCGGACGCCGTCGGTGTCGACCGGCACGGGGACCGGCCGCAGCCCGGAGGCGCGGGCGACGGCCAGCATCCCCGGATACGTCGGCGACTCGACGAGCACCGCCGCCCCGGGCGGGGCGAGCGCCCGCAGCGCGGTGGTGAGCGCGCTCTGGCCGCCCGCGGTGACCAGCACCTGGGAGGCGCCGAGGGCGCCGCCGGGGCCGCCGATCTCCCGGGCGAACCACTCCCGCAGGTCCGGCAGCCCCTCCACGGGCGGCCGCCCCCAGGCTCCGGGCCGCCGGCCGGCCCGGGCCAGCGCCGCGGCCAGGGCCCGTTCCGGCTGGAGCGCGGGGTGCAGATAGCCGCCGCTCAGTTCGATCACCCCGGGCGCGGGCACCGCGAGCGTCGCCAGCACCCCGGAGGCGTCGACCGTACGGGGCAGTGGCTCGCCGGAGGCGGTGGCGGCGGACTCGGCGCTCAGCGCCAGCTCCTGCCAGGAGGTGTCGCCGGGGACCGGCGCGGCCGGGCGCGGCGGTTCGGCGCGGAAGGCGCCCGCGCCCGGCCGGGTGACGACCAGCCCTTCGGCGGCGAGCCGGGCCAGCGCCCGGGAGACGGTTCCGGGACTGACCCGGTGACGCTCCACCAGGGCCCGGCTGGACGGCAGCTTCTCTCCCGGGGAGTAGCGGTCCAGCTCCTTTTTCAAAATTCCGGCCAGTCCGGCGACACTGCTACGCTCATGCATGAAGACAGACGATAGCGCTACCGCTCAGATGCCGGCAGCGGTCGGGGACCGCTCCACCCCCTCCGGGGCGGCATCGTCCGCCGAGCACGCCCGGCGCCGGGTCCGTTCCGGCACCGCCTTCGCCGCGCTCGGCGTGACCAGCTTCTCGCTGACCTTCCCGGCCACCGCGTGGGCACTGGAGGGGCTCGGGCCGTGGACGGTCACGGCGGCCCGCAGCGTGCTCGCCGCCGTGCTGGCCGGGGTCTGCCTGCTGGTGCTGCGGGTGCCGCTGCCGGAGCGCCGCCACCGTGCCGGGCTGCTGGTGGTCGCCTCCGGGGTCGTCCTCGGCTTCCCGCTCCTCACCACGCTGGCCCTGGAGACGTCGACGACGTCGCACGCGGCGGTGGTCGTCGGCCTGCTGCCGCTCACCACGGCCACGTACTCCGCGCTGCGGACCGGGACGCGGCACTCCCGCACCTTCTGGGCGGCCGCCCTCGCCGGCGCGGCGGTGGTCGTGACCTTCGCGCTCGCGCAGAGCGGCGGCACCCCGACCACCGGTGATCTCTACCTCTTCGCCGCGCTGCTGGTGTGCGCCGCGGCCTACGCGGAGGGCGGACGGCTGGCCCGGGAGATGCCCGGGTGGCAGGTGATCAGCTGGGCGCTGGTCGCGTGCCTGCCGCTGACCGTGCCGGGAGTCGTGGTCGCCCTGCGGTTCGAACCGGCCGAGCTGACGGGTCACGCGGTCGCCGGGCTGCTCTGGCTGGCCGTGGGCTCCCAGTTCCTCGGGCTCGTCGTCTGGTACCGGGGCATGGCGGCCGCCGGTGTCGCCCACGCCGGGCAGCTCCAGCTCGCGCAGCCGCTGCTGACGCTGGTCTGGTCGGTGCTGCTGCTCGGTGAGCGGATCGGCCCGGCCGCTCCGGCGGCGGCGGTCGCCGTCCTGGTCTGCATCGCGGTCACCCAGCGCAGCGGGCGGCCCGCCGCCGGTCCCGTCCGTGCAGAAGCCACCGGCCGCCCTCGCCCCTAGACTCGGTCATACATACGCAATCCCCCTCGAAGACAGGGAGGGCAGTCGATGGAAGCCAGCGTGGGCGACCGACTGGTCCTGCACGGCAGGGTCGTCGGCCAGCACGACCGGACCGCCGAGATCGTCGAGGTCCTGGGGACCCGCGGGGAGCCGCCGTACCGGGTGCGGTTCGACGACGACGGGCACGAGGCACTGATGTCCCCCGGTCCCGACTGCGTGGTGACGCACCGGGGCAGGCCCGAGCCCGCGTAGCCCCCGACGCGTCGCGGAGATCAGCGCGACGGCCGCACCGGCGCCCGGTAGTGGTCGGCGACGACCCGGTCCATGGCGCCGATGCGGTCCGTGCGCACCTCGGTGGCCGAGAAGAACACATGCCCGCCGACCTGCGGGATGCGGCGGGCCAGCGTGAGATGGCGGGACAGCTCGGCCGGGTCCTGCCACGGTGCGGGCTGCGCCGGGTCACCGGCCTTGTACAGCGCCTCGCCGATGTGCAGGCCGACCCCGGTGCCCTGCACGGTCCGCGCCCACCAGGGCACCAGTTCGGCGTAGTCGGCGGCCTGGAAGCCGATGTTCCAGTAGACCTGCGGGACGATGTGGTCGAGCCAGCCCTCACGCACCCACTTGCGGGTGTCGGCGTGCAGGTCGTCGTACGTCTGCACGCCCGCCGTCGTGTCCGAGCCCGCCGGGTCGGTGGCCTTGTTGCGCCACACGCCGAACGGGCTGATGCCGAAGCGCACGCCCGGCTTGATCCGCTTGATCCGCTCTCCGGTCTCGCGGACCAGCCGGTCGGTGTTGTCCCGCCGCCAGGCCGCCCGGTCGGCGAAGCCGGCGCCGTGCGCGGCGTACGCACCGCCGTCGTCGAAGGTCTCGCCCGCCACCGGATAGGGGTAGAAGTAGTCGTCCCAGTGGACGGCGTCGATGTCGTAGCGGCGGACGGCGTCGAGCATCGCCTCCTGCACGAAGCGGCGCACCTCCGGCAGCCCCGGGTTGTAGTAGAGCTTGCCGCCGTACGGCACGACCCACCCCGGATTCCTCCGCGCGGGATGCCCGGCGGCCAGCTGCCCGGGATCGGCGTGGTTCGCGATCCGGTACGGGTTGAACCAGGCGTGCAGCTCCAGGCCCCGCCGGTGCGCCTCCCGGACGGCCGTGCCGAGCGGGTCCCAGCCGGGGTCGCGGCCCTGCACCCCGGTCAGATGGCGCGACCACGGCTCGTGCGGTGACGGCCAGAAGGCGTCGGCGGTCGGCCGGACCTGGAGGATCACCGCGCCGAGCCGCCGCCGGACGGCCTCGTCGAACAGCGCCGTCAGCTCGGCGCGCTGCTCGCCGGCCGGCAGACCGGGCCGCGAGGGCCAGTCACGGTTCTCGACGGTCGCCACCCACATGCCCCGGAAGCCTCCCCCCGGTGCCCGGACGGGACCGCTCCGCCGGGGCTCCCCGGAGGCCGCGGCGTCACCCGCGGTGAGCAGCAGGGTCGCGGCGCCCAGAACGCCGGTCGTGAAGTCTCTCCGGGTGATCCGTGCCACGTGCCGCACTCCTCCAGGCCGCCGATATGTCCGGTGCCGGACCAGCATGCCCGACCCGCCCGGTCCGGCACACCGCCGCGCGGGTAACGTCGGGGGCCGAGGCGGGCGACCGGAATCACACGGGCCGCCGGCCGGCCGATGAAGATCAGCGAAAGGCACGATGTGACCGACATCGAACGCGTCGGAGTGGTGGGCTGCGGCCAGATGGGCGCCGGAATCGCGGAGGTCTGCGCCCGGGCCGGACTTTCGGTCATGGTCGCCGAGACGACCGGCGAGGCCCTCGAACTGGGCCGTACGCGGCTGACCAACTCGCTCGGGAAGGCCGCGGAGCGCGGCAAGATCACGCCCGAGGAGCGCGACACGACGCTGGACCGGCTGAGCTTCACCACCGATCTCGGCGAGTTCGCCGACCGGGACCTGGTGATCGAGGCCGTCGTGGAGAACGAGCAGGTCAAGACCGAGATCTTCCAGGTGCTCGACCAGGTCGTGACCCGCCCCGACGCGATACTGGCCTCGAACACCTCCTCGATCCCGCTGGTGAAGCTGGCCGTCGCCACCTCCCGGCCGGACCAGGTCATCGGCATCCACTTCTTCAACCCGGCACCGGTGCAGAAGCTGGTCGAGCTGATCCCGGCGCTGACCACGAGCGACGAGACCTGCCGGCGCGCCGAGGCGGTCGTCACGGAGATACTCGGCAAGCACGCCATCCGCGCCCAGGACCGCTCGGGCTTCGTGGTGAACGCGCTGCTGATCCCGTATCTGCTCTCCGCGATCCGGATGTTCGAGTCGGGCACGGCCAGCCGCGAGGACATCGACAACGGCATGGAGCTGGGCTGCGCCCACCCGATGGGCCCGCTGAAGCTCGCCGACCTGATCGGCCTGGACACGGTCGCCTCGGTCGCCGACTCCATGTACCACGAGTACAAGGAGGCGCTGTACGCCGCTCCCCCGCTGCTCCAGCGGATGGTCGACGCGGGCCGCCTCGGCCGCAAGACCGGCTCGGGCTTCTACCCGTACGCCTGACCGGTACGGACCCGCTGCGCCGCTGCCCCGTTCGCCGGGAGCCCCGTTCGCCGGGAGCCCCGTTCGCCGGGAGCCCTGTTCGCCGGGAGCGCCTTCGCCACGAGCCCCGTTCGCCAGGACCTGCGAACGGGGCCGCTGCGGACCGGGGGCTCGGGGGAAGACCCTCGGCCGATCCCGAGGTGGCTCCAGGACACTGCCGTCCAGTGCACCACGGAGTGCGCCCCGCCGGGAGCGTGTGCGCGGGCGCGGTGCGGGTGCGCCGTTCACACGGGGTGTGCGCGCGGGCGCCCCGGTACGCGTCAGCCGTACCGCAGGTGATGCAGCATCAGCAGCGCCGCCGCCATGTTGGCGGCCGGCACGTCGCCGCGCGCCACCATGTCCGGCACCAGCTTCAGCGGCACCCACTCCCGGCGGTCGGACTCGAAGTCGTCCTCGGGATGGCCGACGAACGTGGCCTCGTCGGACCAGTAGATGTGGTGCCGGGCGTCGGTCAGCCCGTTCGACGGCTCCACGGACAGCAGATGGCGCAGCGGCCCCGGCCTCCAGCCCGTCTCCTCCTCCATCTCCCGCGCCGCGGCAGCGGCGACGTCCTCGCCGTCCTCGACGACCCCGGCGGCCAGCTCCCAGCCGTAGGTGCCGGTGATGAAGCGGTGCCGCCACAGCAGCAGCACCTCGTTGGCCTCGTTGACCACGGTGGCGACGGCGACCGGACGGAGCCGTATCAGATAGTGGTCGAGGTGCGTGCCGTCGGGGAGCTCCACATCGGCGAGGTTCACCCGGAACCACCGGTTCTGGTACACCGTGTGCTCCCTGTTGTTCTTCCATCGCACGTGTCCGCCACCTTCCGCCGGCCAGATGGCAAGAGCGCCGAGGAACAGGGTCACAGGGGTACGCGGAGCGCCCCGTCGATGAGTTCGGCCGCCTCGGCCGTCGCCGCGCACTTGCTCGCCACGAGACGCTCGCGGACCGCCCGGAGCCGGTCCCGGAGCCGCTGCGACTCCATCCCGCGTGCCCGCTCGGTCATCTCCACGGCGGCGGCCACGGCCATGTCCGTGTCGCCCCGGCGCAGCTCGATCTGGGTGAGCATCGCCAGCCGGTGCACCCGGCCCCGGTCGTGCGCCGGGGTGTCGACCGCGGCCGCCGCGTGCTCGCGGGCCGCCGCGAGGTCGCCCAGGCTCAGCAGCGCCTCGGCCACCTGGACGTTCACCAGGCCGGGCTGCACATAGCCGGTCTCGGCGGGCTCCTGGCCGCGCCGGATGCCCTCCGCCTCGTGCTCGGCACGTCCGATGCAGGCCAGGGCGCTCTGCCCGTCGCCGAGCTTGGCGTACGCCTTGGCCTGCATCGCGTACAGATCCGCGGCGAGCGCCGGGGTGATGTGCGGCCCCGCGGCCCGCAGCGCCGACTCGGCGAACGCGACGGCCTGCCGGTACTCGCCGAGGAACAGCGACTGGTTGACGAGCAGCGCGATCGTGTACGCGCCGAGCCCGCGGTCCCCGCTGGCCTTGGCCAGCCGCAGCGCCTGGTGGAAGTAGCGCTGCGCCAGGCCGTGTTCGTCGGAGTCGTACGCGCAGATCCCGGCGACGGCCACCAGGCCGCCGGTCGCCCGGTGCAGCCGTCGCCCGGTCGCGTCGTCGTAGCTGCCGCGCAGCAGCGGGGCCGCCTCGGAGTTGAGGAAGCCGACGATCCGCGCGCGCGTCGCGACACCGCCGGCCTTGCGGTACATCTGCTCGTAGTGCGCCCGGGCGGACCCCAGCATGTCGATGTCGCAGCGGCCCACCCGGAGCCGGCCGTCGCGGGAGACGTCCGCGTCCTCCGGAGGGTTCTCCCACTCCCACACCGGGATCACGGCCGGGGTGCCGGTGACCGCCGCGGTCCCGACCACATGGGGCCGCTGCTGCTCGTCGGACCGCCACAGCGCGGTGGCCCGCTCGACGAACCCGGACAGCGGCGTGCCGGTGGCGGGCCCGGCGCCCGGAGTGCCGAGGCCGATGTCGTCGAGGGTGACCGCGCGGCCCAGCCGCTCGCCGAGCACCTCGCAGATGAGGTCGGGCACCCGGCCGCGCGGGCGCTGGCCCTTGAGCCAGCGGGCCACGGCGGTGTGCTCGTAGCGCAGGGCCATACCGCGGGCGCGGCCCGCCTCGTTGACGTGGGCGGCCAGTCCGGCATGCGAGACGCAGGCTTCGTCCAGTGCGGCGTCGAGCAGGGTGTTGGGCTCCATCGCTGCCCTCCCAAGCGCTCTCGGGTGGGCCACAGCGTAATGGACCCCGCCCCCGGCCAGGACACGAACCGGCCACCCCCCGGAACGTACGGAACCGGGGGCAAAGACCCGAACCGGAAGCCGAGCGGCACCGGCCGGAACGCACCGCACCGCCCGGTTCCGCCCCATCCGGACCGGGACCGCGGGACCGGACGGACACGGCCGGCCGGAGGGGACCGCGGCACCCGGGCGGGGCGGCAACCGCGCGGACCGCGTTCACGCGGCAGCCGTGCGGACCCGCTCCACGCGGCGCCCGTACGGACCGGTCGGCACGGAGCCCGTGCGGAACCGGACGACGCGGCGCCCGTGCGGAACCGGACGACGCGGGAGCCGTACGGGAACGGTCGGCGCGGAGCCCGTACGGAACCGCACGCCGCAGGACGCGTTGCTGGAGCGCACGACGCGATGGCCCGGACGGCAGCGTGCGGGACCCGGCCGCGGGATACGCCGACGGGGCGCGCCCCCGGGCAGGAGGCGCGCCCCGTCGGCCGGCCGTGTCCGGCCTAGCCGCGCAGGACGGCCCCGGTCCGCTCCGCGGCCGCGGCGACCGCCGCGTCACGGGCGGCCGTGGCCTCCTCGACGGTCAGGGTCCGGTCGGCCGCGCGGAAGCGCAGCGCGTAGGCGAGGGACTTCCGGTCCTCGCCCAGCTGTTCGCCGGTGAAGACGTCGAACAGCCGCAGCGACTCCAGGAGTTCCCCGGCGCCGGAGCGCAGGGCCGCCTCGACGTCCGCGGCCGCCACCCCGGAGTCCACCACCAGGGCGACGTCCTGGGTGGCCACCGGGTAGGTCGAGATCCGCGGCGCCCGGACCGGACCGGGCGCGGCCTGTTCCAGACGGTCCAGGTCGATCTCCATCGCGCAGGTGCGCTCCGGCAGCCCGAGCGCCTTGACGGCCCGCGGGTGCAGCTCACCGGCGTGCCCCAGCAGTACCTCCGCGCCGTCGGCCACGGCCAGGAGCGCGGCGCAGCGGCCGGGGTGCCACGGGGCGTGCTGGTCCCGGCGGACCACGAGTTCGACACCGGCCTCCCGGGCGACGGTGCGCCCGGCCTCGACGGCGTCGGCCCAGTTCGCGCCCTCGCCCCCGCCCCACCAGCCGGCCCGGCCGCGGGATCCGGCGAGGACGACGGCGGCCCGGCGCGGCTGGGCGGGCAGCGACGCCTCGAGCCCGGCGAGTTCCTCGTCGGTCGGACGGCGGTCCACGGGCAGCCGGACGGCGGGCTTCTCCGCACCGGTCGGCCGGAACACCAGCCCCGTCTCGAACAGGGCCAGATCGTGTTCGCCGCGGCCGTGGTTGCGCCGCAGCGCGGCCAGCAGGCCCGGCAGCAGGGTGGTGCGCAGCGCCGGTTCGGCGTCGGAGAGCGGGTTGACCAGCGTGACGACGGTGCGCCGCGGGTCGTCCGGCTCCAGGCCGAGCTGGTCGAGGACGGCCTCACCGATGAACGGGTAGTTCGGCGCCTCGGTGTAGCCGCTCCCGGCGAGCGCGCGGCCCACCCGGCGGTGCAGCCGCTGCCGGCCGGTCAGGCCGCGGCCGGCCGGCGGCCTCGGCAGGGTGGAGGGCAGGTTCTCGTAGCCCTCCAGCCGGATGACCTCTTCGGCGAGGTCGTTCGGGTCGGTGAGGTCGGGGCGCCAGCTGGGCACCGTCACGACCAGCTCGTCCTGGCCGTAGACGTCGCAGCCGACCTGCTGGAGCCGGCGGACGACGGTCTCGCGGCCGTAGGCGACGCCCGCCACCCGGTCCGGGTGGTCCGCGCGCAGGGTGATGGTGTGCGGCCCGGACGGCTTGACGAACTCGGTGACCCCGGCCTCGGCGGAACCGCCCGCGAGCAGCACCAGCAGGTCGACGGTGCGCTGCGCGGCGGCCGAGGCGGCCTCCGGGTCGACACCGCGCTCGAAGCGCCTGGACGCCTCGGAGGACAGCTTGTGGCGGCGGGCCGTGCGGGCGACCGAGACCGGGTCGAAGTGCGCGGCCTCGATGACGATCTCGGTGGTGCCGCCGGTGCTGTCACCCGTCTCCGGGTCGGCGCCGGCGTCGGCGATCTCGGTGTTGGCGCCGCCCATCACCCCGGCCAGGCCGATCGGGCCGCGGCTGTCGGTGATGACGAGGTCCTCCGGGTCGAGGACCCGCCGGGTGCCGTCGAGGGTGACGAGCTTCTCGCCGGGCTCGGCACGGCGCACGCCGATCGGGCCGTCGAGCCGGGAGCGGTCGTAGGCGTGCAGCGGCTGGCCGAGTTCGAGCATCACGTAGTTGGTGATGTCGACGGCGAGCGAGATCGGGCGCATGCCGGCCTTCTGCAGCCGGCGCTGGAGCCAGAGCGGCGAGTGGGTCCCGGGCCGGACACCGGTGACGGTGCGCGCGGTGAACCGGTCGCAGCCGGCCGGGTCGGCGACCTGCACCGGATGGCCGTGGCTGTTGGGGCCGGGCACGTCGAGCAGCGCCGGGTCGCGCAGCGGCAGTCCGTAGGCGGTGGCCGTCTCCCGGGCGATGCCGCGCATCGACAGGCAGTAGCCGCGGTCGGGGGTGACGGCGATGTCGAGGACCTCGTCGACGAGCTCCAGCAGTTCGATCGCGTCGCTGCCCGCCTCGTGCTCGGGCGGCAGCACGATGATCCCCGCGTGATCGTCGGACATGCCCAGCTCGCTCGCCGAGCAGATCATGCCCTCGGAGACATGGCCGTACGTCTTCCGGGCGGAGATGGCGAAGCCGCCGGGCAGTTCGGCGCCGGGGAGCACCACGACGACCTTGTCGCCCACGGCAAAGTTCGTCGCGCCGCAGACGATGTTCTGCGGGTCGTCCTTGCCCCGGCCGACGTCCACCTGGCAGTAGCGGATCGGCTTCTTGAATTCGGTGAGTTCCTCGACGGCGAGCACCTCGCCCACGACGAGCGGGCCCTTGAGGCCGGCGCCGAGCTGCTCGACGGTCTCGACCTCGAGCCCTGCGGCGATGAGCTTGGCCTGCACGTCGCGGCCGGTTTCCGTGGCCGGCAGGTCGACGTACTCCCGCAGCCAGCTGAGCGGGACCCGCATCAGATCTCCATCCCGAACGGCCGGGTGAAGCGCACGTCACCCTCGACCATGTCTCGCATGTCCTCGACGTTGTGGCGGAACATCAGCATCCGTTCGATGCCGAACCCGAAGGCGAATCCGCTGTACTTCTCCGGGTCGACGCCGCAGGCCGTGAGCACCCGCGGGTTGACCATGCCGCAGCCGCCCAGCTCGATCCAGCCCTCGCTGCCGCAGGTGCGGCAGGGGCGGTCGGGGTCGCCGACGGAGGCGCCGCGGCAGACGTAGCACTCCATGTCCATCTCGGCGGACGGCTCGGTGAAGGGGAAGTAGTTGGGCCGCAGCCGGGTCTTCATCCCCGCGCCGAACAGGGCCTGCACCATGTGGTCCAGGGTGCCCTTGAGGTCGGCCATGGTCAGGCCCTCGTCGACGGCGAGCAGCTCGACCTGGTGGAAGACCGGGGTGTGCGTGGCGTCCAGCTCGTCGGAGCGGTAGACGCGGCCGGGGCAGATCACGTAGACCGGCAGCTCGCGGCCGAGCAGGGCGCGGGCCTGCACCGGCGAGGTGTGGGTGCGCAGCACCACCCCGGAGTCGCCCTCGCCGACGGTGCCCGGACCGGCGGTGCCGGTGCCCTCGGGCGACCGGACGAAGAAGGTGTCCTGCATGGCCCGGGCCGGGTGGTCGGGCTCGAAGTTGAGCGCGTCGAAGTTGAACCACTCGGCCTCGGCCTCGGGGCCCTCGGCGACCTCGTAGCCCATGGCGACGAAGACGTCCTCGATGCGCTCCATGAGCGTCGTCAGCGGGTGCCGGGCGCCGGGCTGCACGCGGTCGTACGGCAGGGTGACGTCCACCGCCTCCTCGACCAGCACGCGCGCGTCCCGTTCGGCCTCCAGCTCCTCCTGCCGGGCCTTCAGCGCCCGGTTCACCTCGCCGCGGGCGCCGCCGACGCGCTTGCCGGCGTCGGCCTTGGCGTGCGGCGGGAGCGCGCCGATCTCGCGGTTGGCGAGGGCGAGCGGCGAGCGGTCGCCGGTGTGGGCCACCTTCGCCTCGCGCAGCGCCTCGAGGTCGCCGGCGGCGGCGAAGGCGGCGAGCGCCTCGTCCCGCATCCGGGCGATCGCTTCCGGTTTCAGTGCCTCGACCTCGACAGGGTCGTACGACTTATTGGGTGCGGACATCTCTTCCCGTGTTTCCGAATTGGCTGGCTGCGCGGTCCGCCCGGCCGTTCTGCTTGCCGCCGGGGCGCCCTGGGGGCCACTGGCCGAGTCTACGGGGTACCGGGTGACCGGCGGGGACCGCTGGGTCGCGGAGGGGAGGCCCGTGGGCGGCCCGGCGTCCCTCAGAGGAGGTGGGCCGGCGCGCCGACGGGCAGGATAAATCGGAACTGGGCGCCGCCGCCGGGGGCGCGGCCCACCTCGATGGTGCCGCCGTGGGCCTCGACGATGCCCTTGACGATGTAGAGGCCCAGGCCGGTGCCGCCGCGCTTGCTGCCCCGCCAGAAACGGGTGAAGACGCGGCTCATCGACTCCTCGGGGATGCCGGGGCCTTCGTCGCTCACGGTGACGGTTGTTCCTTCGCTCGGCGGGCGGGCGGGGGCCACTTCTATGGTGACGGTTCCCTCACCGTGCCGCACACCGTTTTCCAGCAGGTTGCCGAGGACCTGGTCGACCTTGTCCGGGTCGGCCCACAGGGCGGGCAGCGGGGTGACGACCTCGACCCGGAAGCGGTCCTCGGGCTGCCCGGCCCCGATGTGCGCGGAGACGTGCCGGCGCACGGCGGCGGCCATGTCCACCGGCTGCCGGCGGATCTCCAGCCGGCCGGAGTCGATCCGGGAGATGTCGAGCAGCTCGGCGATGAGCCGGGTGACGCGGTTGGCGTCGGCGTCCACGGTCTCCAGCATCAGCCGCTTCTGGTCGTCGGTGAACCGCTCCCACTTCGCGAGGAGCGTCGCGGTGAAGCCCTTGACGGACGTGAGCGGGGAACGCAGCTCGTGGGCGACCGTGGCGATCAGCTCGGCGTGGCTGCGCTCGGTACGGCGGCGGGCCTCGGTGCCGCGCAGCGAGACGACGACCCGGTGCACCGGCCCGGTGGGGCGGCGGCGCACATAGCGCGCGGAGGCCAGCACCTCGCGACCGCCCGGGAGTAAGAGATTCCGCTCCGGCTGGCCGAATCGGGTGGCGAGGCCGCCGTACGGATCCGTGAGGCTCCACCAGCGGCGGCCCTCCAGGTCCTCCAGCGGCAGCGCCCGCTCCAGGGGCAGGCCCATCACCTGCGTGGCGCGCAGCCCGGTGATCCGGGCGGCGGCGGCGTTGAAGCAAATCACGCGGCCGGTGTCGTCGGCGACGACGAGCCCGTCGGGCAGGTCGTCCGGGGCCAGCCCGAGATCACCCAGCTCGGGAGCGAGGTCGGCGGGGACGACGGGAGCGTCCGTGTCCGGCGCGTACCGCCCGGAAGTCCTCACATCCATCACGCACCCCCCTTCTCTTCCCCCGGGCCGCAACCCTACTAGGTGGACGTCACGGAGCGGCACCCTCCGGAAGCGCGCTGCGCACGTGCCGAGGCGTAGAGACATACGGCGGCGGCCGTCGCGAGGTTCAGACTCTCCGCGCTGCCGTGGATCGGGACCCGCACCACGGCGTCCGCCAGGGCCCGGGTCTCCGGCGGCAGCCCCCAGGCCTCGTTGCCGAAGATCCAGGCGGTGGGCCCGGCCATCGTCCCGGCGTCGAGTTCGGCGTCGAGGTCGCGGTCACCGGCCCCGTCGGCGGCGACGATCCGTACGCCCGCCTCCCGCAGGCCCGACACCACACGGTCCACGGGGACGCCGACGGCGACCGGGAGGTGGAAGACGCTGCCGACGGAGGCCCGTACGGCCTTGGGGTTGTAGAGGTCGACGGAGGCGTCGGTGAGGACGACCGCGTCGGCCCCGGCGGCGTCGGCGCAGCGCAGGACGGTCCCGGCGTTCCCGGGGTCGCGGACGTTGGCGAGCACGGCGACCAGCCGGGGCCCGGCGGCGAGGATGTCCTCGAAGGGCGAGTCGAGGAACCGGCAGACGCCGACCAGGCCCTGCGGGGTCACGGTCTGCGAGACGTCGGCGACGACCTCGGCGGAGGCGGTGTGGACCCGGGCGCCCGTGTCCCGGGCGGCCGCGACGATCTCCGGATACCGCTCGGCGGCCTCCGCCGTGGTGAACAGCTCGATCAGCACCGGCTCGCCGTCGCCGCGGTGCGCCACCGCCTCACGCAGGGCCTGCGGGCCCTCGGCGATGAACCGGCGCTCCTTGCCGCGGAAGTTGCGGCGGGCCAGCCGGCGGGCGGCCGCGACGCGGGGGGAGCGCGGGGAGATCAGCTCGGGGGTGCCCATGGGCGGCGGCTCGCTTCTCGGGGGTCGTGACGGGGATGGTCGGCCGGGCTCGGGAGCGGCGG
>NZ_WHPN01000083.1 GCF_009735685.1 Streptomyces lycii | reverse complement strand
GGCGCGCAGCAGCGCGTCGGAGTGGATGGCGGCGACGGTGAAGCGGGTCGCGCCGTCCCCGGCCGGCTCCTGGGCCGGTGCCCCGGGGAGATCGTCCGGCGGGGTCGCGCCGGGCGGTCCCTCGGCCTCGACGATGGTCTTGGGGCCCCGCAGGTCGGGAAGCGTGTCGCCGGTGACGGGGACGAGGGTGCCGTCGTCCTCCAGGCGGTACGAGGCGTTCGCTGCGTCCGCCAGCCGGCGCGGGTCGTGGTCGACGTAGACGACGGTGCCGCCCGCGGCCACCCGGTCGGCGACGGCCCGGTCCAGGATGGACCGGGCGCCCTGGTCGAGCCCGGTCCACGCCTCGTCGAGGACGAGGAGTTCCGGCGCGGCCAGCAGGGCCTGGGCGACGGCGACCTTCTGCGCGGTGCCCTTGGACAGCTCGGTGAGATGGGTCTCGGCGTGCTCGTCGGCGCCGAACCGGGCCAGCCACTCGGCGGCGGAACGGGCCGCCTCCGGTTTGCGCATGCCGTGCACGCGTCCGATGTGGGTGAGGTAACGGATCGTGGTGAACGGCAGGTTGGGCGGGAAGCGTTCGGGGACGTAGGCCGTGCGCGGACGGCCGGTGACGCGCCCGGTGGTCGGCGCGTCGATTCCGGCGATCAGCCGCAGCAGGGTGGACTTGCCGGAGCCGTTGCCGCCCTCGAAGCGCAGCAGGGAACCGGCGGGCAGTTCGAGGTCGACATCGTGCAGGACCCACGGCCCGCCGAGGCCGTAGCGCCTGCCGACACCTCGCAGCTCCATGGACATCGCGGACGTACCTCCGGGCCGGGCGGTGCCGCCCAGGGGCGGCGCGCTCTGCGCGGCGCGGCATCGAACGAGTCGTTCCGCACGGTGCTCGCGGCGCCTGTGCGCGGCACCGTACCGCAGCCCGGGCCGCCGGACGGAACCCGCCGGCCGTGAAAACCGTCCGCCGCCTCCGCCACGGCGGCGGCCCGGGAGGGGCCCGGGAGGGGCCCGCTCCCGGGCGGGCGGGGGCCCGGCAGCCGGTCCGGCGCCGGTGCCGGACGCCGGTCGGCACTGGTACCGGACGCCGGTCCGGCGCCGGTGCCGGACGCCGGGACGGACGCCGGGACGACGCCGGTCGGACGACTGAGGAACGCCGGGGCGGACGTCGGAGGAACGCCGGGCGGACGCCGCTCGGGTGCCGCTCGGGGGCGGCGGGCCGAGGGTGGGCGGCGTACGGCGGTGGGTGGCGCACCCGGTGGCCGCGTACGGCGGCCGAGTACGGCGGTGGGCCGCCGTGAGCCGCGTACGGCAGCCGCGTACGGCGGCGGTGGGCCGCGTACGGCTTCCGGTTCGGCTTCCGGTTCGGCTTCCGGCCGGCGGATCGGGTCTCTGCTCGGCGGGGTCGGCGGACCGCCTTCGGGGCGGCGGGGTCGGCGGACCGCCTTCCGGTCGGCTTCCGGTCGGCTTCCGGTCGGCGGGGCGCCGCCGTTCAGCCGGACGTCGTCTTCGGCGCGGTCGTCTCGCTGGGCCGGACGATGACGAAGCCGTCGCCGTCGAGCCGGAGTTGCACCGCTTCGCCCGAGCCGCCGCGGATCATCGAACCGACGCTCTGCGAGCGGTGCAGCGACGTCTGGAGCTGGGCGCTCCAGCCGACGACCGCGTCGGTGTCGACGAGGACGGGGGCCTGCGGGGAGACGGGGATGACGATGGGCTGGCCCTCGCAGAACACGGCCAGCCGGCCCTGCCCGCTGAAGACGCTGTTGAAGAGCCCTCCGCCGACCATGCCGGCGCCCTTGACGACCTTTATCTCGTAGCGGAGGCCGGGGTCGAAGCACAGCACGTTGCGCCCGTTGACGGTGAGGGTGTCGCCCTGGGCGAAGTCGATGATGAAGCAGTTGGCCGCCTCGTGGGCGAACCAGGCCTCGCCCTGGCCGCGGACGGCCATCAGCGCCAGCCCCTCACCGGTCACGGCGCGCTTGAGGAAATTCCCCACGCCCTGGCCCTGCTTCTCGAACTGGAGGTTGCCGCGGAAGGCGATCATCGATCCCTGACGGGCGTAACACTCGCCGTTCACGACGTACTTCACCGCCTTCGCGTTCTGCAGGACCATTCCGGGCGCCGTGGCCGGCTGGACCATGTTCTCGGAGGCGAAGAGATCACTGTGCATGGCCGTATGCTCCCCCGGAACCGAGCGGTCCGCCAAGACGCCACGAGCCGCCGCCGCGGCCGGCGCGAAAAGCCACGCCGGACATTCCGCCGGACACCGGCCGGGCATCCCGCTGAACATCCCCGCCCCGCGGCACGTATTCCTGCGCGACGCCGACGGGCCGGGCGCCCGGCCCTCGGCGGCATCCGTCACGCCCCACCGTCCAGTCCGCCCCGGCCGCAGTGCCCCGGCCGCTCCCGTACGACGGCCCGGTCACCGAATCCGCCCCTCGCGCCCTGCGAGTGCGCCGCCCCAGCAGGAGACCTCTTTGCGACGCATCAACGGAACAAGCCTGATCCTCCTGGCAATCGCCGCGACCGTCGGTGTGCTGATCTTCCCGATCTGGGCCTACGAGGACCGGTCGGGCACCGGGCTGGCGAACCTGGAAGCGGAGACCGTGTCGACGGACTGGGGCCCGCTGACGGCCACCGACCGCGACTTCCTCGTGAAGGTGCGGCTCGCGGGCCTGTGGGAGCTGCCCGCCGGCCAGCAGGCGATCGAGCGCGCGCCGACCCGGGCCGTCCGGGACGCGGGCGACCACCTCGTCGTCGGCCACACCGACCTCGACAGGCGGGCGCGCGACGTCGGCGCGAAACTGGGCGTCGAGCTGCCCAACCAGCCCACGTCGCAGCAGCAGGGGTGGCTGAAGGAACTGACGGCCGCCGAGGGCACCGAATACCAGCGGAAGTTCGCCAACATCCTCCGGGTGGCGCACGGCAAGGTCTTCGGGCTCATCGCGCAGGTACGGCACAACACCCGGAACACGCTGATCCGGGAGCTGGCCGACGCCGCCAACGTCACGGTGCTGGACCACATCACCATGCTGGAGAAGACCGGCATGGTCGACTTCGACGCGATCGCCGCCGAGGAGGCGGGGGCCGCGACCGCCAGCCCGTCCGGTCCCCCGCCGCCGTCCTCGTCGGTGATCCCCTCGCCGGTGCCGGTGCAGCCGGGCCCCGGAGCGAGCGTCACCTCGCGGCCGTCCGCGGCCCCGCCCGCCGGGGACGGCGGAGCCACGGGCGGCGGCAACGCCGACGGCGGACAGCCGGCCGGTTCCGCCCCGTAGACCCGCGCCCGCCGGCCCGCGGGCGCGG
>NZ_WHPN01000082.1 GCF_009735685.1 Streptomyces lycii | reverse complement strand
TGCCGAGGTGCACGTCGGAGCCCGGCCCGAGCTCCAGCTGCTGGATCCGCTGCCCCCGCACATACGTGCCGTTGGTGCTGCCGTGGTCCTCGATGACCCAACTGCGCCCGCCCCAGCGGAGCGTGGCGTGGCGCCAGGAGACCCGGGCGTCGTCCAGCACCATGTCGCCCTGCGGATCACGTCCGAGGCTGTAGGTCCGGGACGGGTCCAGCGTCCAGGTCTGTCCGTTCAATTCCAGTACGAGTTCCGGCACTCCGAGCCCCACTACTTGTCCCCCGGTTTGGTCCCCTGTCGTGCACAGGGAGTCTAGGGATGGCGAACATCGGGGGGAACTATTTCAGGCTGAGCACCTCAACTGAAAACCGGGCCGTGGCAAGGGAACACGCCGGGGCGCGCACACCGGCCCGAAACACGCCCGAAGAGCACCAAGAGCCGACCTTCGCCCCGCGATCGTGAAGAATCAGGGCAACTCGACAGCTACCCGGGGGCCGGTCAATGAGTACCAACCGGGACACGAGCGTCCCCTGGAGTACCGCACTGCTCACCGCGGTCGCCGCCGTGAGCTGGTCTTTCCTCGCGATGTCCGTGACCGCCGCGCTCGCCCTGCACCTGCTGGGGGCCGACGCGGCGGGCTCCCTGGGCCCGATGAGCGCCGCGGCCGTCGTGCTCTCCGTGAACGGCCGGGTCGTACCGTCCGGTAACGCCGGGATCCTCGGTCTCGAAGGCGCCCGGGCGGAGGCCGCCGTCGATATCGCGCCACTGGGCGTCGGGCTCGTCGGCGCACTGCTGCTGGCCTGGATCTTCCTCCGCTCGCTGCGCTCGGCCGGGACCGCACCGGCCGAACTGGCGGCCAGGGCCGGAGCGGTGCTGCTGGTCTTCCTGGCGATGCTCGCGGCGTTCGGCTGGGCGGGCAACGACACGGTAACGATCGACGGTTCCGCGCTGCCGCTGGGGGATCTCGGCGACATGCCGGACATCGGCCTGCCCGACGAGATCGCGGGACTGCTGCCGGACGACCTCGGCGACGGGCTCGCCGGTCTCGGCGGGGCCGAGGTCACGGTGGCCTTCCGCTGCGACATGGGCGCCACCCTGGCGGGCGGGGCCCTCTGGGCGGCCGGGGTGCTGCTGCTGGCCCTGCTCGTCTCCCGCCGGGTCCCGCTGCCGCGCGGCTGGGAAGCCGCGCACCGGACCGTACGGCCCGCCGCCGCGGCCGTCTGCTCCGTGCTGCTGCTCGCGGTCGCCGCGGGGTGGGCCGCGGCCTGCTGGGCGGCGGCCGGTGACGACCACCCGGCCCGGATCTTCGGCTCGGCCCTCCTCTGCGGCCCGAACGGGGTGTGGCTCGGGCTCTCCCTCGGCCTCTTCGTCCCCTGGCGGGGCCTGGCCACGGGGGAACTCGCCCGGGTGCTGCCCGACCCGCTGGACCGGCTGCTCACCGGCTCCGGCAGCGAGCGGCCGGTCGGCGTGCTGCGGCTGGCCGAGCTGGACGGGCGGGTCTGGTGGCTGGTGGCGGCGGCCGCGGCGGCGATGCTCTGCGCCGGGGTGCTCACGGCCGTGCGGACGCCGCCCGGCGGCTCCCGGGCCGCTTTCGCGCTCCGCTGCGGGACGTGCCTGGGCGTGGCCACCGCGGTGGCCCTCCCGCCGGCCGGGGTGCTCGCGGATGTCGACGCCGCCGCGAACGTGTCGGTGCTGGGCTTCGAGGCGTTCGGCACGCGGCTCGGGCT
>NZ_WHPN01000081.1 GCF_009735685.1 Streptomyces lycii | reverse complement strand
GGCACCCTCGTCGTCCTGGCCGTTGTGGCGGGCCTGCTCCTGCCCCGCGCCTTCTCCGGCCCGCCGGGCGGCGGCAACGGCACCGAAAGCACCGGCAGCCCCACGGCCACCGCGAGAAAGCCGGTGGTGCGGGAGCAGTGGGCGTCCGACACGGACCTCTGGCAGCCGGTGGTCGCCGACGGCACGGTGGTCGGCGAGGACGACGGCCTGCTGCACGCGGTGGACGCCGCCGACGGCGACACCACGTGGACGTACGACGAGGGGGGCGTGTCGTCCTTGGAGGGCGTGAGCGACGGTGTGGTGGTGGCCTCCAGCAGCGAGGGCACGATCCACGGCATCGCCCCGGACGGCGGCGAGCGGGTCTGGAGCGTGGACGCCGAGACCCACGCCCGGCCCGGCACGACGTTCAACCTCTACCTGCGGGTCGTCGTGGCCGACGGAACCGTTTATGTCAACACGATGTACCACCCGCCCGAGGGCTCCGAGAAGTACGGCACCTACGCCGTGTCCGCCCTGGACGCCGCCACGGGGCGGCTGAAGTGGAGCCGGCCGGTCGAGCCGATTCTGTCCGGCGCGCTCACGGTCGTGGACGGGGTCCTCTACGGCGGGGTGCGGGAGACCGACGGCACCTACTTCCACGCCTGGGACGGGGACACGGGGGATCAGCTGTGGCGGTACCGGGCGAGCGCGAGCCGGCACTACGGGGGCGAGGTGTCGGCGATCACCGTGTCGGACGGCACGGTCTACTTCGGCGACGACCGCGGTGTCCTCCACGCCGTCGACGCCCGGCGGGGCACGAGACTGTGGACCCACGACGCGGACACCGAGTCCGTGAGGCAGTGGCTCGAACCGCTCATGGTCGCGGACGGCGTCGTGTACGGCGGCCTCGGCGGCGTCACCAGCGAATACGAAACCGGGTCCGTACGCGCGGTAGACGCCGGCTCCGGCAAACCGCTGTGGACCGAGCGGACCGAACGCGACCCCGAGCTGCACGGTCTGCTGGACGGCGCGGTGCTCTTCAGCACCAAGGCCGGCGCCCTGCACGCCGCGGACGCACGCACCGGGGCACCGGCCGGGACACGCCTGTCGTCCGGCGACCCCGACGCGGCCGTCGACGGCGACCGGGTGTACTTCGACGGCGGCGACGGACGCCTGCACGCGGGAAGGATTTCCCTCACCGGCAGCTGAACGGAACCGGTTGCCCGCGCGCCACGCCTTCGCCCCGGCAGGTCAGCGCAGGTTTGCGGTGAAGGCCTGCCAGGCCGGGGCGGAGAGCGCGAGCCGCGGGCCGCCGGGGTTCTTGGAGTCACGGACGCGGACCACGACCTCGCCGGCCACCCGGCCGTAGGCCACTTCGAGGCACTGGCCGCCCTCGTCGCCGCTGTAGCTTCGGGCATGTTGTCGACCGCGATGGCCAGCACGCCCTTGGTGCCGAGTCGTTCGTCGAGGCGTTCGGCGAGGTCGTACTTGAGGGCCCGGCGGCCCTGTTCGATGGAGGCGACGGTCACCTCGGCGAGGTGGAACTCCTCCGCGAGCGCCCGCTGGGTCAGTCCCGCCGTCTCCCGGAAGCGGGCCGGTTGCCGTCCGATCATCCGCAGGGCCGACGCGTTCCGCCGCCGCTGCCGCCTTGTGGTGTGCATACCGGTCCAACTCCCCCGCGCCGCCCGTACGTCACGCCGGAGACCCCCTACAGCCGAGCTGTATGACCCGGCGCCCCGGTGACACGGTGTCACCGGGCGTGACGATCGGGGTGTGGAGAACGGAGCGCGGCACTCGTTCGTGCGGCACCGGTTCGCCGCGGGCACGGACCGGACCCGCCCCGGGCACGCGCCGGGTCCCGCCCGGCGGCCTGGAACCGCCGGGCGGGACCCGGTGACCGTGCGCGGCGGGCCGGTCAGTCCTCGCCGCCGCCGAAGGCCGCGTCGAACGACGCGCTCGGCGGGTCGAAGTCGTACGCCTTCAGCCGCCGCAGCGCCTCCGGTGCGCCCGTCAGGCGGTCCATGCCCGCGTCCTCCCACTCGACCGAGACCGGGCCCTCGTAGTCGATCGACCGCAGCATCCGGAAGACGTCCTCCCAGGGCACGTCGCCGTGCCCCGCCGAGACGAAGTCCCAGCCGCGCCGCGGGTCGCCCCACGGGAGGTGGGAGCCGAGGCGGCCGTTGCGGCCGTCGAGGCGCTTGCGGGCCTCCTTGCAGTCGACGTGGTAGATCCGGTCACGGAAGTCGTAGAGGAAGCCGACCGGGTCGAGGTCCTGCCAGACGAAGTGGCTCGGGTCGAAGTTGAGGCCGAAGGCGGGGCGGTGGCCGACGGCCTCCAGGGCGCGGTGGGTGGTCCAGTAGTCGTAGGCGATCTCGCTGGGGTGGACCTCGTGCGCGAAGCGGACGCCCTCAGCGTCGAAGACGTCGAGGATCGGGTTCCAGCGCTCCGCGAAGTCCTCGTAGCCGCGCTCGATCATGTGCGGCGGCACCGGCGGGAACATCGCGACCAGGTGCCAGATCGAGGAGCCGGTGAAACCGATGACCGTGCGGACTCCGAAGGCGGCGGCCGCGCGGGCGGTGTCGGCGATCTCGGCCGCCGCCCGCCGCCGTACGCCCTCGGGCTCGCCGTCGCCCCAGATGCGGGCAGGGAGGATGGCCTGGTGGCGCTCGTCGATCGGATGGTCGCAGACGGCCTGGCCGACGAGGTGGTTGGAGATGGCGTAGCACTTCAGGCCGTACTTCTCCAGCAGCTGGTGGCGGCCCTCGAGATAGCCGGGCTCGTTCAGCGCCTTGTCCACCTCGAAGTGGTCGCCCCAGCAGGCGAGTTCCAGCCCGTCGTAGCCGAAGTCGCGGGCGTGCCGGCAGACCTCCTCCAGCGGCAGGTCCGCCCACTGGCCGGTGAACAGGGTGAAGGGTCGGGGCATGCGGTCCTCCTCAGGCCAGGGCGGTGACGGCCGGGGACACCGGCGGCACGGCCGTGTACAGGGCGTTCTTCTCGGCGCTCTCCTCGACGGCGGCGAGCACCCGCTGCACCTGGAGCCCGTCCTCGAAGGACGGCGCGGGCTCGGTGCCCTCGGCGACCGCGTGCACCAGGTCGCGGACCTGGTGGACGAAGGTGTGCTCGTAGCCGAGGCCGTGGCCGGGCGGCCACCAGGCCTCCAGATACGGGTGGCCCGGCTCGGTGGCGAGGATCCGCCGGAAGCCGGACACGGAGGCGTCCTCGGTGTGGTCGTGGAACGACAGCTCGTTGAGCCGTTCCAGGTCGAAGGCGAGAGAGCCCAGCTCGCCGTTCAGCTCGATCCGCAGGGCGTTCTTGCGGCCCGCGGCGACCCGGGTCACCTCGAAGGCCGCGAGGGCCCCGGACGCCAGCCGGCCGGTGAAGACGGCCGCGTCGTCGACCGTCACCAGGCCGCGCGCCGCTCCCCCGTCCGGCGCGGCGGCCAGGCCGTGCCCGGCGCCGCCCGGCAGCGGCCGTTCCTTCACGAAGGTCTCGGTGAGCGCCGAGACGCCCACCAGGGGCTCCCCCGCCAGATGCTGCGCGATGTCGACGGCGTGCGCGCCCAGGTCGCCGAGCGCCCCCGAGCCCGCGTGCTCGCGCTGGAGCCGCCAGACGAGCGGCGCGCCCGGATCGGTCAGCCAGTCCTGGAGATACGTCACCCGTACGTGCCGCAGGGCGCCGATCCGGCCCTCCGCGATCATGCGGCGGGCGAGCGCCAGGGCCGGCACCCGCCGGTAGTTGAAACCGACCATGGCCAGCTGCCCGCGCTCCCGTGCGGCGTGGGCGGCGGCCACCATGGCCTCCGCCTCCGCGACCGTGTTCGCCAGCGGCTTCTCGCACAGCACGTGCTTGCCGGCCTCCAGCGCGGCGATCGCGATCTCCGCGTGGCTGTCCCCCGGTGTGCAGATGTCGACGAGCTGCACGTCGTCACGGGCGACGAGAGCCCGCCAGTCGGTCTCGGCCGCCGCCCAGCCGTGCTGCCGCGCCGCGGCCCGTACGGCGACGGGGTCGCGGCCGCAGACCGCGGCCATCACCGGGGCCAGCGGCAGGTCGAAGACCCGGCCGGCGGTGCGCCAGCCCTGGGAGTGGGCCGCGCCCATGAAGGCGTATCCCACCATGCCCACACCCAGGGTCGGTGAGGTGTTCTCGTTGTCGCTCTCGTCCATGGAACCCATGGGACCTCCTCGTCGTCGTCACGCTGTGGTCAAGGCGTGCGCGCGCCTCCCGCCAGGCGGGATCCCCGCTTCGCGGGATCGGTCAGTTGAAGCCGGTCGGCAGGTATTCGTCGACGTTGTCCTTGGTGACGACGGCCGAGTAGAGCGTCAGCGAGGCGGGGATCTCCAGCTCGGCGAGGCCGCCGACGCCCTTGCCCTGGCCCAGCGCGCGGGCCAGGTCGATCGCGGAGGCGGCCATCGTCGGCGGGTAGAGCACGGTGGCCTTGATGACGCTGTCGTCGGCCTTGATGGCGTCCATGACGGCCTTCGAACCGGCGCCGCCGACCATGATGAACTCGTCGCGCCCGGCCTGCTTGATGGCCCGCTCCGCGCCGACGCCCTGATCGTCGTCGTGGTTCCACAGCGCGTCGAAGGACGACTGGGCCTGGAGCAGCTGCGCCATCTTGGCCTGGCCGGACTCGACGGTGAACTCCGCGGCCTGCCGCGCGACCTTCTTGATGTTGGGGTAGTTCTTCAGGGCGTCGTCGAAGCCCTTGGTGCGCTGCCGGGTCAGCTCCAGGTTGTCGAGCCCGGCGAGTTCGACGACCTTGGCGTTCTTCTTGTCCTTGAGCTGCTCGCCGATGTAGCGGCCGGCGTTGAGGCCCATGCCGTAGTTGTCGCCGCCGATCCAGCAGCGGTAGGCCTGCTGGGAGTCGAAGATGCGGTCGAGGTTGACGACGGGGATGCCGGCCTTCATGGCCTTCAGCCCGACCTGGGTGAGGGCCTTGCCGTCGGCCGGGAGGATCACCAGGACGTCGACCTTCTTGTTGATCAGCGTCTCGATCTGGCCGATCTGCTGGGCCGTGTCGTTGGAGCCCTCGGTGGTCTCCAGGGTGACGTCCTCGTAACTCTTCGCCCGCTCGGTGGCCTGCTCGTTGACGGCGTTGAGCCAGCCGTGGTCGGCCTGCGGACCGGCGTAGCCGATGGTGACGGCCTTGCCGGGCTTGTCGTCGGCGCCGCCCGCGGGCTCCTGGGCGGCGTCCTTGGTGTCGTTGCTCTCGTTGCTGGTGCAGGCGGTGAGGAACGCGCCGGCGGAGACGGCGGCGGTGCCGAAGAGGAGACCTCTGCGGCTGGGGACCGGTGGAGTCATGACGGACAACCCTTCGCTGGCTTACGGGCTTACGGGCTTACGGGCTTACGGGCTTGGGGGCTTGCGGGCTTGGTGCCGGCTCGGCGGGCTCGGCGGGCTTGCGGGCCCGCCCCGGAACTCGCGGGCGGGTGCCGACCGGCGGGTGCGGCGGCGGGCGGACGGCAGGCGCGTCGCGGCCGTACGGAACGGCGCGCTAACCGCCCGAGCCGCGCGCCGTGCGGTTCTGGATCAGGACGGCCGCGACGATGATCGCGCCCTTGGCGATCTGCTGGACGTCGCTCTGCAGGTTGTTGAGGGCGAACAGGTTGGTGATGGTGGTGAACACCAGGACACCGAGGACGGAACCCACGATGGTGCCCCGGCCGCCGCTCAGCAGCGTGCCGCCGATGATGGCCGCTGCGATGGCGTCGAGCTCGTAGAGATTGCCGTTGGTGTTCTGTCCGGAGCCGGTGAGGACGATCAGCAGGAACGCGGCGACTCCGCAGCACAGCCCGGAGATCAGGTAGAGCAGCAGCCGCTGCCGCTTGACGTCGATGCCGGCGAGCCGGGCCGCCTCCGGGTTGCCGCCGACGGCCACGGTGCGGCGGCCGAACGTGGTGCGGTTGAGCACCAGCCAGCCGATGACGGTGACCGCCGCGAACACCAGCACCAGCGGCGGAATGCCGAGCACGTACGAGCCGGGCAGGCCCAGGTCCAGCACCGCGTCGACCCGGACGACCTGCGTCTTGCCGTCGCTGAGCAGGAGCGCGAGTCCGCGGGCCGAGGCGAGCATCGCCAGGGTCGCGATGAACGGCACCATGCCGCCGTACGCGATCAGCATCCCGTTGACCAGGCCGCAGCCGAGGCCGACGAAAACCGCGCAGAACAGGATGCCGGTCAGGCCGAACTCCTGCGTCGCCAGCGTCGTCGCCCACACCGAGGCGAGCGCGACGATCGCGCCCACCGACAGGTCGATGCCGCCGCTGATGATGACGAGCGTGACGCCCACGGTGACGACGCCGATGACGGAGGCCTGGGTGAGGACGAGCCGCAGGTTCTCGGCGGACATGAACTGCTCGGGCCGGGTCAGCGCGCCGACCACGACGAGGGCCGCCAGGACGCCGAGCAGCGACAGGTTGCGGACGTCGGCGAACGCGGCGAGGC
>NZ_WHPN01000080.1 GCF_009735685.1 Streptomyces lycii | reverse complement strand
CCGGTGATGTACATCTCTCCGGGTACGCCCGGCGGTACCGGACGCAACGCCCCGTCCAGCACGTACACGCCCAGGCCGGGGATGCCCCGGCCGATCGGGCTCGCGGGCGCGGCCGCCGCGGAGTCGGCCGCCGTCAGCGGGCGGTGACTGACGTGCACGGTCGTCTCGGTGATGCCGTACATGTTGACCAGCGTCGGGGCGTCGTCCGCGTGGCGGGCGTACCAGGGGGCGAGCCGCGCCGGGTCGAGGGCCTCGCCGCCGAGGACGACGGTGCGCAGCGACAGTTCCCGTCCGGCCCGCGGGTTCTCCTCGTCCGCGCGGACCAGCTGGTAGAACGCGGAGGGCGTCTGGCTGAGCACGGTCACCCGCTCGCGCACCAGCAGTGCGAGGAACTCCGCCGGGGACCGGCTGACCTCGAAGGGCACGCCGACCAGCCGCCCGCCGTACAGCAGCGCTCCCCACAGCTCCCATACGGAGAAGTCGAAGGCGAAGGAGTGGAACCAGGTCCAGACGTCCCGGGGGCCGAAGCGGAACCAGTGCTCCGTCTCCCGGAAGAGCCGCACCACATTGCTGTGCGGAACCACCGCTCCCTTCGGGCGCCCGGTGGAGCCGGAGGTGTGGATGACGTAGGCGGGATGCCCGGGGCGCAGAGGGGCGGGACGGTCGGCGTCCGTGAGATCCCCGGACGGTTGTTCCGCGAGCGCGGCCAGGGTGGCCGGGTCGTCGAGGAGAAGCCGCGGAATGCCCCGTCCCGGGATGTCCCCGGCCACGGAGGCGGCGGTGAGGACCATCGACGGTGCGGCGTCGTCCAGCAGGAACGCGAGCCGGTCGGCGGGGTAGTCGGGGTCGAGGGGGACGTAGGCGGCGCCTGCTTTGAGGACGGCGAGGAGGGCGACGACGAGTT
>NZ_WHPN01000079.1 GCF_009735685.1 Streptomyces lycii | reverse complement strand
TCCGAAGGGTGATCCTCCGTGCTGCTCGCCTTCGCCCTGGTGCTGCTGCTCGCCGTACTGGTGTCGAGCCTGGCCCACCGCACCGTCCTGTCGACCGCGGCGCTCTTCCTGGTCGCCGGATTCCTGCTGGGCGAGGAGACCACGGGGGTGCTGCACCTGCACCCGGACTCGCCCATTCTCGGCGTGCTCGCCGAACTGGCCCTGTTCGCGGTGCTGTTCACCGACGGCATGCACGCCGGCTGGTCCGACCTGCGCTCCGCCTGGCGGCTACCCGGCCGGGCACTGGGCTGGGGCCTGCCCCTCACCCTGGGCGTCACCGCGCTCCTCGCCCACTACGTCGTCGGCCTGCCCTGGCCCGAGTCCCTGCTGATCGGCGCGGTGCTGGCCCCCACCGACCCCGTCTTCGCCGCCGCCCTGGTCGGCAACGACAAGGTGCCCGCGCGCCTGCGCCACCTGCTGAACGTGGAGTCGGGCGTCAACGACGGTCTGGCCCTGCCGTTCGTCATCCTCTTCCTGGCCGTCTCCCAGGGCTCCGGGGACCTGCACCTGGACGACCTCGCCCTGGAACTCGCCCTCGGCGTGGCGATCGGGGTGGGCGTGCCCTGGCTCGCCATCAGGCTGGAGAAGAGCCGCTACTTCGCCGCCTCCACCGCGTACGAGCCGCTGAACGCCTTCGCCATCGGGCTGGTGGTGCTGGGGCTGGCGCAGGCCGTGCACGGCAATCTCTTCCTCGCCGCGTTCGCCGCGGGCGTCACCGTGGCGACCTTCGGACCCGCGCAGCGCAAGGCGTTCGACAAGTTCGGCGAGCTGGTGGCCGAACTGCTGAAGCTCGCCGCCCTGCTCGTCTTCGGGGCGCTGATCTCGCTGGAGTTCCTCGGCGACATCCCCTGGCAGGGCTGGGTCTTCGCGGTGCTCGCCCTGGTCGTGGTCCGGCCCGCGGCCCTGGCCGTCGCGTTTCTGCGCTCCCGCCTGTCGCGACGCGAGCAGCTGGCCGCGATGTGGTTCGGCCCCAAGGGCTTCGCGTCCGTCGTCTACGCCCTGCTGGTCCTGGAGTCCGGCATCGCCGAGGCCGACAAGATCTTCCATCTGGTGGCGCTGACCATCGTGCTGTCCGTGATCGCCCACTCCTCCACCGATGTCCTCGTGGCACGCTCCTTCGACGAATGGAGCGAGGTCCCGCAGTGGCACGAAACCCCGGGACCGGACGAGGGATCCGGCCACGGCACGAGCCCGGAACCGGACCAGGAACCCCGCCCCGGCACGAGCCCGGCACCCGGCCGGGGAACCGTCCCCGAACCGGGCCGCGAGCCGGACCCGGCAGCCGCGCCGCCGACCGCCCCGGAGCCGGACCCGGCCGCCGCGCCGGAGGCCCGCCGCGGCGGCCCCGGCACGGACTGACGGCTCAGCTCCCCGTACTCCGGTACGACCGCAGCCCCGCCCGCCACACCAGGCCCGCCAGGGCACAGCACACCAGCGCCACCACCGGCGGCAGGAAGTCCACCCAGCCGGGAAGGCCCAGCGGATCCTCGCGGCCGAGGATGTGCAGCGCCGGCAGCCAGTTGACGAAGGCCAGCGGGACGACGAAGGTCACCCCGCGCACCAGGTCCCGGGCGAAGACGGTCGGCGGGTACTGGAGCAGGGTGGCGCCGCCGTACGTGAACGAGTTCTGCACCTGCGACGCGTCCTGCGCCCAGAACTGGAAGGCGCCGCCCGCCACGAAGACCGCCGTGAAGATGACACCGCCGCTCAGCAGCATCACCGGCAGCAGCACCAGTTTCACCGGTGTCCAGTCGACGTCCAGCGCGGCCAGCGCCCAGATCAGCACCAGCAGGCCCTGCGCGACCCGGCCGACGCGGCGCAGCGCGAAGCGGTCGGCGGCGACCTGCGCCAGCATCGGGGCGGGACGGACCAGCATGGTGTCCAGGGTGCCGTCGCGGACCCGCCGGCCGAGCCGGTCCATGCTGCCGAGCGCCAGGTCGGCCAGGCCGAACGCGACGCCCGAGGTGCCGTAGAGGAAGGCGATCTCGGGCAGCGTGTAGCCGCCGAGCGCGTCGACGTGCGCGAACATCAGCAGGATCGCGACGAAGTCGAGTGCCGTCACCGAGAAGTTGCCGAGCGCCGTGAGGACGAAGGACACCCGGTACGCCATGGCCGAGCGCACCCACATCGCGACGATGAGCCCGTACGCCCGCAGGCCCGTGACCCAGCGCCACGGTTCGGCGCCCCGGTCACCGGGTCCGGTGGGGTCCGCGGGGGCACCGGCCGGTCCCCGTCCCGGGCGTTCCGTGCGGACGCCGGCCGCCTCAGCCACCCTGGACCACCACCTTCCGCGTCGCCACCGACTGCAGCGCCCGGCCCGCCGCCAGCAGCGCCAGCGCCCAGCCGCCCTGGAACGCGTACGCCCCGGCCAGCTCCGCGCCCGGGTACTTGCCGAGGAAGACGTCCGCCGGGATCTGGAGCGCCGACGCCCACGGCAGGGCCTGCGCGACCGTTCCGAGCAGGCCCGGGAAGACCGTCAGCGGCAGCAGCATCCCGGAGAAGAACATCCCGGCCAGCGCCACGATCTGCGACACGCCCTGCCCGTCCAGCAGCCAGAAGGCCGAGAGCACCACGAGATAGCGGATCGCGAAGCTGACGACCACCCCGAGCAGCACCGCGCCCAGAGTCGCCGCCCAGACCAGCGGGTCCCGGGGGACCGCCAGCTCGAAGGCCAGAGCGCCGGCCAGCATCGGCAGCACGCCGCGCCCCAGGATGTGGAAGGCCGCCCGCCCCAGGTCGGAGGCGAGCCACCAGAGCTGGAGGTCGGCCGGCCGGTAGAGGTCGACGGCGACGTCACCCGTACGGATGCGTTCGATCAGTTCGTCCTCGAAGCCGCCGCCCATCATCGCCATCGTCATCAGCAGCGCCTGGCCCATCCAGACGTACGTCAGCGCCTCCGGCAGGTCGTAGCCGCCCAGGCCCTCCCGCTGCTCCCAGAGCGCGATGTACGTGTAGGCGAGGATGAAGCCGAACACGGTGTTCGTGAAGACGCCCGCGGCGGTCGCCACCCGGTAGGTCGTGTACCGCCGGAACGTGCTCACGGCGACGGCCGCGTACAGCCGCATCCGTCCGTCCCCTCCCCGCTGTTCCCGCGCCGGTTCCGTGGCCGTTCCGTGCCGGAACCGTGCAGTTGCCGTGCCGCCCGCTCCGGACGGTCCGAAAGCGCACGACCCTAGCCCGTGCGGAGGACGCGCCGCGAATGATTTTGTCCCGGCCGGTCACCCCGGGGAGTGGCGGGTGAGGGCTATTCGGCCCGTGACCGGGGCATCAGAGGTGCGTGCCAGACGCGTGGCGCGGGACTGATGATGCGACAGTTTCCTGTGTGACGTAAGTCGGATGAACGCCAGCCCGCCAGCACGACGCCGCACAACCATTCGCGGCGCCCGAGGAGTCCCTGGACATATGAGCGACGAGCCGCGACAGCAGGAAGAGCCCGGTTGGGAGCCCCGGGAGGACGACGAGCCACGGCGTCCCCGGCGCACCGGGCTGCGCAGGTTCGTGCCCACCTGGCGGATGGTGCTCGGCGCGGCGCTGCTGTTCGTCCTCCTCGTCAGCGGCGGCATCGTGGCGGGCTATCTGCTGGTCGACATCCCGCCCGCCAACGCCGCCGCCCTCCAGCAGGGCAATGTCTACCTCTACTCCGACGGCTCCCAGCTCGCCACGGACGGCGACATCAACCGGGAGAACGTCAGCCTCGAACGCGTCCCCGAGCGCGTCCGCAACGCCGTTCTCTCCGCCGAGGACCGCGACTTCCACACCGAGTCCGCCGTCGACCCGCAGGCCATGATCCGCGGCGCCTGGAACACCGTCACCGGCAAGGGCAAGCAGTCCGGCTCCACCATCACCCAGCAGTACGTCAAGAACTACTACCTGGCGCAGGAGCAGACCGTCACCCGCAAGGCCAAGGAATTCTTCATCGCGATCAAACTCGACCGCGAGAAGAGCAAGGACGAGATCCTCGAGGGCTATCTCAACACCAGCTACTTCGGCCGCCACGCCTACGGCATCCAGGCCGCCGCGCACGCCTACTACAAGAAGCACGTCGAGGACCTCACCACCGCCGAGGGCGCCTATCTCGCCGCCCTGCTCAACGCCCCCGGCTACTACGACGTCGCCGTCCACCCGGAGAACGAGGAGCGCGCCCACGACCGCTGGGGCTACGTCCTCGACGGCATGGTCAAGGAAGGCTGGCTCAGCCAGGCCGAACGCGACCGGATGACCTTCCCCGACCCCGTCGACGGCCGGCCCTCCTCCGGCATGAGCGGCCAGCGCGGCTACCTCGTCGAGGCGGTCAAGAACCACATCACCGGCCGCGGCATCCTCGACGAGCAGACGCTCGCCGCCGGCGGCCACCGCATCACCACGACCATCGACAAGAAGCGGCAGAACGCCTTCGTCGAAGCCGTCGACGAACAGTTGCTGTCCAAGCTCGACAAAAAGGAGCGCGAGACCGACAAGTACGTTCGCGCGGGAGGCGCCTCCGTCGACCCGGAGACGGGCAAGGTGGTCGCCCTCTACGGCGGCGTCGACTACACCGAGCAATACGTCAACAACGCCACCCGCCGCGACTACCAGGTCGGCTCCACCTTCAAACCGTTCGTGCTCGCCGCCGCCGTGGAGAACGACTCCACCACCCTCGACGGCCGCCCCATCACCCCGAACACCGTGTACGACGGCACCAGCGGCCGCATGGTCCAGGGCGACGGCGGCCCCACCGGCTACCAGCCCGAGAACGAGGACGACCGCTCGTACGGCCGGATCACCGTCAGCGAGGCCACCGACAAGTCCGTGAACGCCGTCTACGCCCAGCTGGCCCAGGACGTCGGCCCCACCGAGGTCCGCGACACCGCCGTCGACCTCGGCGTCCCGAAGGAGACCCCGGACCTCACGCCCGACCCGTCCGTGGCCCTCGGCGTCGCCACCGCCAGCCCGCTCGACATGGCCGAGGCGTACGCCACCCTCGCCAACCACGGCGAGCACAGCGACCACGTCCTCGTCACCGAGATCACCCGCGGCGAGGAGAAGGTCGACCTGCCGAAGCGCAAGTCCGAGCAGGCCATCAGCCGGGAGGCCGCCGACACCACCACCGACGTGCTGCGCGGCGTCGTCGAGAGCGGCACCGGCACCGCCGCCGGCTCCGCGGGCCGGCCGGCCGCGGGCAAGACGGGCACCGCCGAGGAGGACCGCGCCGCCTGGTTCGCCGGCTACACCCCCGACCTGGCGACCGTCGTCGCGGTGATGGGCCAGGACTCGAAGACCGGCGTGCAGAAACCCCTGTACGGGGCGACCGGCATGGCCCGGATCAACGGCGGCGGCTACCCCGCGCAGATCTGGGGCCAGTACACCGCCGCCGCCCTGGAGGGCAGCCCCGCCGAGGACTTCGACCTCGACATCATGGAGGGCGCCGACCGCCCCGAC
This sequence comes from Streptomyces lycii, assembly GCF_009735685.1. Classification (GTDB taxonomy): domain Bacteria; phylum Actinomycetota; class Actinomycetes; order Streptomycetales; family Streptomycetaceae; genus Streptomyces; species Streptomyces lycii. Next base: position 15,655 of record NZ_WHPN01000079.1, on the reverse strand, counting down.
CCCGGCGGCTCCGCGGAGCCCGGCGACCCGGACGCGACCGGCGGCACCACCGGCGACGAGGACGGGACCGGCGCACCCGAGGAGCCGGAGGAGCCCGGCACCGACGAACCCACCGACCCCGGCACCACCGAACCGCCCGGCGACGACGGCGGCACGGACACCGGGGGCGGCGACACCGGGGGCGACACCGGCGGCGGGGACGACGGGGGCACCGACGGCGGGGCGGACACCGGGGGCGGCGACACGGGAGGCGACACCGGCGGCGGGGACATCGGCGGCGACGACGGCGGACCCAGCGAACCCCCGGGGCCGCGCGGGGGATGACCTCACGGCGGAGAGAGCGGGGGCACGGCGGGCTCAGTGGCCCGAGGTCGCCTTCAGCCCGACCACGGCCACCAGCAGCAGCGCGATGAAGAAGATCCGGGCGGCGGTCGCCGGCTCGCCGAGCACCACCATGCCGTAGACCGCCGCACCGGCCGCGCCGATGCCGACCCACACCCCGTACGCCGTGCCGACCGGCAGCGTCCGCACCGCCTGCGCCAGCAGGAACATGCTCGCCGCCATCCCCGCCACCGTGACCACGCTCGGCCACAACCGGGTGAAACCCTGCGTGTAAGCGAGCCCCACCGACCAACCGACCTCCAGCAGACCGGCCACCAGCAGCAGAATCCAGGCCATGACGACACCTCCGGGAACGTGTTCTCTCAGGGGGTGCGTCGTCTTTGCGTGACCCGGTACGGCGCGTCTCGTCGGGATGTCCCCACGCTAGCAAAAGACACGAAAGAGGGTGGTGACGGCCGTCACCACCCTCACGACACCGGCGTCAGACGCCCGCGGACCTCACAGATACAGGCCCGTCGAGTCCTCCGAGCCCTCCAGCCGCTCCGCCGCGACCGCGTGCAGATCCCGCTCCCGCATCAGCACGTACGCCACCCCGCGGACCTCGACCTCCGCCCGGTCCTCCGGGTCGTACAGCACCCGGTCCCCCGGCTCGACGGTGCGGACGTTCTGCCCCACCGCCACCACCTCGGCCCAGTCCAGCCGGCGGCCGACCGCCGCCGTCGCCGGGATCACGATGCCGCCGCTCGAACGGCGCTCGCCCTCCGGGATGTCGGTCCGGACCAGCACCCGGTCGTGCAGCATGCGGATGGGAAGCTTGTCATGCGTAGCGTTCTGGCTCACGCCACGACGGTACCCGGCCCGGCGGACCCGCGGCTTCACGGGGGCGGCCTCACGGGGAGCGGTCACAGGGGCAGCGGTCACGGAGGAGCGCCGCCGACCGGACCCGGGTTTCCCGGAGGGACGCCGCCGACCGGACCCGGGTTCCCCGGAGGGACGCCGCCGACCGGACCCGGGTTTCCCGGAGGACCGGGCCCGAGGCTTTCCGGAGGGCCCGCGCCGGGAAACTCCGGGACGGACCCGGACCTCCCCTGAGCGGCGCCCGATTCCCACGGCGGACCGGCGTCGGGGCCTCTCGGAGAATCCGGTACCGGGCCTCTCGGAGAAGCGGACCCGGGGGCCTCTCCGAAAACCGGATCCGGGCCCTCCCGGGCCGAACGCGGGCCCTCGGCGGAGAGCCCGTGCCGGAACCCCCGGAACGGACCCGCCCCTTCAAGAAAGCCGGTACCGGAGCCTTCCGGGGCCCGCCCCGGCCGCGCGGCCCGGGGGACCAGCCACGCCCGGGCGGCTCAGCCGCGCCGGAAACGCCCGCGGCCCGACGGGGCGGAATCCCGCCGCCCCGCCACCACCGTCAGCAGCCCCACCACGGCGGCCGCGGCCACCGCCACGGGCACGATCCGCTCCAGCCTCGGCGACCCGTCCTCCGCCACGAACTGGCTCCGGACATCGGTCACCGCGCGGTTCACCGCCACATAGGCGCGGCCCGCCGTACGGTCGACGGCCGACGCGGCCTTCGCCTTCGCGTCGCCGACGATCGTCTTCGGGTGCACCCGCACCGCGATCTCGTCGAGCGTCACGGCGAGCTCCTGGCGCCTGCGGGCGATGTCCGCCTCGATCTGCGCCGGGGTCCTGGCTTCGGCTTCCGACACCGCGCTGCCTCCGTCGTCTCGAATGTCGTACCTCCCGCTGCGTACGGTCCGTATGCCCTGACCGGCCCCGCGCAACGGCGATGGTGGACAGTCTGTCAGCTCGTGCCCCGGCTTGCCCCACGGCACCCCCGCGGCGGCGGGATCGCCACGGCTAATCTCTGCTACGCACCCGAAAACCGCGGCCCGCCCCGGACAGCAGTCCGCACCGCGAGGCGGTCCGCACCCAAGCGAGGAGAACCCATGAGCGAGCGACTCCAGCCCGGCGACACCGCCCCGGCCTTCACCCTGCCCGACGCCGACGGCAAGCAGGTCTCCCTCGCCGACCACGCGGGCCGCAAGGTCATCGTCTACTTCTACCCGGCCGCCCTCACGCCCGGCTGCACCAAGCAGGCCTGCGACTTCACCGACAACCTCGAACTCCTGGCCGGAGCCGGTTACGACGTCATCGGCGTCTCCCCCGACAAGCCCGAGAAGCTCGCCAAGTTCCGCGAGAAGGAGAACCTCGGTGTCACCCTCCTCGGCGACCCCGACAAGTCGGTCCTCGAGGCGTACGGCGCCTTCGGCGAGAAGAAGCTCTACGGCAAGACCGTCACCGGCGTCATCCGCTCCACCGTCGTCGTCGACGAGAACGGCAAGGTCGAGCGGGCCCTCTACAACGTCAAGGCGACCGGCCACGTCGCCAAGCTGATCAAGGACCTGTCGATCACGGCCGGCTGACCGGCTCCTGGGGACCCGCTCCTGTGGACCCGCACCGGCTGACCCGCTCCGGCTGACCCGCCCGGCGGAACGCACCGAGCCGGCCGTGCGCAAAAGCCGCATGCTGTGATTAAAGTCCCAGATCCCTGGGTCTTCGGTTTACCCGGCGAAGTTTTGTGCAGGCGTTCCGACTGCATTATCTGTGAGCGAGAGGAACCGAGCCATGCCGGCCAGCAACTCCGAAGCCGACCCCGATCCGGAAGCACGGAAGAGGCACCCCAACCTCTTCCGTGCCATGCAGCGGCGGCTCAACCCGCCACTGCGCCGGACCGACATCACGGTGACGGACGAGCGGGTCGTCAAACGGGCCGTCAAAGCCGCCGCGCTCGGCAACGCCATGGAATGGTTCGACTTCGGGATCTACAGCTATCTCGCCGTCACCATCGGCAAGGTCTTCTTCCCCGGCGGCAGCGACACCACCCAGCTGCTCTCCTCCTTCGCCACCTTCGCCGTCGCCTTCCTGGTCCGCCCCCTCGGCGGCACCTTCTTCGGCCCCCTCGGCGACCGCATCGGCCGCAAGAAGGTGCTGGCCGCCACCATGATGCTGATGGCGGCCGGCACCTTCTGCGTCGGCCTCATCCCCAGCTACGCCACCATCGGCCTCTGGGCCCCGGTCCTGCTGATCCTCTGCCGCCTCGTACAGGGCTTCTCCACCGGCGGCGAATACGGCGGCGCGTCCACCTTCATCGCCGAATACGCGCCCGACAAGAAGCGCGGCTTCTTCGGCAGCTTCCTCGAATTCGGCACCCTCGCCGGATACATCGCCGCAGCCGGACTCGTCGCCGTCCTCACCGGCTGGCTCGGCCAGCCCACCATGGAGGACTGGGGCTGGCGCATCCCGTTCCTCATCGGCGGCCCGCTCGGCCTCATCGGCCTCTACCTCCGAATGAAGCTCGACGAGACCCCGGCCTTCCAGAAACTCGAGGCCGAGAAGACCCACGTCCACTCCGAGGCCGAGGTCACCCCCGAGCAGGCCGAGCAGAGCTACGCCCACCTCTCGGAGAACGCCCCGCAGAAGGACGTCAGCCGGATCTTCACCCAGCAGTGGCCGACGCTCATCCTCTGCATCTGCCTCGTCGGCGCGTACAACATCACCGACTACATGCTGCTGTCGTACATGCCGACGTACCTCACCGACGAGCTGGACTACGACGACACGCACAGCCTGCTGATCCTGCTCGGCACCATGGCCGTGCTGATGTCCGTCATCACCCAGGTCGGCCACCTCAACGACCGCTTCGGCCGCAAGCCGCTCCTGATGACCGGCATGGGCGGCTTCTTCCTCCTCTCCATCCCCTCCTTCCTGCTGGTCAAGCAGGGCAGCGTGATCGCCGTCGTCGCCGGCATGGGCATGCTCGGCCTCTCCCTGGTCTGCCTCCTCGGCACCATGTCCGCGGCCCTCCCGGCGCTGTTCCCGACCGACGTCCGCTACGGCTCCCTGTCGATCGGCTACAACCTCTCCGCGTCGATCTTCGGCGGCACCACCCCGCTGGTGATCACCGCCCTGATCAGCGCCACGGGCAGCGACATGATGCCCGCCTACTACTCGATGGCGGCGGCCCTGGTCGGCATCGTCGCGGTCGCCTTCATGAAGGAGACCGCCCAGAAACCGCTGACCGGCTCGCCGCCGTCGGTGGCGACGAAGGAGGAAGCGGTCAACCTGGTCAAGTCCCAGGCCCAGGAACCCCGCTTCTGACCGCGCGCCCCGGCCGCCCGCACACCTGCCGGGCGCGCCACCGCCGAGTTTCCGCCGCCCGGGTGGCGTAACCGGGCGGCCGATCCCCTCGTTGTCCAGTTCGAGACCGCGACAGACGGTCGAACGACTGGAGGAACGGGGGGATCGTCATGCCACCGAGCCGGTACACCCGCGCTCGCCTCGCCGCAGCGGCGGACTCGTCGCGCACGCTGTCCGAGGCGTTGCTGAAGCTGGGCGTGGACCCGAAAGGCCCGAGCCGCCGCTATCTGCACGACCGGATGAGATCGATGGGCATCGACACCTCCCACTTCGCTCGGGAGGGAGCCCGCTGGACCAAGGAGGTCCTCGAGGCCGCGGTGACGGCCTCGGCGAACATGAACGAGGTCCTGCGGCGGCTCGGCCTCGAAACCGTCGGAGGCAACCACACGCACATCAGCCGCCGGGTGCGGGCGCTCGGTATCGACACGTCGCACTTCACCGGGCGGCCGGCGGGCGTCCCCGCGCCGCGCGGCCGTCGCCGCACGGCGGCAGAAATCCTGGTCGAGCAGGGCCCCGGCCAAACCCGCCGGGTGCACAGCGACCGCCTCAAGCGGCTGATGCTGGAGGCGGGCCGGAGGGACGGCTGTGCCCTCTGCGGCACCGAACCGGTGTGGCGCGGGCGGCCCCTGCCGCTCGAAGTGGACCACATCGACGGCAGATGGTGGAACAACCGCCTGGAGAACCTGCGTCTGCTCTGCCCCAACTGCCATTCCGCGACCGACACCTACCGTGGCAGGAACAAGGGCAGGGCAGCGCTTCGCGCACCACGCGCTCCGGGGACCGTGACGTCATGAGCGGCCGCGGCACACCCACCCGCTACACCCGCGAAGCCCTGTCCGCGGCCGCCACCGAGTGCTCGGACATCGACGAGGTCATCGCTTTCCTCGGCGTCCGGCCGTACGGCAAACTGCGCCGCCACCTCTTCCGCCGGTTCGACCACTTCGGCATCGATGTGTCCCACATGCGCGAGCCCCGGGGACGCCTCGGTGTCCGGCGTCCCCGAGCGGAGGAGCTGCGGCGGGCCGTCGCCGGGTCCGTGTCCGTCGCCGGCGCGCTACGGCGACTGGGACTGCCCGAAAGCGGATCGGGCCGGGCGCGGTTCCGCCGCTGGGTGGCCGAGGACGGCGTCAGCACAGCGCACTTCCTCGGGCAGGCCCATCAGCGGGGGCGGCCCGGACCCACGCCGGTGAGGAGGCCGGAGGAAATCCTGGTGCAGCGTGACGACGGGCACCGCACCAGGACGGCGCTGCTGAGGCGGGCCCTGCTGGCGACCGGCAGAGCGGAGCGGTGTGCCGAGTGCGGCACGGGCCCCGAGTGGCGCGGACGCCCGATGACGCTGGAGATCGACCACATCAACGGTGACTGGCGGGACGACCGCGCCGAGAATCTCCGTCTGCTGTGTCCGAACTGCCATGCGATCACGAGCACCTGGTGCCGGGGCGGCGGACGCCATGCACCCGGACGTGGCCATGACTCGGCCGAGAGCGACGCAGTATCATGACGACCGGCTCGCGGCCGTGGCTAAATTGGTTAGAAGCGCGGCGTTTAGGTCGCCGTGGGAGAAATCCCGTGTGGGTTCGAGTCCCACCGGCCGCACACACAGGAAGGCCCGGTCGCTCCCCGCGGCCGGGCCTTTTCCTGTCTCTCAGCCCAGCAGTTCCCGGACCAGCGGGGCCAGGGCGCGGAAGGCCTCTCCGCGGTGGCTGATGGCGTTCTTCTCCGCCGCGGTCAGTTCCGCGCAGGTACGCGTCTCGCCGTCGGGCTGGAGGACCGGGTCGTAGCCGAAGCCGCCCTCGCCCGCCGGGGTGTGGCGGAGGGTGCCGGTCAGGCGGCCCTCGACCACCCGCTCGGTGCCGTCCGGCAGGGCCAGGGCGGCGGCGCACGCGAAGTACGCGCCCCGGTGCTCGTCGGCGATGTCGGCGAGCTGGGCCAGCAGCAGGTCGAGGTTGGCCTTGTCGTCGCCGTGCCGGCCGGCCCAGCGGGCGGAGAAGATGCCGGGCGCGCCGCCGAGGACGTCGACGCAGAGGCCGGAGTCGTCGGCGACGGCAGGGTGGCCGGTGGCGTCGGCCAGGGCGTGCGCCTTGAGGAGGGCGTTCTCGGCGAAGGTGACTCCGGTCTCCTTGACGTCGGGCACCTCCGGATAGGCGTCGGCGCCGACCAGCTCGACGTCGAGCCCGGCGCCGGCCAGGATCGCGCGGAGCTCGGTGACCTTGTGGGCGTTGCGGGTGGCGAGGATCAGGCGCGTCATGGGCCCGATTATCCCGCCTGGTCCGCACGCTCCGCTTCCGGGCCCTCCCGGGTGGCCGCTCTCCGTTCTGCCGGGCCGGACGGCTGCCTCCTCCCCGAAGGCCGGGTGACCGGCCCGGCACCGTGTGTGCGGAACGCCGCCGGCCTGGTGCGACGGGCGGAGCGGGCGGGTGGCGGGTGCGGTGGCCGGGCCGCGGAGCCGGGTGGTTTCCCGTATGCCGGCCCCGCGCCGGAGGTGGTCCGGTCAGCCCGGGGAGCAGACCTTGCTGAGTTCGGCGGCGGCGTCGGTGACGGGGCCGACGTCCGGGGTCTTGCCGTCGTTGACGGCGTCCCGGGCGTTCCGTACGCCCTCGTTGAGGTCTTCGACGGCCTTGCCGATGTCGGCGTTGTCGGTCTTGTCGCCGAGGGTGTCGAGGTTCTGGTCGATGCGGTCGAGTGCCTCGGTGGCATCGGCCGGGTTCTCGGCGGCGTCGGCGGCGGCCTGTTGCAGGTCGGCGGCGGCCTCGGTGATGGTGGCGGCGGCCGACGCGCAGTCCAGGGCTTTCTCGACGGCGCTGCATCCGGTCATCAGCGGTACGGCGATGACCGCGGCGGCCAGGGTGGTGGCGGCGGTGGTACGTCGGCGGCGCGAGGCCGTACGCGGAGCCATGAGCGGGTCCCTCCCCAGGTGTGCGAGCGCGCGGAGGTCCCGCGCGTCCGTATCTGTATTAACGCATGGAGGGGCCGCTCGGGTTGAGACCCGAGCGGCTTCCCCCGCGTGCCCATCCGGAAGCCGGCGGAGTACGGCCGGCGGAGTACGGCCGACGGCCGGGGACCGAACCGGCCGAGAACGGCCGCAGCCCGATCCGGCCGAGGACGTCCGGCGGCCGCCCCCGGGGGCGACCGGTTTCCGGCCGTGGCGGTCCGGGGCCGGCTCCGGACGGCCGGTGGCCGGCCGGAGCCCGTCAGAGGGCCGTGGCGAGGGCCGCGCGCTGGGCGGCGTCCAGTTCGGCGCAGCCGGTGACGGCCAGGTCGAGCAGGCTGTTCAGCTCCTCGCGGGCGAAGGGTTCGCCCTCGGCGGTGCCCTGGACCTCGACGAAGCGGCCGTCGCCGGTGCAGACGACGTTCATGTCGGTCTCGGCGGTGACGTCTTCTTCGTAGCAGAGGTCGAGCAGCGGCACGCCGCCGACGATGCCGACGCTGACGGCGGACACGGTGCCGGTCAGCGGCTTGCGGCCGTGCTTGACGAGTTTCTTGGACTGGGCCCAGGAGATGGCGTCGGCGAGGGCGACGTAGGCGCCGGTGATGGCGGCGGTGCGGGTGCCGCCGTCGGCCTGGAGGACGTCGCAGTCGAGGACGACGGTGTTCTCGCCGAGGGCCTTGAAGTCGATGACGGCGCGCAGCGAGCGGCCGATGAGGCGGGAGATCTCGTGGGTGCGGCCGCCGATCTTGCCGCGTACGGCCTCGCGGTCGCCGCGGGTGTTGGTGGAGCGCGGCAGCATGGAGTATTCGGCGGTGACCCAGCCCTCTCCGCTGCCCTTGCGCCAGCGGGGGACGCCTTCGGTGACGCTGGCGGTGCAGAAGACCTTGGTGTCGCCGAAGGAGATCAGGACGGACCCCTCGGCGTGCTTGCTCCAGCCGCGTTCGATGTGCACGGGGCGGAGTTGGCCGGGGGTGCGGCCGTCGGTGCGAACTCCCTCATTCTCAGGCATGCCCCGACCCTATCGGTCGGTACGGGGCGGGCGCGGGGCCCGTCCCGCGGGTGGAGCGAAGGCCCCGCTCCGGCGGGCAAGCGCGGGGCGGGGCCTTCGGCCGTGGCGGTGCGCGCGGTGGTCCGGGGGCGGCGCACCAGGGGTGGGGGTGGGGTTCGTTTCAGGGGGTGCGGGTCACATCATGTCTTCGATGTCGGCGGCGATCGGGTCGGCGTCGGTGCCGATGACGACCTGGATCGCGGTGCCCATCTTCACGACGCCGTGCGCGCCGGCGGCCTTGAGCGCGGCCTCGTCGACCAGGGAGGGGTCGGAGACCTCGGTGCGGAGGCGGGTGATGCAGCCCTCGACCTCTTCGATGTTGTCGAGCCCGCCGAGACCGGCGACGATCTTCTCAGCCTTGCTGGCCATGTCCACTCCTGCTTTGTCGGCACGCATTTCCCGGCACGCCGGCGTCGGCTCGCTCCCGGACCGGCCCGGGTGGGGGTCCGCCGCGCATCGTCGGCCGGTTTCACACGCTAACGCACGTTTGGCCCACTTTCCCGGGCAGGTGTGCGCCATCTGGCGAAGGATGGCGAGCACCGGTGCCGTTCCGGAGGGTGCGGCACACCACGCGCGTCGGCGACTGGTCTACACCAGTATGCCGCGCGGACCAAGTCCCGGGCGAACCGGAAGGCGCGGGACGGCGCGGGGCACGGTGCGGGACGGCGCGGAGCCGCGGTCCGAACCGCCGGCCGGGCCGTGTCCCGGACCGGCATCCGGGCCGGGCGCCCCGAGCGGGACACCGGCCGGGCCCGGGCCCCGGACCGGCCCCGGAGCGGGACAGCGAGCGGAGGACGGCGATGAGTTCGGAGGCGACGGCCGCGGACCGGCGGCCACGGAAGAAGTGGACGTCCGGGCTGTTCCAGGGGCTCCAGAAGATCGGCCGGAGCCTGCAACTGCCGATCGCGGTGCTGCCCGCCGCCGGTCTGCTGGTGAGCCTGGGCAATCTGCTCGACGCGTACGCGAGCGGCGCCTTCTGGGAGAAGGCGACCCAGGTCCTGCTGACGGGCGGCACGGCGATCCTGGACGGCGCCTTCGGGCTGCCGCTGCTGTTCTGCATCGGGGTCGCGATCGGCTTCGCGAAGAAGGCCGACGGCTCCACGGCGCTGGCGGCCGTCGTCGGGTTCCTCGTGTATCACAACATCCTGACGGCCTTTCCGGTCGAGGGGTCCGTCACGGCGGACCTGCCGGAGGGAGAGCCGCAGAATCCGGGGGTGCTGGGCGGCATCCTGATCGGACTGCTGACGGCCGTGGTCTGGCAGCGCTACCACCGTACGAAGCTGGTCGACTGGCTCGGCTTCTTCAACGGCCGCCGCCTCGTACCGATCATCATGGCCTTCCTCTGCACGGTTCTCGGCGTGCTGTTCGGGCTGCTGTGGGACCCGGTGGGCGACGGCCTGACCTGGTTCGCCCGGCAGCTCATCGGGCTGGGCGCGTGGGGAGCCGGTCTGTTCGGGGTCGCGAACCGGCTGCTGATCCCGATCGGCATGCACCAGTTCCTGAACACCTTCTTCTGGTTCCAGGCGGGCGAGTTCGAGTCGGAGGGGAAGACCGTCCAGGGTGACCTGACGCGCTATTTCGCGGGCGACCCGGACGCGGGGCAGTTCATGTCGGGCTTCTTCCCGATCATGATGTTCGGGCTGCCCGCCGCGGCCCTCGCCATCGCGCACTGCGCCCGCCCCGAGCGCCGCAAGGCGGTGACGGGCATGATGCTGTCGGTGGCGCTGACGTCGCTCGTCACGGGCGTGACGGAGCCGATCGAGTTCTCGTTCATGTTCGTCGCACCGGTGCTGTACGGCCTGCACGCGCTGCTCACCGGGCTGTCGATGGCGGTGACCTGGGCGCTGGGTGTGCACGCGGGCTTCAGCTTCTCCGCCGGGCTGATCGACTACGTCGTCAACTGGCATCTGGCGACCAAACCGTGGCTGATCATCCCGATCGGGGCCTGCTTCGCGGTGCTCTACTACGTGGTCTTCCGCTTCGTGATCACGAAGTTCGACATCCCGACGCCGGGGCGCGAACCGGAGGAGCTGGAGCGAGAGGTGGAGAAGGACCCCACCCGGCCCTGAGGCCCCACGCGCTCCTCGGCCACCGCGCCAAGGCCCCCGAATCCGGACGGGTTCGGGGGCCTTTCGCTGCATTCCCGCAGCTGTTCCCGGAGCGGTCCGCGAAGCCGTTCCCGGAACCGTCCGTGACGTTCGTGGAGCCATCGCCGAGCTATGCACACTTGTGACCCGGGGAGGGCGGTACGGGGTTCCTCGGGCTGCCCTCACCGTGTTAGAACAGGTCTAAACCACTGGGTGGTGTAGACCACGGTACCGGTCCATTCCCCGCCGGGCCCTCTCCCCAGGCCCGTAGACCCCGAATAGGAACCCCATGAGTACGACGACCGAGAACGCGGCCCCCGCAAAGAAGCGGGGCGCCGGCCTGTTCCAGGGTCTCCAGAAGGTCGGCCGCAGCCTCCAGCTGCCGATCGCCGTTCTGCCCGCCGCGGGCATCCTGCTCCGTCTCGGCCAGCCGGACGTGTTCGGCGCGGACGGGCTGGGCTGGGACAAGGTCGCGGCCGTCTTCGCCTCCGCCGGTGGCGCGATCTTCGACAACCTGCCGCTGCTGTTCTGCATAGGCGTGGCCATCGGCTTCGCGAAGAAGGCCGACGGCTCCACCGCGCTGGCCGCGCTCGTCGGCTTCCTGGTCTACAAGAACGTGCTGACCGCCTTCCCGGTCAGCGAGGCTCAGGTCAAGGCCGGTGAGGACGCCGCCGCCGTCTACCACGACCCGGGCGTCCTCGGCGGCATCCTGATGGGTCTGCTCTCCGCCATTCTGTGGCAGCGGTACCACCGTACGAAGCTGGTCGACTGGCTCGGCTTCTTCAACGGCCGCCGCCTGGTGCCGATCATCATGGCCTTCGTCGGCACGCTGTTCGGTGTGGTGTTCGGCCTGATCTGGGGCCCGATCGGGGAGGGCATCCACGCGTTCGGCGAGTGGATGACCGGGCTGGGCGCCGCGGGCGCCGGGCTCTACGGCCTGATCAACCGCGCGCTGATCCCGATCGGCATGCACCAGTTCGTGAACACCGTCGCCTGGTTCGAACTCGGCTCCTTCAACGACGCGGGCACGGCCGTGCACGGCGACATCAACCGCTTCTTCGCGGGCGACCCGACCGCGGGCCAGTTCATGACCGGCTTCTTCCCGATCATGATGTTCGGGCTGCCCGCCGCGGCTCTCGCCATCGCGCACGCCGCCCGCCCCGAGCGCCGCAAGGCCGTGCTCGGCATGATGCTGTCGCTCGCCCTGACCTCGTTCGTCACCGGCATCACCGAGCCGATCGAGTTCTCGTTCATGTTCATCGCCCCGCTGCTGTACGCGGTGCACGCGGTGCTGACCGCGCTGTCCATGGCGGTGACCTGGGCGCTCGGCGCGCACCACGGCTTCACCTTCTCCGCGGGTGCGATCGACTACCTGCTGAACTGGCATCTCGCGACGAAACCATGGCTGATCATCCCGGTCGGCCTGGTGTTCGCGGCCGTCTACTACGCCGTGTTCCGCTTCGCGATCGCCAAGTTCAACCTGACCACTCCGGGACGCGAACCGGAGGAAGAGGTCGAGGATCTGACGAAGGCGTAGGAACGCGCGTCACACGGAGCGACACCGCCCGGCGGCGGTTGTCCCCGGCCCCGGGGCCGGCGGAGCCCGAGGGCTCCGCCGGCCCGGTCCGGGCGGCGGTGCGCCCTCAGATCCTGGTCCACCGCTGCGAGGAGGAGCCGGTGCAGGTCGTGGTGGTCAGCCCGATCCGGGACGCCCGGGTGTTGAGGTCGAGGCAGCCGCCCGTGGTCACGCTCCGGAGTGAGCCGTTCGGCCCCTCCCGCCACTCCTCCCCCGCGCCGGAGCCGCAGGGCCCGTGATTGACCCAGGCGTTCTGGCTTCTGGACCACATGCACCGGCCCGCCCCCACGTTGAGCATCCTGAACGCGCCGCCCGAGGTGCTCCGGAAGCGCCAGACGGCGGACTCGCCGGAGCAGGCGGCGTCGTCGACGGACGGATAGCCTCCGACGGCCAGGCACTTGCCGCTCGAACCGTTCTTCAGCATGAAGCTGCCGGACCCGGCGCCTCCGTCGTCGGAGCCGCCGTCGCCGGACCCGCCCGCCCCGGACGTCACCCCGCTGGAACCGGAACCACTGCCGGAGCCCGAGCCGTCGCCCGAGCCGGAGGAGTCCCCGGAGTCCGAACCGCTTCCGGAGCCGGCATCACCGCTCCCGCCGGACCCCGCCCCGGCGTCCCGGTCCCCCTCGTCGTTCTCCTTGTCCTTCGACTTGTCCTTGTCCTTGTCCCGGTCGTCGGGGTCACCGGAATCGGAGGCGTCCGGGCTCGCCGAGGCGCCGTCGGAGGCCGTGGGGTCCGCGGTTCCGGACGCGGTGGCCGGCCCGGAGACCGCGGGCAGCGCACCGGAGTCGTCACCCGGCTTGTCCAGCACGTTCGGGAGCAGCGTGAAGCTGAGCGTCGCCCCCGTCACGACCACCGGGATCACGACGGCCAGCATCCTCGTACGACGGCGCCGCTCACGCTTCTCCGGACGTCCGCCGGCGACCACCGGGGCGGGTGCCGAGGGCTCCGTGGGCTCCGAGGGCTCCGGCTCCTGCGGTACGGGCAGTTCCGTGGCGTCGGGAACGTGTGCGACGAAGGCCGCCCGCTCAGCCAGCGGGCCGCTGACCGCCCCGGGCCACACCGGCCGGGTGAACGGTCCGTGCCGCCCCGCGGACTCCACCAGTTCGGCGGCGGTGGGCCGGCCCTCCGGGTCCTTGTCCAGACAGGCCGCGACTACATCGGCCAGTTCGCCGTCGAGGGACCGCAGCCCGGCCAGGTCTGGGGCCTCGTGCACGATGCGGAACAGCGTCCCGAGACCCGCCTCGTCCCCGAAGGGCGGAGTGCCCGTGGCGGCGTACGCCATCACCGAGCCGAGCGCGAACACGTCCACCGCACCCGTCGACACCGGCCGGCCCGAGGCCTGCTCGGGCGACATGTAGGCCGGAGTGCCGATCACCATCCCGGTCCGTGTCAGCTTGCTCTGCTCGGCCGCCCGCGCCACCCCGAAGTCGATCAGGGTGACACCGTGCGACGTCAGCATCACGTTGGACGGCTTGACGTCCCGGTGCACCATGTCGAGGCCGTGCACGGCGGCCAGCCCCGCCGCCGCCTCCCGCAGCAGGAACCACAACGCCTCGACCGGCAGCGGCCCGCCGTGCACCTCCAGTGCCTCGGCCAGGGTCAGCCCCGGCACGTAGGCCGTCGCGAACCACGGCGGCCGGGCGTCACGGTCTCCCGCGAGCAACGGGGCGGTCGCCCCCTCCGGCAACCGCCCGAGGTTGTCCAGCTCGTGCCCGAACCGCCGCAGGAAGTCCTTGTCCTCGGCGGCGAACGACGGCAGCAACTGCTTGACCGCCGCGAACCGCCCCTCGTGCACCCCGAGATAGACCCGGCCCATCCCGCCGGTGCCCAGCCGGCCCAGCAACGGGATCGGCCCGATCCGCCGTGGATCCTCCCCCTCCAGCGGCTCCGCGCCACTCCCCGACAGGTCGTACCCGGCTTGCCCGTCCACTCTCTCCCCGATCAACGGTTCGGCGGAAGCATCACCGGGCCGTCCCCCGACCCGTGGTCTCCCCTGGTTCCGTAAAGCGCGGCGCGAGCCAGATGTGGGTCACTGTGATCCCCCGCCACGGGAGGAAGAATATTCCAGAGGACTGCTCTGCTTCTGCGTCGTCCGGTGCCACCGGTTCTGCGTCGTCCGGTGCCCGGGTTCTGCGTCGTCCGGTGTCCCGGACGGGCTCGCACCGAGGCGGAACCGAACCGTTCGCCGTCGTGCTCCCCGGAGCGGCCCGCCGGCCGCCGAGGTGGCCCTACAACTCGTACACCGCCCGGGGCCGGGCCAGTTCGACCGGGCCGTCGAAGGCCTTGCCCGCGTCGCGGAGGTTCGCCGAGGGGTCCGTCCACGGCGGGATGTGCGTGAGCACCAACCGCCCGACCCGCGCGTCCCGCGCCTGCTCCCCCGCCTGACGGCCGTTGAGATGCAGGTCCGGCACGTCCTCCTTGCCGTCGGTGAACGACGACTCGCAGAGGAAGAGGTCGGCACCCTCGGCGAGCCCGCCCAGCGCCTCACAGGGCCCGGTGTCACCGGAGTACGTCAGCACCTTGCCGCGGTGCTCGATGCGGAAGCCGTACGCCTCGACCGGGTGGCTGACCTCGTCGGTGCGCACGGAGAACGGGCCGATGTCGAACGTGCCGGGCTTGAGGGTGCGGAAGTCGAAGACCTCGCTCATGGACTTCTCGCTCGGCACGTCGTCGTACGCGGTGGACAGCCGCTGCTCGGTGCCCTCCGGGCCGTAGACCGGGATGGCGGAGGCCCGTCCGCCCTCGAAGCGGTAGTAGCGGGCGACGAAGTACGCGCACATGTCGATGCAGTGATCGGCGTGCAGATGGCTGAGGATCACGGCGTCGAGGTCGTAGAGACCGCAGTGGCGCTGCAGCTCGCCGAGGGCTCCGTTGCCCATGTCGAGGAGCAGCCGGAAGCCGTCGGCCTCGACGAGATAGCTCGAGCAGGCCGAGTCCGCGGACGGGAACGACCCTGAGCAGCCGACGACGGTGAGCTTCATGGAGCGGTAACCTCCGAGGGCTTGAAGTCCCCCGCCGGATGGGGCGCGGAGGAGGGATCGGGGGGCCGTGCGGTCAGTTGAGCGTAAAGCGCGAACTGGCTGGTCGCTCCTCCGCAGGGCGCCGTTGTGGGGGAACTCACCCGAGGCTTCACCGGTACGGGGGTGCGTGCGCCGGAGGGTTCGGTTCCGGGCAGGAGGGAAGGCCGGGGGGCGACCGGAGCGAGGCCGGACGGACGGCCGGGGCGGCGGGCGGCGGACGGCCGGGGCGGCGGTAGGTCGGGGCGGCGGCAGGTCGGCGGACGGAGCGGCGGTAGGTCGGAGCGGCGGCAGGTCGGGCCGGGGCGGCGGACGGCTGGAGCGGCGGACGGTGGACGGCCGGGGCGTCGGTCCCTGCGGGTACGGTCCAGGGGTAGGCGGACGGCTGGTCTCGGGAGGGCGGCGTCGTGAGCACGTGGGTGTGGGTCGTACTGGTGCTGGTGGTCGTCCTGGCGCTGG
>NZ_WHPN01000078.1 GCF_009735685.1 Streptomyces lycii | reverse complement strand
GGCCGGAACCGGTCGGGGCCCCGGGAGGGCTGCTCTCGGTGCCCGGCGGCACGCTGGCGCACCGTCCGGACTGCCCGCTCGTCACCGGCGTGCCCCAGGCCTTCCGGGTCCGCCGCTCCGCCCTGCCGGAACTGGACCCCTGCCCGGTGTGCGTACCCGGTCTCGGCACCCGGGACCGGTCGCCGTACGGACCGGGGACGGGGAGCCCGGAGGCCGGTCCCGGCTGCCCCCCGGAGGCCTGACCCGTCGGTCTGCGCGCGGCCCCTCCCGGCATTCCCGCGCGGCCCTCCCCCGGCAGCCCGGCGCCCATCTCCCCCGGCTCCCGGGCGTGACCCCGACCCCGGCTCGCCCGTTGTCCTCTTATGAGCCGGGAAAGCCCGGCCGCCATCCCCGAGACCGAGGAGCCTCCCCGTGCCGCGTTTGCTCGACGTCAGCGATGACGTGCGCGCCGAGATCGGCGACGAAGAAGCCGACCGGCTGCTCACCGGCGAGAACGCCCCGGGCAGCTACGACTGCACCTCCTGCCGCACCCCCGGCGACACCGAGCAGGAGCGGACCAGCACCGTGCTGTTCGTCGGCGACGAGACCGCCGTGCTCGCCTTCGCCCACGCCAGCTGCATCCCGTCCCAGGTCGTCCCCGTCGCGGAGGAGCAGTTGCAGGGCGCGGTCCGCAGCATCACCGGCGAGGAGGGCGCGCCCCCTCCCCCCGCCCCGGAGCCGCCGGCCGGGCAGGTCTCCGTCCCCGCCCCCGCCGGTGTCCGGGCCGCCCCCCAGCAGGCGGTGATCGGTGTCACCAGCGGACTCGTGCTGGTCGACGGCGATGTGCGGCCCGCGCTCGTGGTCGAGCCGACCGGGCCGATCGCCCGCCCCGGCTCCGACGGTCCCGGGGACGACTTCCTGCCGCTCCTCATCGAGCAGGGCTTCATGCCCGTCTCCGACGTCGAGCAGGAGCCCCCGGTGCTCCCCGGCTGGTCCGTGCTGCTGGCCATGGGGCGGCTGCACGCGCTGCTCCAGCCCGGCGCCCCCGGAGAGTCACCGGCCGCCTGGTGGCAGGCTCACCAGCCGCTGCCGGTGACCGACGGCTGGCGCAACGCGGTCAACCGGACGTCGCAGGTGCTGGTGTTCGCCGCGCCCGCGGGCTCCATCGGGCAGCAGTCGCACGAGGACGTGCTGCGCGAGGCGTTGGACAAGGCCGCCGCCGCGGGCGTGCTGGTGGCCGCGGTGATGCCGCTGGCCGGCACATGAACGGCGACCCGGGCCCCCGCCCCGATTCGGCCCCGGGAACCGCCCGTTCGGCGGTTCCCCCGCGCCCGCCGTCCGGCACTCCGCCGCAAAACCCGTCTTCAACAGGCCTTTTCAACGCCTGCCCGCATCCGTCCGGCGTCCGGGTCGTTGGCAGATACGTGCACTCATACGACCCCCCAGCCCGGCTCCCGTACCCTCACCACATCCCCGGCATGCGCCCGGCGTACGAAGCCTCGACCGGCGGCAGCGGCAGCGGCCGCCAGCAGTCGCCGACCCCGATCTACGACTCGCTCTACTCCGAGTACCGCCGGGCCTTCCGCGCCCTGCCCGGAGACCGATCCGGCGAGGAGGACCTCGGATTCACCCCGTTCGGCAACCGCGAGCCCCGCGGCGCCTGGGACCACCCGGGAGCACCGGAGCCGGAGCGCCGCCACCGCCGGCGGAACGCCCCGAGAGCGCTGCCGCCGGGACCCCGGGACAACCGGGGCCACTCCTGAGACCACCGGCCCGGCCGCGGCCCCCGGACCGGCGTCCGGCGGACGGCCCGGCGCGCCTCCTGGCGTCCGCCGGGCCGCCCGCCGTCACTTCTTGCGGCCGCGCTTCTCCCGCACCCGCACCGAGATGTGGATCGGCGTCCCCTCGAAGCCGAACTCCTCGCGCAGCCGCCGCTCGATGAAGCGGCGGTAGCTCGCCTCCAGGAAGCCCGAGGCGAACAGCACGAAGCGCGGCGGCCGGGTCCCCGCCTGGGTGCCGAACAGAATGCGGGGCTGCTTGCCGCCGCGGATCGGGTGCGGGTGGGACGCGACGATCTCGCCGAGGAAGGCGTTCAGCCGCCCGGTCGGGACCCGGGTCTCCCAGCCGGCGAGGGCCGTCTCGATCGCGGGGACCAGCTTCTCCATGTGCCGGCCGGTGAGCGCCGAGACGTTCACCCGCGGTGCCCAGCGGACCTGCACCAGGTCCCGTTCGATCTCCCGCTCCAGGTAGTAGCGCCGCTCCTCGTCGATCGTGTCCCACTTGTTGTACGCGATGACGACGGCGCGCCCGGCCTCGACGGCCATGCTGATGATGCGGGTGTCCTGGACGCTGATGGTCTCACTGGCGTCGATCAGGACGACCGCGACCTCGGCCTTCTCCAGCGCGGCGGCGGTGCGCAGCGAGGCGTAGTAGTCCGCGCCCTCCTGGAGGTGCACCCGGCGGCGGATGCCCGCGGTGTCGACGAACTTCCAGGTGACGCCGCCGAGTTCGATCAGCTCGTCGACCGGGTCCCGGGTGGTGCCCGCCTGCTCGTTGACGACCACGCGCTCCTCGCGCGCGACCTTGTTCAGCAGCGAGGACTTGCCGACGTTCGGCCGGCCGATGAGAGCGATCCGGCGCGGCCCGCCGAGGCCGGCCCCGAAGGTCTGCGCGGGTGCCTCGGGCAGCGCTTCCAGCACCGCGTCGAGCAGGTCGCCGGTGCCGCGCCCGTGCAGCGAGGAGACCGGGAAGGGCTCGCCGAGGCCGAGGGACCAGAGCGCGGCGGCGTCCGCCTCGCCGGAGGGGCCGTCGACCTTGTTGGCGCAGAGCACGACGGGCTTGCCCGCCCGCCGCAGCAGCTTGACGACGGCCTCGTCGGTGTCGGTCGCGCCGACCGTGGAGTCGACCACGAAGACCACCGCGTCGGCGGCCTCGATCGCGAACTCGGCCTGCGCGGCGACGGACGCGTCGATGCCGAGGACGTCCTGCTCCCAGCCACCGGTGTCAACCACCTTGAAGCGCCGCCCGGCCCACTCGGCCTCGTACGTCACCCGGTCCCGGGTGACGCCCGGCTTGTCCTCCACCACGGCCTCACGCCGGCCGATGATCCTGTTCACCAGCGTCGACTTGCCGACATTCGGCCGCCCGACGACGGCGAGCACCGGCAGCGGGCCGTGACCGGCTGCGGCGAGATCGCTCTCCACCTGCTCCGGGTCGAAGCCCTCCTGGGCGGCGAGCTCCATGAACTCCGCGTACTCGGCGTCGCCAAGCTCACCGTGCTCGTCGCCGTCGTGGTTCTGGTCGTCCATGAAGTCTGTTTCCTCGTTCATCGTCTGCGGCCGGCCTCTTGCGGCCCGCCTGAGAAGTCGTGTCCGGCTCAGCGGCCGGTGATGCGCCTGGCCTCGGCCAGATGCCCGCTGAGCCGTTCCTGGATCCGCAGGGTCGCCGCGTCCAGGGCCGCCCGGGTGCGCTTCGCCGGGCCGTCCGCGTCCTCCGCGGCCGGGAACGGGTCCCCGAAGACCACGTCGACCCGGCTGCGCAGCGGCGGCAGGGCCGGTATCAGCCGCCCCGGCCGGTCCTTGCTGCCGAGCACGGCCACCGGCACGATCGGCGCCTGCGAACGCACCGCGAAGTAGGCCAGCCCGGCGCGCAGCGAGGCGAAGTCACCCTCGCCGCGGGTGCCTTCGGGGAAGATCCCCAGCACCCCGCCGCGCTCCAGCACCCCGAGAGCGCCCGTGATCGCCGCCCGGTCGGCCACCGTACGGTCCACCTTGAGCTGCCCGATGCGGCGCAGGAACGGGTCCAGGGGGCCGACGAAGGCCTCTTTCTTGATCAGGAAGTGCACCGGCCGCGGCGCGGTGCCCATCAGCATCGGACCGTCGATCATGTGGGAGTGGTTGACGGCGAGAACCACCGGTCCCGTCGCCGGCATCCGCCACGCGCCGAGCACCCGCGGCTTCCACAGGCCGTACATCAGCCCGACGCCGATCCGGCGGCCCACCTCCGCGCCCGCCGGCGAGGCCGGCGCGCCGGTGGCCGCGCGCGCGGCCGGGGTCCGCGCCGTGGTCACGCCGTCTGCCCCGCACGGCGCGCGGCCTTCTCGACGAGGGTGACGACGCACTCCACGACCTGCTCCAGGGTGAGCTCGGTGGTGTCCACCTCGTCCGCGTCGGCGGCCTTGGCCAGCGGCGAGGTCTTGCGGCCGGAGTCGGCCGCGTCCCGCTTGACGAGCGCTTCCCGGGTCGCGGCCAGGTCCGTGGCCTCCTTGCCGGTCAGCTCGCCGCTGCGGCGGGCCGCCCGCGCCTCGGCGGACGCGGTCAGGAAGACCTTCAGATCGGCGTCGGGAAGGACCGTCGTACCGATGTCCCGGCCCTCGACGACGACGCCGCGCTCGGCGCTCCGGGCGATGGTGCGCTGCAGCTCGGTGAGCCGGGCCCGGACCTCCGGGACGGCGCTGACGGCGCTGACGGCGGAGGTGACCTGCTGGGTACGGATCGGGCCGGAGGCGTCGGCGCCGTCGACCGTGATCGTGGGCGTCCGCGGGTCGGTGCCGGAGATGATCGCGGGCTTGTCGGCCGCCGCGGCCACGGCCTCGGCGTCATGGACGTCGATGCCGTTGTTCAGCATCCACCAGGTGATCGCGCGGTACTGGGCGCCGGTGTCCAGATACTGCAGGCCGAGCTGCGCCGCCACGGCCTTGGAGGTGCTCGACTTGCCCGTGCCGGAAGGGCCGTCGATGGCGACAATCACTGCTGCCGGGGCGGTCCGGGCGGCGGTTTCCACGGTGACGAACACCTTCCTTGTGCACGGGTGGCGGGTCCCCCGGACGCGGTCCGGCGGTGGGTGGGCCGAATGGCCTCCGGCCAAGGTTACCGGCCATCGGCGCGGCCCCGTACACGTGTGGTGTACGGGGGTCCGCCGGGGGCGCGGGACGGGGCTCCGGGTGTCCCGGGAGAATCCGGGTGTCCCGGGAGGAGAGCCGCGGGGGTCCCGGGGAGTCCGGGGCCGGTGGGAGTCCGGGGCCCCGGCCGGGCCGGCGCGTCATTGCCGGATGGACCAGCCCTGCTCCCGGAGGGCCGCGGTCAGACCCGGTGCCGCCGACGGCTCCACCATCAGCTGGATAAAGCCCGCCTGCTGACCGGTGGCGTGCTCGATCCGCACGTCCTCGATGTTGACCCCGGCCCGGCCGGCGTCCGCGAAGATCCTGGCCAGCTCACCGGGCTGGTCGCCGATGAGGACGCCGACGCTCTCGTACACCGCGGGCGCCGCACCGTGCTTGCCCGGCACCCTCCGGCGGCCGGCGTTGCCGCGGGTCAGCACGTCCTCGATGCCCGTCGCGCCGCCCCGCCGCTTGTCCGCGTCCGCGGACTCCAGGGCGCGCAGCGCCCGTACCGTCCCGTCCAGATCGTCGGCGACCGCCGAGAGGATGTCGGCGACCGGCCCCGGGTTCGCGGACAGGATCTCGATCCACATGGCCGGATCCGAGGCCGCGACGCGGGTGACGTCCCGGATGCCCTGCCCGCACAGCCGTACGGCGCTCTCGTCGGCCTCCTCCAGCCGCGCCGCGACCATGCTCGACAGCAGCTGCGGGGTGTGCGAGACCAGCGCGACGGCCCGGTCGTGGGCGTCCGCGTCCATCAGGACGGGCACGGCCCGGCAGAGCGAGACGAGCTCCAGGGCGAGGTTCACCACCTCGGTGTCGGTGCCCGGGGTGCTCGCGGTGGCGGGTGTGGGGGTGAGCACCCACGGCTTGCCCTCGAACAGGTCCGCCGTGGCCGCCAGCGGTCCGGAGCGCTCCCGGCCCGCCATCGGGTGCGTACCGAGGTAGCTGGTGAGGTCGCAGCCGAGGTCCGCCAGCTCCCGGCGCGGGCCGCCCTTGACGCTGGCGACGTCGAGGTAGCCGCGGGCCGTGCCCCGGCGCTGCGCGTCCGCGACCGTCTCGGCGACCTTCGCGGGCGGCACCGCCACCACGGCCAGGTCGACGGGGCCTTCCGGCGCCTCGTCGGTCCCGGCGCCCAGGGCGGCTGCCGTGCGGGCCCGGGACGGGTCGTGGTCCACGAGGTGGACCCGGACGCCGCGTCCGGAGAGGGCGAGGGCGCAGGACGTGCCGATCAGTCCGGTGCCGATGACGACTGCGGTTCTCACGTCTCGCTCCTCGCGTTCTTCTCGTCCGGCCGCCGTCGGCAGCGGTGCGCCGCGTGCCCGCCGCGTACGGGGCGCCGGTCGCACCGGTTTCCCGGTGCCGCACGGACGGCCTCCGCCGTGCGCCGGCCCGGGCGCCCGCCGGCCGGGCTTCTTCCGGCTGCCGCCGGCCGGCCGTGGCGGGACGGTGGCGGCAGCGGGCGTGGCTCACATCCAGCCTAGCCAGCCGTGCGGGCCGGGTGCGGCGGGCGCCCGACCCGCGAGACGGGGCCCGCCGGGGACGGGCCCGCCCGAGTGGTGCGGGCCCTCGGTACGGGCCGTCCGTGCGGGCCCGTCCGTGCGGGCCCATCGGTGCGGGCCGTCCGTGCGGGCCTCCTACAGCTCGACCTCGCGCATCAGCATGCCGACCTCAGTGTTGGTCAGCCGCCGCAGCCAGCCCGACTTCTGGTCGCCCAGCGCGATCGGGCCGAAGGCCGTGCGGACCAGCTTGTCGACCGGGAACCCGGCCTCCGCCAGCATCCGCCGGACGATGTGCTTGCGGCCCTCGTGCAGGCTCACCTCGACCAGGTAGTTCTTGCCCGTGTTCTCGACCACCCGGAAGTGGTCCGCGCGGGCGTAGCCGTCCTCGAGCTGGATGCCGCTCTTCAGCTGCTTGCCGAGGTCCCGCGGGATGGGGCCCTGGATGGCGGCGAGATACGTCTTCTTCACGCCGTACCGCGGGTGGGTGAGCCGGTGGGCCAGCTCACCGTGGTTGGTGAGCAGGATGATGCCCTCGGTCTCGGTGTCCAGCCGGCCGACGTGGAACAGCCGGGTCTCCCGGTTGGTGACGTAGTCACCGAGGCACTGGCGGCCGTCCGGGTCCTCCATCGTCGAGACGACACCGGCGGGCTTGTTCAGCGCGAAGAACAGGTACGACTGGGTCGCGACCGTCAGTCCGTCGACCTTGACCTCGTCCTTCTGCGGGTCGACCCGCAGCCCCTGCTCGACCACGATCTCGCCGTTGACCTCGACGCGGCGCTGGTCGATCAGCTCCTCGCAGGCCCGCCGGGACCCCATGCCCGCCCGGGCCAGCACCTTCTGCAGCCGCTCGCCCTCCTGGTCCCCGAAGGTCTTCGGGGTGCGGACCTGCGGCTTGGTGTGCCGGGCGCGGTTGCGCTCCTCGATCTGCGCCTCGTACTCGCGCGGGCGGGCCGGCGGTGCTCCCCGGCCGGTACGGCGCGGGGCGCCGCCCTTGC
>NZ_WHPN01000077.1 GCF_009735685.1 Streptomyces lycii | reverse complement strand
TGCGGCCTCGCGGACTCCGGCGGCGTACCGGAGGCCTGTGGCGCGCCCCCGGACCCGGACCCCGGCCCCGCACCAGGCCCGGTCGCGGTCCCCGTTCCGGTCCCGCCGGATGCCGGCCCGGCCGGTACGGCACCCGTGGACGCCGCCCCGCCGGACGGGGTCTCGGCGGCCTCCGTCTCCGCGCCTGTGGCGGGCCGGTCCCCGGGAGCACCGGTGGCTGCCCCGGCTTCCTGCGGTGCCGCGCCGGGCTTCCCGGCCCGGGCGGCCGGGCCCCGATGCGGCCGGCTCCACCATGTCGCCCTCGGCCCGGTGGCCTTCCCCTCGTCCATGCTCTCCCCATTGTTCGCCCGCGGCGCGGGCCGCTCGCCCTCTCGGGCGGTTCAACCTTGCGGGCGATTCAACCAGTTCCGCACCGGCGGGCGAAGGAGTGTGCCCGGCACCGGCCGCCGGTCAGCGCCCGCCGAGCGGCGGCGAGACGGGCACGCCCGAGGCTCCGACCAGCGGCGCGGCCCGGTTCCCGGCCGCTTCGCGGGGGGCCGAGGGCGCCGCGTGCACCGTCGGGGCCGGGGATGCCGGCTTCTCGGAGAGGAACATGTCGGCGGAGGCTCCGCCCCGCCCGGCCGCGGGCCAGGCGATCAGCGGGGAGATCACGGCGCCCGCAGGCAGCATCAACGAGATCGGCTGCGGGTGGGTCGTGGCGGTGGGAACCGGGGCGGACCGGCCGCCGGTGCTCCGGGCGCCGCCGGAGCGGGCGGTGTCCTCGCCGGCCGGCCCGGCGAACACCTCGGTGTTCCCGGCGGGGGTCGCGCGGATCGGGGTGGTGGCGGGGCCGGCGCCCTCGCTGCGCTTCGACGCCGTCTCCACGGCCGCCTCCAGCGGCAGCGCGCCGCCGAGGGCCAGCGCCGCCAGCGACACGGCACCGGCCGCGGCGAACGCGAAGCGGCGCCCGCGCTGGGCGTTGCCCCGCTGCACGGCGGCGGCACCGGGGAAGCGCCCGGTGTCATGGATGCGGAATCCGCTCTGCCGGACGGCGCCGACGACGTCCGTCACGGCCCGCGCCCGGTGGTCCCGGCCGCCGGGGAGATAGCTGACGGAGTTCCGGCCGCCGGGCAGCCCGCCGCCGAAGCCGCCGAAGCTGTCGGGGCCGCCCGGGCCGCCGAAGGGGTCGTCGCGGCGGCCGTCACCGCCCGGCAGGCCCTGGAGCCGGGCGAGCAGGCCCTCGGAGGGCGGCGGGGGCGCGCTCTCGGCGAAGACGCTCTTGAGCCGCCGCTGTGCGTCGGCCTCGGCCTTGCACTTGCAGCAGGTCGCGAGGTGGGCGAGCACCCGTTCCCGCGTGTCGTGGCCGAGCTCTCCGTCGACCAGCGCGGCGAGTCGGTCGCCCAGATGCTGCTCGGCGTGGCTCGTACGGTCGGATCCGGTCACGCCGTCCCGACCTCTCCTTCACGGCCGCCGTTCGCACCGGCGGTGCCCGCGCCGGCGAACGCCTGCTCCTCCGCACGGGCGGCCGGCGCCCGGTGCTGGAGGGCCTTGCGCAGATGCGAGCGGCCCCGGTGGATACGGCTGCGCACGGTGCCGAGCTTCACGCCGAGGGTCGCGGCGATCTCCTCGTACGACAGGCCCTCGATGTCACAGAGCACCACGGCCGCGCGGAACTCCGGTGCCAGGGTGTCCAGCGCCTGCTGCACGTCGGCGTCGAAGTGCGCGTCGTGGAAATGCTGCTGCGGGGAGGGCTCACGGCTGGGGAGCCGCTCGGCGGCGTCGTCCCCGAGGGCGTCGAAGCGGATGCGCTGCCGGCGGCGGACCATGTCCAGGAAGAGATTCGTGGTGATCCGGTGCAGCCAGCCCTCGAAGGTGCCGGGGGTGTAGGTCGACAGGGAGCGGAAGACCCGTACGAAGACCTCCTGGGTGAGGTCCTCGGCGTCGTGCTGGTTGCCCGTGAGCCGGTAGGCCAGGCGGTAGACCCGCGCGCTGTGGGTGCTGACGATCTCCTCCCATGTGGGAGGCGTCCACGCGGGCGCGTCCCCTTCCCCGCCGAACGACGCCGTGCTCGAGAAGGTCGCGGTGGATTCGGCGGCCGGGGTGGATCGGTCAGCGGTGTCGGTCACGGATTTCGGCTCACCGGCGGACCTGCGGAAGCGGCTGAGCACTCCCCGGTCACCGGCTGAAGCCGCACCTCCCCTGTCAGCTCTGGTGGTGTCCAGTAGAGCCCCTACCATATCCGCCTCGCCCGTTAGCTCCGGATAAGCATCTTTGACCCTCTTTTTATTCACCGCTCCCCCGTTCCGTCACCCCGTCCCCGCGGACTTAACGTCCGGTCCCATCGGCAGGTTCCCGGAGGCAACGGATACAGTCACCGTTGCGTGGACTCACGGGGACAGGAGAGGGCCATTACCGGCAACCGGCAGACGAGCTGGGCGTTCGCCGATGCGTTCGTCGCCGAGGACGAGGCGCTGCACTGGGCCCGGGAACGGGCCCGTGAGGCGGGGCTTCGCTCGGTGTCGGCCGGCACCGGCGCCGCTCTGCGGCTGCTTGCCGCGACGGCGGGCGCCAAGGCCATAGCCGAGATCGGCACCGGGACCGGCGTCTCCGGCCTCCACCTGCTGCACGGCATGCGCGCCGACGGAGTCCTCACCACGGTCGACATCGAACCCGAGTGCCAGCAGTTCGCCCGGCAGGCCTTCCGGACCGCGGGCTTCGCCGGCAACCGCGCGCGTTTCATCCCGGGCCGCGCGCTCGACGTGCTGCCGCGCCTCGCCGACGGCGGCTACGACCTCGTCTTCTGCGACGGCGACCGTACGGAATACCTCGACTATCTGGGCGAGTCGCTGCGGCTGCTGCGCCCGGGCGGCCTGGTGGCCTTCGAGGGAATCTTCGCCGACGGCCGCACCGTCGACGCCTCGGCCCCGCCCGCCGAGGTCCAGCGGCTGCGGGAGCTGCTGCGGACCGTACGGGAGTCCCAGCTGCTGCTCCCGTCGCTGCTGCCGGTCGGCGACGGCCTGCTCTGCGCGGTCAAGCGCGACCGCTGACCCGCGTCCCGGCGGCCGCCGGGACGGCCCGCGGTGCGCACGCTCCCGCCCGGCCCCCTCACACCCTGCTCCCGCCCGGCCCCGCACACCACTGCTCCCGCCCGGCCCCACGCCCCAGCACGCCCTTTCCCCGCTCCCGGCATCGGGTCCCGAGGTCGCGCCGCCACCGGACGAGCCCCCGGGAGCATGCCGCTGCCCCGGCGGATGCCGCGTACCCGAGGTACACAGCGCCTGCCGGGGCAGCGTTACGAATGTCGCGACCCTGCCTTCAGCCGACGACCTTCTTGAGGGCGTCGCCGAGCGCGTCGGCCTCGTCGGGTGTCAGCTCGACGACGAGACGACCGCCGCCTTCGAGCGGAACGCGCATGACGATGCCCCGCCCCTCCTTGGTCACCTCGAGCGGGCCGTCACCCGTTCGCGGCTTCATGGCCGCCATGCTCGTTCCCCTTCCTGAAACCAGCTCACAGTCAGCCGACAGCCCCATGAAAGGCAGCGTCACCGGCATCGAACACATTGCTTCCAGGTCATTATCCCGCATGCCGGGACCCGATGACCAACCTCGGTCGGCATCGCTTGAGCAACATGCTTTCGCAAAACGCGACAATTGGGCGGCGGAACTGCGACACTCCGCCTTTCCGGTCACCCGGACCATTTGACGCAGGTCACATGTCCGCCCGCATGTCCGCCCCGTCGATCTCCGACATGCTGTCACCGAAACCCATGCCAGGGACCGCAGCACCACTGCCGTGCAACAACCCGATACGGAGGAATACCGGCGATGGCCGACACCGTGCTCCACGAGGTGACCGACGGGCTCGCGACGATCACGCTGAACCGTCCCCACGCCATGAACGCCCTCGACACCGAGCTGAAGGAGGCGTTGCGGGACGCCCTGCGCGAGGCCGCGGCGGACCCGGCCGTACGCGCCGTCCTGCTCACCGGCACGGGACGCGCCTTCTGCGTCGGGCAGGACCTCAAGGAGCACGTCAAGCTGCTCGAGGCCGACCGCACGTCCGGCACCGGCCGGACCATGGACACCGTGCGGGAGCACTACAACCCGATCGCCACCGCCATCGCGGAGATGCCGAAGCCCGTGGTGGCCGGGGTCAACGGTGTCGCGGCGGGCGCCGGGGCCGGTTTCGCCTTCGCCGCCGACTACCGGATCGCGGCCGCCACCGCCTCGTTCAACACCTCCTTCACCGGGGTCGCGCTCACCGCCGACTCGGGCGTCTCCTGGACGCTGCCCCGGCTGATCGGCCGCGGGCGTGCCTCGGACCTGCTGCTCTTCCCGCGCAATGTGGGCGCGGCGGAGGCACTGGAGCTGGGCATGGTCAACCGGGTCGTCCCGGAGGACGAACTGGCGGCCGAGGCGGAGGCGGTGGCCCGCCGGCTGGCGTCCGGGCCGACCGTCGCCTACGCGGCCGTCAAGGAGTCGCTGGATCACGGGTCCTGCCACTCCTTCACCGAGACACTCGCCAAGGAGGAGGAACTCCAGGCCCGCGCCGGGGCGTCGGAGGACCACCGGATCGCCGTGGACGCCTTCGTGAAGAAGGGGCAGCCCCGCTACCTCGGCCGCTGAACGGGGTCGCTGCCCCGGGGCCCGGAGCCGGCCCCCGAAACCGGTCGCCGGGGACGGGCCCTGAACCGGGTCCTGCACCGGATTCCCTGCACCGGGCCCCAGCACCGGATCGCGGCACCGGATCGCTGCCGCGCTCCCGGCGCAACCGCCCTCCCGGCCCGCAGGGACGACCGCCGGTACCGGCGCGGGCCGCGCCCCGGAACGCCGGGCCCGGCTCCGGTGTCCCGGCCGCGCCGCCCGGGGCGTTCACACCCGCCCGAGGCTCCTCGCCGTGCAGTCCGCGAGATGGTCGTTCACCAGGCCGCACGCCTGCATCAGCGCGTACGCCGTCGTCGGCCCGACGAACCGGAAGCCACGCTTCTTGAGTTCCTTGGCGAGCGCCTTCGACTCGGGAGTCGTCGCGGGCACGTCCCCGAGGCCGCGCGGCGCCTCCCGGCCCTCCGCGTCCGGGGCGTACGACCAGATCAGCCGGTCCAGCTCCCCCTCCGGCCAGCCGGCCGCGACCCGGGCGTTGCCCACCGCCGCCTCGATCTTCGCCCGGTTCCGGATGATCCGGGTGTCGGTCAGCAGCCGCTCGACGTCCTGCTCGGTGAACTCGGCGACCGCCGCGATCCGGAAGCCCTCGAACGCGGCCCGGAACCCCTCGCGGCGGCGGAGGATGGTGAGCCAGGACAGCCCGGACTGGAAGGCCTCCAGGCACAACCGCTCGAAGAGCGCGTCGTCACCGCGCACCGGGCGGCCCCACTCGTTGTCGTGGTAGGCGACGTACTCCTCGGCCGAGAGACCCCAGGGGCAGCGCGGCAGCCCGTCCGGGCCGGGCAGCGGGCCGCCCTGCGGCGCGGGTTCGGAAGCGGGCCCGGTCATGCCTGCCCTCCGTCGCCCGCCGCGGGCCGTCCGTGCGTGCCGGGACGCCGGTCCCGGGCCTCGTCGTCCCGCTGCCCGGATCCGTCCGGGTCCGCGGCTCCGGTCCCGTCCGCGGGACGCGTCCCCTCCGCCGGGCCGCCGCTCGCGTGCGCGGAATCCCTCCCGTCCGCCGGACCGCCGGTGACGGCACCCGGAACGCCGTGCGCTCCGGGCTCCCCGCCTCCGGTCCCCTCCCGGTCCGTGAACCCGTCCGCGCTCCGGCCGCCCGCGGCGCCCCGGCCGCGGGCGGAGTCCGCCCCCGGCCCGGCGTCCGGCCCGGGCCGGTCCTCCGAGGCGGCGCCCCGGGCGGCGGCGTCGGCAGCGTGCCCGGCAGCCGCGTCTCCCGCGGCGGCGCCTCCGTCCCGGTCCGTTGCCTGCCGGTCCGTCGCCTGCCTGTCGGTGCCCCGCCTGCCCGTGGCGTCCCCGTCCGCAATATCCCGGTCCACCATCCCTCTGTCCGTAAAGTCCGTAACATCCGCTACATCCGGGGTGCTCGGGGCGGTGTGTCCGCCGGAGCCCGCCGCGCCCTTCGTCCCGCCGGGCTCCCGCCCGGCCGGACCCGCGCCCTCCGCACCGGTCCGCGCGTCCCCGGTGGCGGTCGCCCCGGCCGCCGGTCCCGGCGCTCCGTTGTCCGAACCGCGCGCGACGCCGCCCTCGCGGAGCAGGTCCGGCCCGCCCAGCGCGGCGGCCTGCGCTCCCGCCAGCGCCGATTCCAGCTCGGCGATCCGGGCGTCCCGCTCGGCGAGTTCGGCGCCGAGCCGGCCGAGCACGTCGTCGACGTCGGCCATGCGGTAACCGCGCGGGACGACCGCGAAGCGCACGGTCTCCACGTCCGCGCGGCCCAGCGGCCGGGAGGCGGGCAGCGGGTCGTACAGCCGGTCCGGCTGCGCCTCCGGCAGCGCCGCTCCGTCGTCGCCGCCGACCACGGCCAGCGTCACCGCGGCGACCACCGCGACGAGTGCGATGAGCAAGAACCAGAACACGACCATCTCCCGTAGTCCGTACAGTCCGTCAGCCCGGACGTCAGAGGACGATCGTGCCACGCCCCGCCGACAAGCGGTCCGGGCACCGGCCCGGCACCACCCGGAACCCGCGCCCCGGCCGCCCCGGGCGGTGTCCGCGCCGCCGCCGTGGCCGCGCGGCTGCGGGCGATTAAGGTCGGTGCGGGCCACCGTGACTCCCGGGACCGCCGGGGCGGGTGGCCCGCCGACATGGCAGCCGTCCGCCGCGGACGGTGCCCGCCGCCCGTCCGGGCGGCCCTGAGGAGGTGTGTGGTGCTGCGGCTGGGGACCCGCGAGTTCGGCGAACACGAGCCGGTGATCATGGCGATCGTGAACCGGACGCCCGACTCGTTCTACGACCAGGGCTCGACCTTCCGGGACGAGCCGGCCCTGGCCCGGGTCGAGCGGGCGGTGGCCGAGGGCGCCGCGATCATCGACATAGGCGGTGTCAAGGCGGGCCCCGGCGACGAGGTGTCCGCCGAGGAGGAGGCGCGGCGCACGGTCGGCTTCGTGGCCGAGGTGCGGCGGCGCCACCCGGACGTGGTGATCAGTGTCGACACCTGGCGGCACGAGGTGGGAGAGGCCGTCTGCGAGGCGGGCGCGGATCTCCTCAACGACGCGTGGGGCGGCGTGGATCCGCGGCTGGCGGAGGTGGCGGCCCGCCGGGGCGCGGGGCTCGTCTGCACACACGCGGGCGGCGCGGAGCCCCGTACCCGCCCGCACCGCGTCGGGTACGAGGACGTGATGGCCGACATCCTGCGGGTCACCACCGGTCTCGCGGAGCGCGCCGCGGAGCTGGGCGTGCGCCGCGACGCGATCCTCATCGACCCGGGTCACGACTTCGGGAAGAACACCCGGCACTCGCTGGAGGCCACCCGCCGGCTGGGCGAGATGACGGCCACGGGCTGGCCCGTGCTCGTCTCGCTGTCCAACAAGGACTTCGTCGGCGAGACGCTCGACCAGCCGGTCAAGCAGCGGCTCACCGGCACGCTGGCGACGACGGCGGTGTCGGCGTGGCTGGGCGCCCGGGTCTACCGGGTGCACGAGGTCGCGGAGACCCGCCAGGTGCTCGACATGGTCGCGTCCATCGCGGGCGACCGGCCGCCGGCCGTGGCCCGCCGCGGACTCGCCTAGGCCCCCTCGGAAGCCGACCGGGAACCGGCCGGGAGCCGACCGCCGGATCTCCGCGACGGCCGCGGAGATCCGGCCGCACCGGCCGGGACCCCGGCACCCGCCGGACCCGGGGACCCGTGGACCCCGGCACCCGCCGGACCCCGGCGCGAACCACCAGCCCCGGCGCGAAACCCCGCCCCGGCGCGGGCCCCGCTCCCCGGTGCCCCGCCCCCGGCAGCCCCCGGGCCGCCGTCAGTTCTGCCCGGTCTCCTTGCTGACCAGGGCCACGGCCTCGTCGACGTCGTCGGTGAGGTGGAACAGCTCCAGGTCCTTCTCGGCCGCCCGGCCCGAGCCGATGAGGGTGCTCTCCACCCAGTCGACCAGGCCCTTCCAGTACGACGTACCGAACAGGACGATCGGGAAGCGGGTGACCTTGCGGGTCTGCACCAGGGTCAGCGCCTCGAACAGCTCGTCCAGCGTGCCGAGCCCGCCCGGCAGCACGACGAAGCCCCGCGCGTACTTCACGAACATCGTCTTGCGGACGAAGAAGTAGCGGAAGTTCACGCCGATGTCGACGTACTCGTTGAGCCCCTGTTCGAAGGGCAGCTCGATGCCGAGGCCCACGGAGACGCCGCCCGCCTCGCACGCGCCCTTGTTCGCCGCCTCCATCGCGCCGGGGCCGCCGCCGGTGATGACGGCGAAACCGGCCTCGGCCAGCGCCCGGCCGACCCGCACCCCGTGCTCGTAGTCCTCGGAGCCGACCGGGATCCGGGCGGAGCCGAAGACGCTGATGGCCGGGGGGAGTTCCGCGAGAGTGCCGAAGCCCTCGACGAACTCCGACTGGATGCGCATGACCCGCCACGGGTCCTGGTGCACCCACTCCGTCGGCCCCTGGGGCGAGTCGAGCAGCCGCTGGTCGGTCGTCGTCGGCTGGACCATGCCGCGCCGGCGCGTCACCGGTCCCATCCGCTGCTCTCCGCGGGCCCGCGCTTCCTCGGCGTTCGTCACGGCAGCTCCTTCCGCAGGGGACATCCTCCCCGCCCTTGTGCCCCGGGCGGGAGGATCTTCGCTGATCAGCCTAAGCCTCCGGACGTTACGGAGAGGGGAACTGCGGCGGGACGGGCGGCTTCGGCGGGACGGGCACCCGGGCCGCGGGGGGCGGGGCCCGGGGCTCAGGACGTCAGCCAGGCCCGGAGCCGGTCCTCGCAGTGGTTGATCCGCGAGGCGAGCACCCGCTCGTCCCGCTTGTGCGCGAGCAGCGACGCCCCGGGGCCGTAGTTGACGGCCGGGACGCCCAGCGCGCTGAACCGCGAGACGTCCGTCCAGCCGAACTTGGGCAGCGCCCGGCCCCCGACCGCCTCCATGAACGCCGCGGCGGCGGGGTGGGACAGGCCCGGCAGCGCGCCGCCCGTGTGGTCGGCGACGGTGAACTCGGCCACGCCGCAGTCCGCGAAGACCTCGCGGACGTGCGCCACCGCCTCCTCCTCGCTCCGGTCCGGGGCGTAACGGAAGTTGACGGTCACCGTGCAGGAGTCGGGGATGACATTGGTGGCCACGCCGCCCTCGATGCCGACGGCGTTCAGGCCCTCGCGGTATTCGAGGCCGTCGATCACGGCCCGCCGCGGCCGGTACGCCGCCAGCCGCTCCAGGATCGGCGCGGCGGCGTGGATCGCGTTGGACCCCATCCAGGAGCGGGCGGAGTGGGCCCGCTCGCCCTCGGTGCGCAGCAGGACCCGCAGGGTGCCCTGGCAGCCGCCCTCGACCTCGGCGTCGGAGGGTTCGAGGAGCACCGCGAAGTCCCCGTCCAGCCAGTCGGGGCGGGCCTCGGCGACATGGCCGAGACCGTTGAGGTGCGCGGCGACCTCTTCCTGGTCGTAGAAGACGAACGTCAGGTCGCGGTTGGGCTCGGGGACGGTGGCGGCGATCCGCAGCTGGACGGCGACGCCCGACTTCATGTCGCAGGTACCGCAGCCCCACAGCACCCCGTCCTCGTCCAGCCGGGAGGGCACGTTGTCCGCGATGGGCACGGTGTCGAGGTGCCCCGCGAGGACGACCCGCTCCGGGCGCCCGAGGTTCGTCCGGGCGACGACGTTGTTCCCGTACCGGTCGACGGTGAGGTGCGGCAGGGCACGCAGGGCCGACTCGACCGCGTCGGCCAGGGCCTTCTCCTGGCCGCTCGGGGACGGGATGTCCACCAGGCGGGCGGTGAGCGTGGCGGCGTCCAGGGACAGGTCGAGTGTGGGCTGTTCCATGCCGTGACCCTAACCGGTCGGCCGTACGGCCCGGCGGTCGCCCGGTACCGTGTGCGCGTGCCCCGAAAGACCACGTCCTCTGCCCTTCGCGGCCGTCTGCTGCGCGCCCTCGCGGCCTGTGCCGTGCTGCTCGCCCTGGCCGGTTATCTGGTGGTGCACTTCTCCTCGGCCGGTCCGGGGGCGCCCCGGTGCACGGTGCGGGGCGACGGCAAGGACGGCTCCCGTTACGAACTCGACCCGGAACAGGCCGTGAACGCCGCCACCATCGAGGCGGTCGGCTCCTCCCGGGGGCTGCCGGAGCGGGCCGTCACCATCGCGCTGGCGACCGCCATGCAGGAGTCCGGGCTGCGCAACATCGACTACGGCGACCGGGATTCGGTGGGTCTGTTCCAGCAGCGCCCGACCCAGGGCTGGGGAACCGTCGAGGAGATCATGGACCCGGTGTACGCGGCCGGGAAGTTCTACGACCACCTGGTCGAGGTCCCCGGCTACTCCCGGCTGCCGCTGACCGTGGCGGCGCAGAAGGTGCAGCGCAGCGGCTATCCGCAGGCGTACGCCAAGCACGAGCCGGACGCGGCGCTGCTCAGCTCGGCGCTGACGGGCCGCCTCCCGCAGGCCCTGAGCTGCACGACGGGCCGCGCCGCCGAGCCCGGGAACCCCGCTCTGGTGCGGGAGAAGCTGCGCCGGGACTTCGGCCGGGACGTGCTCGCGGGCGGGCCGGAGCGGGCGGACGGGGCGGACGCCTCAGGGCAGGGCGGCGGCGCCGGGAAGAGCCGGCCGGAGCCCGTGATCGGCGTGCCGGTGCCGGACGGCTCCGGCGCCGGGGGTGCCCGGCGCGGCTGGGAGCTGGCGCACTGGGCGGTGGCGCACGCCTCCGAGCTGGGCATCGCCCAGGTCTCGTACGCGGGCCGGGTGTGGAGCGCGTCGGACTCCGGCGGGGAGTGGCGCGAGGCCGACGGTGGTTTCTCCCCGGCGGGCGGCAGCGGGACGGACCCGGGTTCCGGGACGGTCCTCATCAGCACCGTTCAGTAGTACGGACGATCACTCGCACGGGGGTCCGCTGCCGGTCCGGCGGCACCGGGCGGCCGTGCCTCGAAGACTGTTGGGACATCCGTCACTTCCCTTGCGGGACAAGGGGAGTGACGTTTTTTCAATTCACCACGGAATGCAACATCTGTCGGTTTTGAAGCGATAATTCCACAGGGGTACATTGCCGATTCTTTACCCGGTGAGTCCGCAACCTTCCCCGTCCTCACGCGGTAATCACTGCGTCCGCCCGGCGGACAGCTACACCGTCAGAAACCCGCGTTTCCACTCCGTCAAAGGAGCACAATGTCCCTCCCCTTCACGCGTCGGATCGCCCGCGCCGCGCTGCTGGTCGCAGCGGGCGCAGCTCCCGTTGTCGGCGCGGCCGGCTCGGCGCACGCCGTGGACCTCCCCCAGTCCACCGACCTGGGCGGGGTGAGCAACCTCGACGGCGCGACGCTCGGCAAGACGTTCGACACCACCGCGCAGAACACCAGCGAGCAGGTGGCGGACACCGGCGGCCAGGCCCTCGACGCCACGGTTCCGATGACCGGCGAGATGGTCGGCGCGGTCGGCGCGACGGCCATCCCGGCGGCGCAGAAGGCCGCCGGTGACGCCGCGGGCACCGCCGGCACCCTGGTCGGCGACAGCGCCGAGGCCGCCGCCCGGGCCGGCGGCAGCAGCCTGCCCACCGAGAGCCTCGGCGGCAACACGCTGCCCACCGAGAGCCTGACGCAGGGCAGCCTGCCGACCGACGCCCTCACCACCCAGGGCAACCTGCCCACCCAGGGTCTGACCGGCGCCCCCGGCAGCCTGCTCGGCGGTCTGCCGATCGGCGGCTGAGCAACGCTCGCCCGCCCCTGACACGCGGACGGCCCGGGAAGCCCCGAAAGCTTCCCGGGCCGTCCGCCGTGCGCTGTGGAACGCCCGCCCGGGCCTCCACCCGCCGGCCAGGGACCGGAAAGGGCCGGGAAGCGCCGGGAAAGCGCCCGGGGGCCCGCCGAAGACGTGGCTGTCAGCCGCGCAGCCGCTCCACGGCCGCCGCGACCCGTTCGTCGGACGCCGTCAGCGCGACCCGTACGAACCGGTCACCGGCCGGGCCGTAGAAGTCGCCGGGGGCCACCAGCACACCCCGCTCCGCGAGCGCGCCGACCGTGTCCCAGCACGGCTCGTCCCGGGTCGACCAGAGGTACAGGCTCGCCTCGCTGTGCTCGATCCGGAAGCCGGAGGCCTCCAGCGCGCCCCGCAGCGCCGTGCGCCGCGCGGCGTACCGGGCGCGCTGCTCGGTGACGTGTCCGTCGTCCCCGAGCGCCGCCACCGTGGCCGCCTGGACCGGCGCGGGCACCATCATTCCGCCGTGCTTGCGGATCTTCAGCAGCTCGCCCAGGACCTCGGAGTCACCGGCGGCGAACGCGGCGCGGTAGCCGGCCAGGTTGGAGCGCTTGGACAGCGAGTGCACGGCGACCACCCCGTCGAAGCTGCCCCCGCACACGTCCGGGTGCAGCACGGACACCGGGTCGGCCTCCCAGCCCAGCTCCAGATAGCACTCGTCGCTGAGCACCAGGACACCGTGCTCGCGCGCCCAGCCGACCGCCGCGCGCAGCTCGCCGGCGGAGAGCACCCGCCCGGTCGGGTTGGAGGGCGAGTTCAGCCAGAGGACCCGCAGGCCCTCGGGGTCCAGCTCGGTCGGCTCGTCGTAGACGACCGGCTCGGCACCGGCCAGCCGCGCCCCGACCTCGTACGTCGGATACGCCAGCCGGGGAAAGGCCACCTTGTCGCCCGGCCCCAGGCCCAGCTGGGTCGGCAGCCAGGCCACCAGTTCCTTGGAACCCACCACCGGCAGCACCTCGGTGTGCCGCACGTCCCCGGCACCCAGCCGCCGCCCGACCCAGCCCGTGAGGGCGTCGCGCAGCGCCGCGGTGCCCCACACCGTCGGATAGCCGGGGCTGTCGGACGCGGCGGTGAGGGCCTTGCGGATCACGTCGGGCACCGGGTCCACGGGAGTGCCCACCGACAGGTCGACGATGCCGCCGGGGTGCGCCCGGGCCGTCTCCTTGTACGGTTCGAGCCGGTCCCAGGGGAAGACGGGAAGCCTGGCGGAGACTCCGGGCACGGTGCTCACTTCTCTCGGTGCGGCGGGGCCCGCCGCCGCGGCCGGTACCGCGGGCCGGGGCGGACCGGGGCGGGGAACGGACCGGGCGGGACGGGACGGACGAGGCGGGGCGGCGGGGACGGACGGGGCGGGTCAAACGCCTCGGTCCCGCACGGCGTGGTGCCGTACGGGACCGGAACGGCGCTGCGGCTGCCGCGGACCTACTGGTTCTGCGGCGGCAGCGCGGCGATGAAGGGGTGGTCCCGCTCGATCAGGCCGAGCTTCGAGGCGCCACCGGGCGAACCCAGCTCGTCGAAGAACTCGACGTTCGCCTTGTAGTAGTCCTTCCACTCCTCGGGAGTGTCGTCCTCGTAGAAGATCGCCTCGACCGGGCAGACCGGCTCGCATGCCCCGCAGTCGACGCACTCGTCCGGGTGGATGTACAAGGACCTGGAGCCCTCGTAGATGCAGTCGACGGGGCACTCCTCGATGCACGCCTTGTCCTTGACGTCGACACAAGGCTGCGCG
Source organism: Streptomyces lycii (assembly GCF_009735685.1). Taxonomy (GTDB): domain Bacteria; phylum Actinomycetota; class Actinomycetes; order Streptomycetales; family Streptomycetaceae; genus Streptomyces; species Streptomyces lycii. Next base: position 10,384 of record NZ_WHPN01000077.1, on the reverse strand, counting down.
ATGACGTAGGTCACGCTGTCGTTCCTCCTCGGTAGGGCCGGCGGACCGGTTGTCGGCTCCGCCGAAAAGCGCGCGGGAGCGCGGCGTCGTCGATGCCCGCGTCTAGTATCTCCGTTCCCGGACCGGACACGAACAGGAGGGGGCGGGCACAGCTGTGGATTTCACCACCGGCGGACGACTCGTCGTCCGAATCACCGCCGCTGACGTGGGCAAAAGGGTATCGGTGCGGCGTCTGGCCGACGGCGCGGGCCCGGCGGAGAAGTTCACGGACACGGTCGGTGTGCTCACATCGTGGGACGCCGGTGTGCTGAGGATCACCCGGAGGTCGGGAGAGACCGTACGCGTCCCGGAGGACACGCTCGTCGCGGGCAAGGTCGTGCCGGACGCCCCCGTCCGCCGCAGGGGCCCCGCCGCGGACGCCGCCGAACTCGTCCGGGCGGGCGCCCGGGCCTGGCCGCCCATCGAGAGCGAGCCGCTCGGCGACTGGCTGCTGCGGGCCTCCGGCGGCTTCACCCGGCGCGCGAACTCGGTGCTGGCCCTCGGCGACCCCGGCATGCCGCTCGACACCGCCCTGCGGCGGGTCACCGGCTGGTACGCGGAGCGGGAGCTGCCCGCGTACCTCCAGGCGGCTCCGGGGGCCGAGGCCGTCGAGGAGGCACTGGCAGGACGGGGCTGGACGCGCGAGGTCGCCGTACGGGTACGGACCGCGGCGCTCGCCCCGCTCGCCGACACGGACGCCGACGCGGCCCCCGACGCGGACGCCGGCGCGCCCAACGGCACCCGGCGCCCCCGAGACGGCTCCGGCACCGGTGGCGGCACCGGAGCGGCCGACGGCGGCGGCACCGGCCGGGTGCGGCTCAGCCGCGACATCGACGCGGCCTGGATGTCCCGCTACCAGCGCTCCGCCGAGCCCTCACCGGAGGCGCTCGCGGTGCTGCGCGGCGGCCCGTCGGTGTGGTTCGCCACCGTCCCCGGCGACGCCGGGGCGCCTCCCGCCGCCATCGGCCGGTGCGTGGTCGACGGGCGCTGGGCCGGCTTCTCGGCCGTGGAGGTCGACCCGGCGGCGCGCCGGCGGGGACTGGCGCGCGCGGTGATGGCGGCGCTCGCCCGGCGCGCCCTGGCGGAGGGCGCCTCCGCCGCGCATCTCCAGGTCGAGGTGGAGAACCGGGCCGCGAACGCGCTCTACGACCGCCTCGGCTTCACCACCCGTCACCTGTACCACCACTGGCGGGCACCGCGGGAGGACGCCCGCTGAGCGGGTACCAGGCAGACATGCACGACACCACCGACAGCCGGCGGCGGTTCGCCGAGGAGGCCCGCGCGGAGCGGCCCGACCTCGCGCTGCTGTGCCTGCTGCTGGCCGCGGAGGCCGACCCGGACCTCGGCGAGGCGGGCATCGACGCGGCACAGATCGAGCTGGACGACCTCGCCGGCCGGCTGCCGTACGCGCCCTCCGGCGGCGCCCGGGGCTGGGCGCGCGCCGTCTCCGCGCTGCTCGGCGAGGAGTGCGGTTTCCACGGCACCCAGGCCGACTACCGGCGGCTGGAGTCCTCGCTGCTGCCCGAGGTGCTGCGGCGCCGCCGGGGCCTGCCGATCCTGCTGTCCGTCGTCTGGATCGAGGTGGCCCGCCGGGCGGGCGCCCCGGTGCACGGTGTGGCGCTGCCCGGCCACTTCGTCGTCGGCTTCGGTGATCCGGCCGCGCCGGACGGACTCGTGCTGGCGGACCCCTTCGCGGCCGGCCGGCCGCTGGACCGGGCCGACGCCGAACTGCTGGTGACCAGCGCGACGGGGGCACCGCCGGACCCGTCGGTGCTGGCCCCGGCCGACCCGCTGGACGTGGTGCTGCGGGTGCTGGGCAACATCCGCGCCTGGGCCGCCGCCCGCCCCGAGCGCAGCGACGTCCAGCTGTGGGCCACGGAGCTGTCGCTGCTGCTGCCGAGCCATCCCGCGCGGCTGCGCCACGAGCGCGCCCAGCTGCTCGTGCGGCGCGGTTCGTACCTCGTCGGGGCCCGGGAGCTGGAGCACTACGCCGATGTGCTGCAGGCCGTGGACCCGGCTGCCGCGGAGACCGTACGGCAGCAGGCGCGGGCCGCCCGGGCGATGCTGAACTGACGGCGGCGGGCCCGGGGCGCGGAATCGCGCTCCGGGCCCGCCGGACCGGGAAGGGGTGCCGCGCGGTTACTGCGGCGCGGTCTCGATGGTGACGATCCGCCCGGCCGGGTCGGTCGACCGCAGCGCCTCGCGCAGCGCGCCCGCGACGTCCTGCGGGGTGACGGGCTTCTTGCTGCCGTCGCCGCGCTCGATCAGCACGCCGTCGAAGACACCGCCGTAGAGGGCCTTGAGGGCCTTCAGGTCGTACGTGTCGACGAGCTTGCCGTTGACCGCCTTCATGGAGAGGAACTTCGGCAGCGAGTTCTCCGGGCTGAAGGAGATCGTGTGGGCGGGGTCGGTCTGGACGGTGACCAGTCCGGACATCGCGGGCTCCGCGAACTCCTTCATCGCCCGGTCGATGTCGGCCTGGTCGATCGTCGGCTGCCGCAGCGAACTCGGCAGCGGCACCGTTTTGTTGGCGCCGCCCTCGGCGCGGGTCCGGTACGCCTGGGAGACGGCGTCGACGGACTTCGCGACATCGAGCGCCTTGTGCGGTTTGCCCGGTATGGCGACGGCCTTGCCGTCGGCGAAGTCGATCCTGCCGTCCTTCTCCGCCTCGGCGGTGCCGCCCAGCTCCTCCAGGGCCGCGGTCAGCTTCTCCTTGTCCGTCTCGATCGCCGGCTCGGCCTCGCGGGACCCCCCGAAGAGCGAACCGATGACGGAGACCGGGTTGTAGTCGCGCCCCGCGGCCTCCCGGACCGTCGTCTCGGTGTCCACATCCAGGCCCACCACGGACGGCTTCAGCTGGTGCTTCTCGGCGCCGACGGCCACCGTCAGCGGCGCGTCGACACGCTTGCCGAGCGCCTTGTCGAGGGTGTCGACGGCCTCTTCCTTGGTGGTGCCGCCGATGTCGACACCGAGCACGGTGGTGCCCGCGGGGACCTCGGAGTGGTCGAGCAGCAGCCCGGCCGCGTACGCGACACCGAGCACGCCGACGACGCCCGCGGCGGCGAGCACGGCCTTCGGGCGGCCCTTCTTCTTCGCGGGCGGAGCCGCGGGAGCGGGCGCCGGGGGCGCGGGCGGCCGGGGAGCGGCCTCCTCGTCGGCGGACGAGCCGGGGGCGAACGGGGAGTCGCCCGTCGGCGGGATCACGTGCAGCCCGCTGACCAGGGTGTCGCTGGAGACGCGCTCGTCCGCGCCGCCGAACTCCGTCTCACCGCCGTACGGCCCGGCGGACCTGCCGGGCGGCGGACCGCCCGCGGCCGGACCCGGCGGGGGCGGCTGCTGCCGCGAGCCGTCCTGCTGCTGGAAGGGGGGCGGCGTGAGCGGCATGTCGCCCTCGGCCGGACCCGTGGTCGGGCCCGAGGGCCCGGGACGGAAGACGGGGTTGGGCCCGGTGCCCGGGCCGCCGCCCGCGCCGGGACGGAAGTCCGCGACCGGGCCGGTGCCGGGTCCGCCGCCCGCGCCCGGGCGGAAGTCCGCGGCGGGCGGTGCGACGGGCCGGTCCAAGCCCTGTCCGGCACCCGGGCGGGGTCCGCCGGGCGGCGGGCCGTCCTGGCCGGGCGCTCCGCCGGGGCGGCGCTGTCCGGCGCCGGGACCGGCGGGCCCGGACGGAGGCGGACTGGAGGGACCGGGGCCGGACGGAGGCGGACCGGAAGGACCGGAACCGGACGGGCCCGGGCCGCCGCGGCCGCCGCCGGGCGACGCCGAAGGCGGCGGTCCCGCCGGGGGCTTGCGCGGCGCGAACCAGTCGCTGGTCTTCTCCCCGCCGCCCTGGCCGCCGCTCCGGCCGGCCGGCTTGCCGCCCTGGTCGGCGGACGCGGTCGCGCCCTTCGGCTCCTCGTCGCGCTGCGCGGGCGCGCCGTGTGCCGGGGCACCGGCGACGGTGCCGGCCGGGGCCGGCGGGCCGGACGCGCCCGGCGTGGTCGCCGACGAACGGTCCTCGACGGGAGTGCGCATGACGACCGGCGGGATGGGCCGGGACCCGGGGATGTTGATTCTGACCCGGGTGGTCAGCGTCGTCTCGGTTTTCGGCTCCTCCGGCTTCGGGGCCTCTCCGGCGTCCGGGGGCTCGGGGGCGTCGTGCTCGCCCTGCGGGTGCAGGGACGGGTACTGCCGCGTCCCGTAGGGCGGGGTGCCCGAGGGGTACGCGGCCCCGCCGTGACCCTGGGGTCCGGAGGACGAAGTGTCAGATTCACGGCTCAAAGCAGGTTCTCCCGGTTGGCTCCGCCGCCCGTAGTACTCGCGCTGGGCCCCTCGGGACCCGGCCCGGGATCACTCCCCGTGCCGGAGGCCGAGGGAGCTCGGCGGCGCGCACCACCATACTGTCCGCCGTCGGCACGCACCCCTCCACCGCCGGATCACCGACCCGGACGGGGCGCGAGGGACCGTTCCCTTGTGGCACGTCACTCGCCAAGTCGGGGCGTACGCGGGCCCGGTGGGGGCAGCGACGGCAGCGTGGCACACATCACAGCGGTCAGCATCCCACCGAGCATGAAGATGTACGAGCCCACACCGGCCCCGAACAGAAAATCGCCCTCCGGCCGGGCCGTGGTCAACAGCAGTACGGCGAGCATCCAGCCGCCGGCCGGCGCCCCGGCTCCGACGCGGGTGCCGGTGGCCTTCGTGCCGCCATAGCAGAGCGCTCCGACGCCGAGCAGCGCGAGCAGCAAACCGCCGGGGAACCAGGCCGCTTGGACGACCGCGCCCGCGACGCCGGTCAGCACGCCGAGCACGGCGAGGCCGGCGTACACCGCGATCCGTCCGGCGCTCACCGCTCCGCTCCGTCCGTCGCGGCGGGCCTGCCCGCATCGGCGGCGCCGTCCGTACCGTCGGCACCGGCGTCCGTCCCCGCGGCCCCGCCCGTCCCGGCAGCTCCGTCCGTCCCCGCGGTCCCGTCGAGCCCGTCGAGCCCGTCGAGCCCGTCGAGCCCGGCGATTCCGGCGATTCCGGCGAACAGATCCGACTCCGGCACGCGCGGTCCGGGCGTGCCGCGCACCAGCCGGTAGTGCTCGGTGGTGAACAGCGGCTGTGCGAGGTCGTTGGAGAGGGCGAAGAACGGGCCGTCGACCGCGATCTGGGTGGCGTGCGCCCGCATCGCCGCCGTCTTCCGGCCGGCGTACGGTGCGCCGTCGACGACGGCGGTGACCTCGCCGTCCTCGACGACGCCCGGCAGGTCGTCCATGCTCGCCGGCCCCCCGAAGGAGTGCCCGGCGGCCCGGAGCTGTTCGAATCCGGCCTCGGCCGCGGACCGGGGCAGGCAGTTCCAGTAGACCTTCGCGATCGTGTGCGGCTCACCGAGGTCCCGGCGGAAGGCGGGCTCCGGCGCGAGCTCCGCGGCGCGCATCGCGACCCGGTGGGCCTGGATGTGGTCGGGGTGGCCGTAACCGCCGTTCGGGTCGTAGGTGACCAGGACCTGCGGGCGGATCTCCCGGATCACCTCGACGAGGTGCGCGGCGGCCTCGTCGGGGTCGGCCCGCCAGAAGGCATCGGGCCGGTCGTTCTGCGCCAGGCCCATCATGCCGGAGTCGCGGTAGCGGCCCTCGCCGCCGAGGAACCGGTGGTCGGTGACGCCGAGTTCCGCCATGGCGGCGGCCAGCTCGCCCACCCGGTACGGGCCGAGGGCGTCCTCCCGGTCCGGGGCCAGATGGGCGAGTTCCGGCGGGATGACCTCGCCCTCCTCGCCGAGGGTGCAGGTCACCAGGGTGACGTGCGCTCCCTCGGCGGCGTATTTGGCCATCGTCGCGCCGTTGTTGATCGTTTCGTCGTCCGGATGCGCGTGCACCAGCAGGATCCGGCGGGCGGGCAGCGGCGCGGGGGACCCCCCGGACCGGGTCCGGGGGAGGTTCCCCGGGGAGGACGGGTCGTTCATGGCTACACCCTACGAGCAGGTGCCGCCCCCGGGCGGACCCGTCGGACCCGCCGGAGCCGTCAGAACTTGAGTCCTCCGATCATCCCGGCGACGTTCGAGGTCACCTCGCTGATGGTCGGGGCCACGGAGGAACTCGCGAGATAGAACCCCAGCAGCATGCAGACCACCGCGTGTCCTGCCTTCAGGCCGGATTTCTTGACCAGCAGGAAGACGATGATCGCCAGCAGCACCACCGCCGAAATCGAGAGTGCCACGGCGGTTCACCTCCAAGTACGTGCGGTCGGGACGGGAGCGGACAGCGACAACGGGCGGGCGCCACGCTGTACTTACCCACTATGCGCAAGAGATCATAACTTTGCGTGCGTACGCATATGCGGGTGCACGGCAGCAGAGGAGGGGCGCACGGGTCGCCCCGCCGACGGGGCCGTTCCGCCCGTGGCGCACCGGGACGGCGCCGCCCCGTGGAAGGCCGTTCCGGGGCACGTAGGGTCGGCCCCATGGACGGACAGCTCTCCTTTCCGCGGCAGCACGCGCGGACCCAGCGCTTCAGCCTCGGCGCGCCGCGATCCTTCACGGTCTCCCCCGACGCCGGCCGCGTCGTCTTCCTTCGGTCGCGCTCCGGTACGGACCGGGCGAACCTCCTGTGGGTGCACGACGTGGACGACGGCGTCGAGCGGATCGCCGCGGACCCCGCCGCGCTGCTCGGCGACCGGGGCGAGGAGCTGTCCGCCGAGGAGCGGGCGCGCCGGGAGCGCAGCCGGGAGGGCTCGGCGGGCGTCGTGGCGTACGCGGTGGACAACGCCGTCGAGCTGGCCGCGTTCGCGCTGTCCGGCCGGCTGTTCGTGGCCGAGCTGCGGGCGGGCACGGCGCGCGAACTGCCCGTCCCCGGCCCGGTGGTGGACCCGCGCCCGTCGCCGGACGGTCGGCACGTCGCGTACGTGTCCGGGGGCGCCCTGCGGGTCGTGGCGGCCGACGGGTCGGGGGACCGGGCGCTGGCCGAGCCGGAGGGCGACGGTGTGACGTACGGGCTCGCGGAGTTCGTGGCGGCCGAGGAGATGGGGCGGCACCGCGGTTTCTGGTGGGCGCCGGAGGGCGACCGGCTGCTGGTGGCCCGGGTGGACGACACACCCGTGCGGCGCTGGTGGATCGCGGATCCGGCGCATCCGGAGCGGGAGCCCGCCCGGGTGGCCTATCCGGCGGCGGGGACGGCCAACGCCGAGGTGACGCTGTCGCTGGTGGACCTGGACGGTGCCGCGCGGCCGGTCGAGTGGGACCGGGCGCGCCATCCGTATCTGGCGCGGGTGCACTGGTCGGCGGCCGGGCCGCCGCTGCTGCTCGCGCAGGCCCGGGACCAGCGCGGCCAGCTGTGCCTGGCGGTGGACACGGACAGCGGGCGGACCCGGATGCTGCACGCCGACGAGGACCCGGTGTGGCTGGAGTTGTTCGGCGGAGTGCCCGCGTGGACGCCCGACGGGCGGCTGGTGCGGATCGCGGACGAGGGCGGGGCGCGGGTGCTGGTGGTGGGCGACCGCCCGCTGACCGGCCCGCAGCTGCACGTCCGGGCGGTGCTCGACATCACCGACGACGACGTGCTGGTCACGGCGTCGGCCGGGCCGGAGGCCGAGGAGCCCGGGACGGGCGAGATCCATGTGCACCGGGTGACCGAGCTGGGGACCGAGCGGATTTCCGAGGGGGTGGGGGTTCATTCGGCGGTGCGCGCGGGCGCGGTCACCGTGCTCGCCTCCACCTCGCCGGAGCGCAGCGGGGCGAGCGTCACCGTCCTGAAGGACGGCAAGCCCGCCGGTTCGATCGCCTCGCACGCGGAGCGCCCGGTGCTCACCGCCCGCGCACAGTTGACGGAGGGGGGCGCACGGCGAATCCCGTGCGCCGTGCTGCTGCCCACCGGCCATCGCGAGGGCGACGGGCCGCTCCCGGTCCTGATGGACCCGTACGGCGGCCCGCACGGCCAGCGGGTCGTCGCGGCGCAGAACGCCCATCTGACCTCGCAGTGGTTCGCCGACCAGGGCTTCGCGGTGATCGTCGCCGACGGCCGCGGTTCCCCGGGCCGCTCCCCCGGCTGGGAGAAGAGCGTCGCGGGCGACATCGCCGGGGTCACCCTGGACGACCAGGTGGAGGCGCTGCACGCGATGGCGGATCGCTTCCCGCTGGACCTGTCCCGGGTCGCGATCCGCGGCTGGTCGTACGGCGGCTATCTGGCGGCCCTGGCCGTGCTGCGCCGCCCCGACGTGTTCCACGCGGGCGTCGCGGGCGCCCCCGTGACGGACTGGCGGCTCTACGACACGCACTACACGGAGCGGTATCTCGGCCACCCGGACGAGCGGCCGGAGGCCTACGCGGCCAACTCCCTCGTCACCGACAAGGGCCTGTCCGGGGCGGCGGAGCAGGTCCGTCCGCTGATGGTGATCCACGGGCTCGCCGACGACAACGTGGTCGCCGCGCACACGCTGCGGCTGTCCTCCGCGCTGCTCGCCGCGGGCCGGCCGCACGAGGTGCTGCCGCTGTCGGGGGTCACCCACATGACCCCGCAGGAGCAGGTGGCCGAGAATCTGCTGCTGCTCCAGGTCGACTTCCTCAAGCGGTCGCTCGGACTGGACTGACGGCGCGCCCGGGCCCGGGGCCCGTCCGCCGTCGCTGCCGACGGCGGACGGGCGTCGTCGTCGCTGCCACCGTCGGCCGTCGCGGCCGGTGGCGGGCGCCGTCACCCGGACACCCGGGCACCCGGATCCGGCCGCCGTCGCGATCGCCGCCGCCGTCGCCGCCGCCGCAACCCTGCGGCTCTGCGGCTCTGCGGCTCTGCGGCTCTCCGGCCCTCCGGCGTCCGTGGCTCACCAGCCGGGCGGCCGGGGCGAGGGTGGTGGCGGGCCGGGCGGCAGGGCGCGCGGAGCCGGCACGGCCGCCTCCCCCGCCCCGGACGGCTCCCGCGGCAGGGACGCGGTCAGCAGCAGCACGAGCGCCCCCGCGAACAGGAGGAACAGCCCGGTCAGCACCTCCAGCAGCTGTTCGGCGGGCAGACTGAACAGCCGGTCGTAGAGCCGGACCCGCAGTTGCGCCGAGAAGGCCGCCACCCCGAGCAGCAGGAACAGCGCGCCCGCGGCCCCCGCCGGCGGCCGTGCGGAGACGGCGCGGGCCACGACGGCGACGGCGGCGGCCAGCGCGAGCGCCACGGCCGTCCACGCGGTCCACGCCGCGGGCGGCTGGAGCAGGGCGTGCAGCTCCCGCGGGCCGCCGGTGAGCTGCCGGGCGTAGGTGTCGCTCCCCCACTCCCGCCACCGGTGGACCTGCCAGCCGGCACCGGCCGCGGCGAGGGCGGTGAGGAGGACGGCGGTGGCGGCCCTGACCGCGGTTCCGCGCGGCCGGGAGCGCTCACCGTCGCCGTACCCCGCCGGCCCGCCGACGGCGGCGCCGAAGCTCACCGGCGGCGCGTAGCCGCCGCCGGGCGTGAACGGCCCGAACCCGGAGGTGACGTACACCTCGGGGCCGGTGGTCACGGGCCCGTCCGGTACGGCCCGGCGCCCCAGCGCCGCGAGGAGCACCAGCGCCAGCCCCAGCAGGAGCCCGCCGGCGGCCGTCAGCAGCGCCGCGTCGCGCAGCCCGGCGCCGGACGGCGGCACCTCGTCGCGGCGGAGTATCCACAGGCCGGGCAGGCGCAGCGCGACCGTGGCGGCCCCGGCCGCGGCGAGGGCCGCGGCGGCGGAGCGGCGCGAGCGGAGTGCCGTCACGCAGGCCGCGGCCTGGACCGTGCACAGGAAGAGGTCGGTGAGCGAGGTGACCGGTACATCACCGCCCGGCCGGACGGGCAGCCCGGCCCAGCTCCACCACAGGTGCCCGGGTTCCGCGGCGGCGGCCAGGTCCCGGACGGTCCAGCCGAGCCCGGTCAGCGCGAGCAGCCCGCAGAGGAGCGCCCCGAGGACGCGGGTGCCGCGCGCAAGTGTCCGCCGTTGCCCCATGGCTGCCGGTTCTCCCCCGCTGCCGCCGCCCGTCGCGTGAACATGTCAGGTTTACCCCGGTCCGCACTCCCGGACAAGACGGCCTGGAGCGCATCAAGATCACCGGAAAGGGGCGGTATCCGGCAGGCCCGGCGGCGCGAGGCACCCACCCCACCGGCCGGCCCGGGGGACGCCGGCCCGACCGGACACCTCCCGACCCACGCCCACAGCCACGCCCACGCGCACGCCCCCGGCCACGCGTACACCCGTAGCCCCAGGCCCGCGCCCGCCCCCACAGCCACGCGCACACCCAGGCCCGCGCCCGCGCCGACAAGACCTCGCGCCCGCACCGGAGACAACGCCGGACACGACACCGGACGCGACAAGGGAGACAGCACCGGGCACGACACCGGACCCGAGACAGGGGACAGGGGACAGCGCCGGACGCAGCGGACAACACCCCGCACCCCGGGCC
>NZ_WHPN01000076.1 GCF_009735685.1 Streptomyces lycii | reverse complement strand
CCCGGCGCGCGGACCCGCGACCGTCCGGGACTCGCGCGCCGGGCACCCGGGCGTCGTCGAGTCGTCCGAGGGGCGTCCGGGGGCTGTCCGGGCCGCGGAGGCAACAGTCAGGGCGCCTTACTCGCGCGGTGCATACCGGCCACCGGGTCCACTACCATCGTGGGGCGTTTCGAAACGCCGGGGGGCGGAGTTGCGAGGAGAGTGAGCACTGTGCCCCCGTGGGCGGCGGAACTCGTCGGTGTACCCGGCGGTTCCACATTGACGCGAAACCAACGCGTGAGCCCGGTCACTTTGCTCGGACAAAACGGACACCATCTTTGTGCACGCGTTCACAAAGACATAGCCTGCTGGAGACGGGGCGGTCCGGGGAGACGAGGCCGCCCACAGCCTCGCTCTACCCGCAGGAGCACCGTGGCAACTGGCCGAACGCACCGACCGGCGACCCGAAGCCGAGGAATTCCCGAGGCCACCGTCGCCCGGCTACCGCTGTATCTGCGCGCGCTGACCGCGCTGTCCGAGCGCTCGGTACCCACGGTCTCGTCGGAGGAACTCGCGGCGGCCGCCGGGGTCAACTCCGCCAAGCTCCGCAAGGACTTCTCCTACCTCGGCTCCTACGGCACCCGCGGTGTCGGCTACGACGTCGAATACCTCGTCTACCAGATCTCCCGTGAGCTGGGCCTCACCCAGGACTGGCCGGTTGTGATCGTCGGCATCGGCAATCTCGGCGCGGCCCTCGCCAACTACGGCGGCTTCGCCTCCCGCGGCTTCCGCGTCGCCGCGCTGATAGACGCCGACCCGGCCATGGCGGGCAAGCCCGTCGCCGGGCTCCCGGTGAAGCACACCGACGAACTCGAAGCGATCATCAGCGACAACGGCGTCTCCATCGGCGTCATCGCCACCCCCGCCGGAGCGGCACAGCAGGTCTGCGACCGGCTCGTCGCCGCCGGTGTCACCTCGATCCTCAACTTCGCGCCCACCGTGCTGTCCGTGCCCGAGGGCGTGGACGTGCGCAAGGTCGACCTCTCCATCGAGCTGCAGATCCTCGCCTTCCACGAGCAGCGGAAGGCCGGCGAGGACGCGGCGCAGGAGTCCGCGGCGCAGGAGTCCGCCGCCCCGGCCCCCGCCGTGTCCGGGGGCGCAGACCGCCGGAAGGGACCCGACGGGGACGTTCCCGCCGTGATGCCGGCATGAGTCTGCTGGTCGTCGGACTGAGCCACCGCAGCGCGCCGGTCAGCGTGCTGGAGCGCGCCGCACTCGCCCCCGAGGCGCGCGGCAAGCTGCTCCAGGACACGCTCGCCGCCGAGCCGGCGGGCGAGGCCGCGGTGCTCTCCACCTGCAACCGCATCGAGCTGTACGCCGACGTGGACAAGTTCCACGCCGGGGTCGCCGAGCTGTCCACCCAGCTCGGCGTGCACTGCGGTGTCGCGCTGGAGGAACTCACTCCGTACCTCTACGTGCACTACGAGGACCGGGCCGTCCACCATCTGTTCTCGGTGGCCTGCGGACTCGACTCGATGGTGGTCGGCGAGGGGCAGATCCTCGGCCAGATCAAGGACGCGCTCGCCCTCGGCCAGGAGCTGCACACCGCCGGGCGGCTGCTCAACGACCTGTTCCAGCAGGCGCTGCGCGTCGGCAAGCGGGCGCACAGCGAGACCGGGATCGACCGGGCCGGCCAGTCGCTGGTCAGCTTCGGCCTCGAACAGCTCGCCGCCGGCGAGGGTTCCGCCGCGGACGGGGGCACGCCTGCCCCCGGTTCCGGAGCCGTGGACACCGCCGCCTGGGCCCGGGGCAGGCGCGCCCTGGTGATCGGCGCCGGTTCGATGTCGTCCCTGGCAGCCACCACGCTCGCCCGCGCGGGCGTCGCCGAGCTGACCGTGGCCAACCGCACCGTGGAGCGCGCCGAGCGGCTGACCGCCGTGCTGGCCGAGCAGTCGGAGGGCCTGGCGGCGCGCGCCGTACCGATGGGCGAGGTCGCCGGCGAACTCGCCCGGGCCGACGTCGTGGTCTCCTGCACCGGCTCCACCGGACTCGTGCTGACGGCCGACGACCTGCGTACCGCCCTCGCCGCCCGGCAGGCGCGGACCGGTTCCGGCGCGCACCGCCTCGACCTGCTCGACCTGGCGATGCCGCGGGACATCGACGCGGCGGCCCACCGGGTCGGGGGCGTGCGGCTCGTCGACATCGAGACGCTCGCCGAGGCGGCCGCCACCGCGGCGGAGGCCGAGAGTTCGGCGTCCGCCGGGGCACCCGCCGCCGTCGGCTCGATGGCCGCGGACGTCGAGCAGGTGCGGACCATCGTGTCCGAGGAGGTCGCCGCGTTCGGCGCCGCGCAGCGGGCCGCGCACATCACGCCGACCGTGGTCGCGCTGCGCACCATGGCCGCGGACGTGGTGGCGAGCGAGATCGCCCGGCTCGACGGCCGCCTGCCAGACCTGGACGACAAGGAACGCGCGGAGATCAAACAGACCGTGCGGCGTGTCGTCGACAAGCTCCTGCACGCGCCCACCGTGCGGGTCAAGCAGCTCGCGGGGGAGCCCGGCGGTGCCGGGTACGCCGACGCGCTGCGAGAACTCTTCGACCTCGACCCCAAGGCGGTCGCCGCCGTCAGCAGGGCCGACAGCGGCGATCCCCAACGGGAGAGGGCATGACCGACAAGGGCAACATGAGCACCACCGGCACCACGGCCGACAGCGACACGACCACGGCCGACAGCGACACGACCACCACGACCACCACGGGGACCAGGACCACCACGGGGGCCACCGCACCGGGCGGCACCGTCGGCGTCCTGCCCGGCACCGAGCCCCTCAGGCTCGGCACCCGGCGCAGCAAGCTCGCCATGGCCCAGTCCGGCATGGTCGCGGACAGCGTCCGCGAGCTGACCGGCCGGCCCGTCGAGCTGGTCGAGATCACCACGTACGGCGACACCTCCCGCGAGCACCTCGCGCAGATCGGCGGCACCGGGGTCTTCGTGTCCGCGCTGCGCGACGCGCTGCTGGCGGGTGAGATCGACTTCGCGGTGCACTCGCTGAAGGACCTGCCGACCACGCAGCCCGACGACCTGGCGCTGGCCGCCGTCCCGCCCCGGGAGGACCCGCGGGACGTGCTCGTCGCGCGCGACGGCCTCACCTTCGAGCAGCTCGTGGCGCAGCCCGGCCGGGCGCGTGTCGGCACCGGTTCGCCGCGCCGCATGGCGCAGCTCAACGCCTGGGCCAAGATGCTCGGCGGCGACATCGAGACCGTGCCGATCCGCGGGAACGTCGACACCCGCATCGGTTTCGTGCGCTCCGGTGAACTCGACGGTGTCGTGCTCGCCGCCGCCGGTCTGAGCCGGGTCGGCCGGATCGACGAGGCGACCGAGAAGCTGCCCGTCGACGCGATTCTGCCCGCCCCCGGCCAGGGGGCCCTGGCCGTCGAGTGCGCCGCCGACCACACCGTGGACGGCGTCTCCCTCGCGGCCGTGCTCGCCGAGCTCGACGACCCGTACACGCGGGCCGCCGTGACCGCCGAGCGTTCCCTGCTCGCCGCCCTGGAGGCCGGTTGCAGCGCACCTGTGGGCGCGCTGGCCGACCTGTTGGCCGACGGGCAGGTTGTCACCGAACTGCGCCTGCGCGGCGTCGTCGGCACCACCGACGGCAAGACGCTGGTGCAGCTGTCCACCACCGGTCCCGTACCGTCGTCTCTCGAGGACGCCGCGGCTCTCGGCCGCGAACTCGCCTCCGAGATGCTCGCCAAGGGTGCGGCCGGTCTGATGGGGGAGCGAGCACTTTGAGCCCCACCGCCGTAAATCTTCGATCCGCAACGCACTCCGCTCTCGGTCAGGTCACCTTCCTCGGTGCCGGGCCCGGGGACCCGGGGCTGCTGACGCTCCGCGCCGTGGAGGCGCTGGGCCAGGCGGACGTGCTGGTCGCCGACCCGCAGGTGCTCGACGTCGTGGTGACCCACGCGCGCGCAGGGGTGGACATCCCGCAGCAGGCCGGGCATGACGGCACGTCAAACTCCACGGGCGGGCGCGTCTTGGAAGACGCCGCCAATCTTGTCATGCAGGCCGCGCGGGGCGGCAAGCGGGTGGTCCGTGCGCTCTCCGGTGACCCGGGACTGGACGGCGACGCCGTCGGGGAGATGCTCGCGTGCGCCGCCGAGGGCATCGTCTTCGAGGTCGTGCCGGGAGTGGCGAACGCCGTCGGCGTGCCCGCGTACGCCGGTGTGCCGCTGCGCTCCCCGGACGGGGCCGACGTCCGTTTCGTGGACGCCGCCACCGCCTCCGACCGCTGCTGGACGGAGGTCGGCGCGAGCGACGCCACTGCCGTGGTCTCCACCACCCTGGAGTCGGTCACGGCCGCCGCCGGGGAACTCGTCGCCGCCGGGCGCAAGCCCGACACCCCGATGACCGTCACCGTCGCGGGCACCACCACCCGCCAGCGCACCTGGACCGCCACCCTCGGCACCGTCGCGCAGGTGCTCAAGGCCGCGAAGGTGCTGCCGTCGGCCGAAGGCGGGCAGTCCGTCGTCGCCGTCGTCGGCGAGCACAGCGCGGCCGCGCACCGGGACCGGCTCGCCTGGTTCGAGTCCAAGCCGCTGTTCGGCTGGAAGGTCCTCGTGCCGCGCACCAAGGAGCAGGCGGCCTCGCTGTCCGACCAGCTCCGTTCGTACGGCGCGGTGCCCAGCGAGGTGCCGACCATCGCCGTCGAGCCGCCGCGCACCCCGCAGCAGATGGAGCGCGCGGTCAAGGGCCTGGTCACCGGCCGCTACGAGTGGATCGCCTTCACCTCCGTGAACGCGGTGAAGGCCGTCCGCGAGAAGTTCGAGGAGTACGGGCTCGACGCGCGCGCCTTCGCCGGGATCAAGGTGGCCGCCGTCGGCGACCAGACCGCCAAGTCGCTGATCGACTTCGGTGTGAAGCCGGACCTGGTGCCCAGCGGTGAGCAGTCGGCCGCCGGACTCCTGGAGGACTGGCCGCCGTACGACCCGGTGTTCGACCCGATCGACCGCGTCTTCCTGCCGCGTGCCGACATCGCCACCGAGACCCTGGTGGCCGGGCTGATCGAGCTGGGCTGGGAGGTCGACGACGTCACGGCGTACCGCACCGTGCGCGCCTCGCCGCCGCCCGCCGAGACCCGCGAGGCCATCAAGGGCGGCGGTTTCGACGCGGTGCTGTTCACCTCGTCCAGCACCGTGCGGAACCTCGTCGGCATCGCCGGCAAGCCGCACAACGTCACCGTCATCGCCTGCATCGGTCCGGCGACGGCCAAGACGGCCGAGGAGCACGGGCTGCGGGTCGACGTCCTGTCGCCGGAGCCGTCGGTCACCAAGCTGGCCGAGGGGCTCGCGGACTTCGGCGCGAAGCGCCGGGCGGCGGCGGTCGAGGCGGGCGAGGCCGTGACCCGGCCGAGTGAGCGCCGGCCCGGTTCACGGCGGCGTCGCGCGGCGACCTGACCCGCGTCCGCGGGTGCGTCCGGAGGTGACTGACCCGCGTTCGCGGCGGCGTCGGGCGGCGACCGACCCGGGTCCACGGCCGGACGCCCGGGATCGTGCCGCACGCCCCAGGGGTTGGGCCCTGCGCCCGGGGCCCGCACGCGGGCTCTACGGGGCCCGTCGTTCGCCCGTTTCGCGACGCGAGCCCGTACGCTCGGGCCCCGCTCCGTAAGCCCGTGCCCGTGCGCTCGGGCGCGGGATCGCGGGCGGTCCCGCGCCGTAGGGTTCCGGCCGCGCGAGCGCCGGGGCGCCGCCGCGGCCCGCGCCGTACGCCGCTCGCTCCGCCGGGGCCCGGCCCGCGCGCGGGTCGACATCGCGTCGGCAAAGGCTCCCCCGGGACGGGCGTAGCGTGGAAGGCATGAGTGAGCACGGATCCTTCAACGGTATGCGTCCCCGTCGGCTCCGCACGACCCCGGCCATGCGCCGCCTGGTGAGCGAGCACCGGCTGCACCCGGCCGAGCTGATCCTCCCCGCCTTCGTACGGGAGGGCATCAGCGAGCCGGTGCCGGTGTCGTCCATGCCGGGTGTCGTCCAGCACACCCGGGACACCCTCCGGAAGGCCGCCGCCGAGGCGGCCGCGGCGGGGCTCGGCGGGATCATGCTGTTCGGCGTGCCGCGCGAGAAGGACGCGATCGGCTCGGCCGGGACGGACCCGGACGGCATCCTCCAGGTGGCCGTCCGGGACGTGAAGGCCGAGGTCGGCGACGATCTCGTCGTCATGTCGGACCTGTGCCTGGACGAGTTCACCGACCACGGCCACTGCGGCGTCGTGGACGAGCGGGGCCGGGTCGACAACGACGCGACGCTGGAGCGGTACGCCGAGATGGCCCGCGTCCAGGCCGACGCGGGCGTCCATGTCGTCGGCCCCAGCGGCATGATGGACGGCCAGGTCCGGGTCGTCCGGGAGGCTCTCGACGGCGCCGGTCACCAGGACGTGTCGATCCTCGCCTACACCGCGAAGTACGCGTCCGCCTTCTACGGTCCCTTCCGCGAGGCCGTCGACTCCTCGCTCCAGGGCGACCGCAAGACGTACCAGCAGGACCCGGCCAACGCGCGCGAGTCCATGCGCGAGCTAGCCCTGGACCTCGACGAGGGCGCCGACATGGTCATGGTCAAGCCGGCGCTGCCGTACCTGGACGTGCTGCGCCGGGTCGCGGACGCCGTGGACGTGCCGGTCGCGGCGTACCAGGTGTCCGGCGAGTACGCGATGATCGAGGCCGCGGCGGAGCGGGGCTGGATCGAGCGCGACCGCACCATCATGGAGACCCTGACCGGCGCGAAGCGGGCCGGGGCGAACATGATCCTGACGTACTGGGCGGCGGAGGTCGCGCAGCGCCTGAACCGCGGCGAATAGGCCGTCCGCCCCCGGGTTCACTGCCTGGTTGCCGCCGTGCCCCGGTTGCCCCGCTCGGGGAGACCGGGGCAACCGGGGCATACGGCTTTCGCGCTGTCCGCGAGGCTTCGTCAGCTCGGCGGTCGGGCGCCCGGGCTACGCCTCGGTGAAGACGTCCTCGGTGGAGGTGGCGGTGAGGGCTCGGCGTAGCCAGCGCACCGGGAGCCACGGGTCCTCGCAGCCGGTGATGCGTTCGCGGGCAGCGTCGGAGAGTTCGACTCCGCGGCGCTCCAGGACGAACAGGACGACCTCAGTCCGGCTCCTTTCCCGCCCTTCGGGCAAAAGTTCGGCCAGGGCTTCCGCCACGACTGCGAAACGACCCTCTTGGCGACCCTCTTCGCGGATTTCTTCCGCGAAAGGCGACTTGTAGAACGAAAGGTCGGCGATGAAAAAGGGGCCCTCCGGTGCCTCAGCCACCGGGGTGTGACTCGGTGAAGATGTCCTCGGTGGAGGTGGCGGAGAGGGCTCGGCGGAGCCAGTGCCGCAGGAGTGCGGGGTCCTTGCAGCCGGTGATGCGTTCGCGGGCCGCGTCGGAGACCTCGAGACCGCGGTCCTCCAGGATCAGCACGATGTCCTCGGCGCGGCCCTCGGCGCGGCCTGCGTCCCGGATCTCTTCCGAGAGGGGCGACTTGTAGAAGGAAAGATCCACTGCCACCAGGGTCCTCCACTGTTCCGAGGCCGGGAGCTTGCCCAGGCCCTGTGCGATGAATTCGACGATGGGATCACTGATCGTTGGCGGTGTGTCCCGCAGCGCGGTCGACATCGCTTTGAGTATGGCACCGACATCGGGGTTCGCGGCGTGCGTGATCGCGGCGAGCGTGGCGAGGGCGAAGTCCTTGCGCACCTCGGCCGGGTCGGTGATCACGGGCATGTTGTGCGGCCCCGCGACGAGCGGGTGCAGCATGAGCGTCGCCCACTGCGGGGGCCCGATGCGGACCGGTCGTGCCGCCCACTCCGCGGTCGCCCGGTCCTGGCAGACGACCAGCAGCAGGGGCGGCAGGCTGTACTTCGTGTGCAGGTACGAGGCGTAGTACGCCCAGCTGGCGGGCTTGGCCGGGTCCTTCCTGCCCTGGGCCTCGACAGCCAGCAGGAAGGACCCGCCGTCGGGACCGTCGAAGCGCAACAGCGTGTCGACGCGGCGCTCGACGGGCCGGGCCTCGGTGAGGTCGGTCGGCAGGACGGCGACGGCGCTCGGAGCCGGAAATGTGACGCCGAGAACCTCGGAGAGGCCGGAGAACAGCCCCGGATACTCCTGGAAGATGCGGTGCATCGCCTCGTGGGGCGAGCTGACCATGCTGATTCCTGTGGTGGTGTGGCGGTACGGGGAGGCATGCCGTCGGCACGTGTACGTGTGCCCGGCCTGCCGTACGGCGAGCATAGGTATGCAAAACGGCTCATTGCTCGGCCAGTTGGGTGGATTCCCCCATATGGATGGTTCCTGGGCGGCCGGGGCAACTTGCTGGTCGCGTCGGCTGCCGTCCGTGGAGTCCCGGTGGGCCGTGGGCGGATGGCCCGGTGCAAGGGATTCTGTTTAGTTACTTCACCGACGTAAGTAAGTTCTCTATAGTCCCACTCCAGCAGGACGGCCCGCGGCATCCCCGCCGTCACCGGCGCCACTTCGGCATCCATCCCTGGAGAGTCCATGCACAGACGCAGCTTCTCCCCGTCCGGCAGGTGGCAGGGCGCGGTCGCCGCGTTCGCCGCCGCCGCGGCCGCGGTGGTCGGTCTCGGGGTCCTCACCCCGGTCGCCGCCGCCGACAGCGGTCCGGCGGACGGCCGGCACCACGGCAAGCCCAAGACGGTGCGAATCGTCGATCCCGACGCGACGCCCGAGACCCGTTCGCTCTTCTCCTATCTGCGGGACCAGCAGGGGAAGGGCATTCTCTTCGGGCACCAGCAGGACACCGAGTTCGGCGTGACCTTCGACGAGTCCGCGGAGACCGACGGCTTCCGGTCCGACGTGGAGGCCGGGGTCGGGGACCATCCGGCCGTCTTCGGCTGGGACGTGGGGCACGACGGCTGGGGCTCGGCGCCGGGTGAGCCCACTCCCGAGGAGAACTTCGAGCACACCGTCGAACTCATCGAGCGGGCCGACCGGATCGGCGGCATCCACACCGTCACCGCCCACATGGACAACTTCGTCACCGGCGGGGACTTCTACGACACCGATGGCAACGTTGTCGAACGCATCCTGCCCGGCGGTGACCACCACGCCGCGTTCAACGCCTATCTCGACCGGGTCGCCAAGCTCGCGCACGCCGCCGACGACAAGGACGGCAACCCGATCCCGATGGTGTTCCGCCCCTTCCACGAGAACAGCGGATCGTGGTTCTGGTGGGGCGCCGCGCACGCCTCGCCCTCGGAGTTCACCGAGCTGTTCCGCTACACCGTGGAGTACCTGCGCGACACCAAGGACGTGCACAACTTCCTGTACTCCTACTCGCCCGGCGGCTCCTACGGCGGCACGGACGACGTCTACATGCGCACCTACCCCGGCGACGCGTTCGTCGACGTCCTCGGCTACGACAACTACGACGACAGCGGCGCCTCCCAGCAGTGGCTGGACGGTGTCGTCGCCGACCTCGGCATGATCGCGAGGATCGCCGAGGAGCGCGGCAAGGTGTCGGCCTTCACCGAGTTCGGGATCAGCGGCGCCCTGAAGCCCAACGGCGGCAACAGCGAACTGCGGTGGTACACGAAGGTCCTCGACGCCATCGCCGCCGACCCGGACGCGAGCCGCAGCGCCTGGATGCTGACCTGGGTCAACTTCGGCACCGAGCAGTTCTTCGTCCCGTACCCGGCGACTGCGGACGAGGAGGAGCACGAACTGCTTCCCGACTTCCGGGACTTCCACGCCCGCCCCGCCTCCGTCTTCAGCGCGGAGCTGGACCGGCGCGACGTCTACGACCGCAGGGTGCGCGCCCGGGACCACGAGCCGTATCTGCACATCGTCTCGCCCACCGACAACCAGCGGATCACCACCCCGGAGGCCACCGTCCGGGTGCGGCTCTCCGACTCCGCGCAGCCGCACGAGGTCCACTACACCGTCGGCGACGACCCCGCCCGCCGTCCGCTGCGGTACGACCGCGACACCGGCTACCACACGGGCATCTGGGAGATCGGCGCGGAGAACCTCGACAACACGGTCACCGAGCTGACCGTCACCGCCGAACTCCGCGGGCCCGGCCGGCGGAGGCTGGAGCTGACGAACCGGATCGTCCTCGGCGAGAAGCCGCCGCTCCCGCCGGGTGTCGTGGACGACTTCGAGGGCCACGCCGACGATGTCGCGCTCCGCGCGGAGTACAGCCCGTACGGCACGAACACCATCTCGCTGTCCCAGGACCCCAGGGGCGGCGGCGAGAACGCGCTGAAGTTCGACTACGACTTCACCTATCAGACGTACACCGGCATCGGTAAGCGCATCGAGGGCGACTGGTCGGCCTACGATTCCTTCTCGCTGTGGCTCCGGCCGGACGGCTCGGACCACAAGCTGGTGCTGCAACTGGTCGCGGGCGGTGTCGCCTACGAGGCGTATCCGTCGATGGCCGGCACCGAGGCGGGCGAGGTGACCATTCCGTTCGCCGACTTCCGGCCCGCGCCCTGGGACACGGAGAACGCCGGCCGCCGGATCTCCGGTGAAGACCTGCGGAACCTCTCCCAGTTCAACGTCTTCGTCAACCAGGCCGAGGGCGGGACGACCACCGCCGGCAGCTTCCACGTGGACGACCTGCGCGCCCACTAGACGCCGCCCCGCGTCCGCGCACGTCACGCACCCGGCGGCGGGCTGTCTCCACCGGGCCCGGTCGCCCTTCGCGAGCCCCACACACCGCCCCACACGCTGCCCCGCTCGTCACACCCGTCGTCGTTCGCCGCAGAGGTACGCTCGCCCCACAGCGCCGCACCGGCCAGGTGCCGTACCGATCAGGTGCCCAACCGGACAGGTGCCGAACAGAAGAGGTGCCGTACCGGTCAAGTGCCGCACCGTTCCGCCCGCAACGAGTGAGTGAGCAGCCCCATGTCGCACCCCCTCCTCGATCTCGAACCGCTCTCCGCGGAGCGCTTCGCCGCCATCGAGCGGCGGGTCGCCTCCGTCCTGCGGACCGACGCCGACGTACTCGTGATGCAGGGCGAGGCGTTGCTGCCCCTGGAGGGCTGCATCCGCTCCGCCGCCCGGCCGGGCTCCACCGCGCTGAACGTCGTCACCGGCCCGTACGGCCAGACGTTCGGCGGCTGGCTGCGGGACTGCGGGGCGACGGTCGTGGACATCGAGGTGCCGTACGACACGTCGGTGCCGGCGGACGCGGTGCGGCGGGCGCTGGCGGAGCACCCGGAGACCGAGCTGGTCTCCCTCGTGCACGCCGAGGCCGCCACCGGCAACACCAACCCGGTGCCCGCCGTCGCCGAGGCCGTCCGGGAACACGGGGCGCTGCTCATGGTCGACGCGGTGGCGTCCGTCGCCGCCGAACCCCTGCTGACCGACGCGTGGGGCATCGACCTGTGCGTCATCGGCGCACAGAAGGCCATGGGCGGCCCGGCCGGTGTCTCGGCCGTGTCGGTCAGCGAGCGCGCCTGGGAGCGGATCGCCGCCAACCCGGGGGCGCCGCGCCGCTCGTACCTCTCCCTCCTGGACTGGAAGGAGCGTTGGATCGACCAGGGGCGCGTCGCGCTGCCGCACGCGCCCGCGCAGTTGGAGATGCTGGCGCTGGAGGCGTGCATCGAGCGCATCGAGGAGAACGGCGGGCTCGACGCGTCGTTCGCCCGCCACCGGTCCGCCGCGGCCGCGCTGCGCAGCGGCGTGCAGGCCCTGACCGCCCAGGGCCCGGAGGGGCTGCGCCCGTACGTGACCGAGGCCCGCGACGCGGCACCGGTGGCCACCACGCTGCGGGCCCCGGCCTCGCTGGACGCCCGCGAACTGGTCACCGCGGCGCTCGCGGCAGCCCCGGCGGACGCCCCGGCGCCACCGCTGGTGGCGGGCGGCGGCGCGCTGGCCAAGGAGATGATCCGGGTCAACCACTACGGCCCGGACGCCACGCCCGGCACGGTGCTGCGGGTGCTGTCGGCGCTGGCGGCCGCCCTGAACGGGGCGGGCGTCCGGGCCGACGCCGACGCGGCGGCGGCCGCGGCGGAGACGGCCTGGTCGACGCCGACGGGCTGAGCGGCGGGAAGGCCAAGGGCCCGCCGGGTCGGTCGTCCCTGCCGGTTCGACCGCCCCGGCGACGAAGGCGGCCGGGCGGATGCGGGCCGGGCGGATGCGGGCCGGGCGGATGCGGGCCGGGCGGGCGCGGGCCGGTCACCTCAGCAGATACGCGTCGAGCAGCGTCGCCTCGAACGTGTTTCCCTCCCGGTCCTCCAGGGTCACCGCGAAGGAGACCGATCCGGTCCCGGCCGGGTGCCGCAGGACCAGGTGCTCACCGCCGGCACGGCCTTCACCGGCACCGGCACCGTCCCCGGCACGGCCTCCGCCGCCACCGGTGTCCCCGTCACCGGTGTCCCCGTCACCGGTGTCCCCGTCACCGCCGCTGTCCGGACCGCTGCCGCCCGTCCCGTCCCCGCCCAGCACCGGCGCGTCCCGCCACGTGGCGCCCCGGTCGTAGGACACCCGTACCTCCAGCGCCCGGTAGCCGTCCCGGGCCGCCGGGCCCTCGACGGTCAGCGGCACCGTCATCCGTTCCCCGGCCGCCGCCGAACTGTCCGGTGCCAGCCGCGGGGCGAAGCGGACGGCCGACAGCGGCAGCGGGGCCCACTCGCGGCCCTCCGTGCGCGCCGAGCGGTAGGTCCATTCCGCGCTGACACTGCCGCTGACCGCCGAGTCCCCGGCCCTCCGCGTGGCCTCGACCGCGACGCGGTACTCCGCCTCCTCCGCCGCCACCGCGAAGGACGAACACTGCGGCGCGGCCGTCTCCGCGACCGTCCCGCCGTTCGCCGTCACCGTGGAACGGGCGTCGGCGTACCGGCCGCGGCCCACGTGCCCGGCGCCGTCCACGAGGACCGGTACGCAGACGTGCATGCGGTTGCCCAGCCGTCGCCCGCCGCGGTCGGTGTTGTCCCCTTCCGCGCCGATCCCCGGGCCGAAGACGCCGGTGTTGAAGGTCTCCCGGTACGTCTCCCCCGGCCGGTAGACCGCCGGCCGGCCGGTGAACTCGGCCTCCCAGCCGCCCTCGGCGCCGTACTGGGCGGCCGTCAGCGACCAGGTGAAGCCCTCGGGCGCGGTGAAGTGGTTCCGTACCGTGCCGGGCAGGGCGAGGTCCTCGCCGGAGGGCAGCTGTACGGAGGCGGGCCCGCCGCCCGCGCCGTTCCCCGCGCCGTCGCGGGTGTCGGTCCACTGCGCGGTGGTGGTGGCCGTCTTGCCGCTCGCGGGCGCGCCGACGGCGGTCTCCACGGTGGCGAGTTCGTCCGCCGAGACGCGGTGCTCGAAGCCGTCCCAGAACGCCCCCGCGCGGTCGTACAGCAGGTGGTAGCGGGCGTCGCCGCGCGTCCACAGGCCGCCCACCTGCGTGCGGAACTCCTCCCCGGCGACGCGCGGCCCGACGTGGCCGAGCCGCAGCCGGTCCAGCTCGACGATCTCCAGCTGCGGATAGACGGCGATGCCGCTCTGGTACGTCAGGAAGCCGCGGCGCGGCTCGGCGCCGTCCGGGGCCGTGATCGCCACGGGCTTCGCCTCGCCGTGGTCGAACGCGACGGTGCCGCCCCGGTCCAGGGTGATCAACGGCCGGATCATGACCGACTCGTGGCTGCCGCCGTCGCCGTCGGGCACGGACAGCATGCTCTCCACCAGATAGTCGTCGCGGGGCAGCCGTACCGAGACGGTCCCGTCGCCGTCGGAGTCCGCGGGCAGCGGCACCCAGCCCTGCTGCCGGCCGTAGACGTTGACGGCTCCGGTGGCCGCGCCGCCCGCGGAGCGGCCGTCGGTGCCGCCGCCCCCGGAGGCGTCATCGGTACCGTCGTCGGCCCCGTCAGTGGCCCCGTCGGTGGCTCCGTCACTGGCGTCGTCGGTGGCGCCGCCGGAGTCGTCACCGCCGTCGCCGCCCGCGGAGGCGCCTTCGCCGTCGTCACCGGCACTGCCGCCTCCGGCACTGTCGCCGACGCCGCCGTCGTCACCGGGCCCGCCTCCGCCGCCTCCGTCACCTCCGTCGCCCGGGTCGCCGCCGCCCCCGGAGGCGTCACCGGTACCGTCGTCGCTCCCCGGCCCGCCCTCCGCGGACCCGCCAGGCGGCCGTACCCGGACCGTCAGGGTGTGCTTCTCCTCCTCCAGTTCGACGCCGACCGCGGTACGGACCGTCTGGCCGCCCGCCGTCTCCGTCCGGGCGACGACGCTGCCGGAGAACGTTCCCGAGAGGTCGTCGCCGACCCGGGTGTCCGCGATGACGCCGACCGCGGCCGTGCCGCCCGCCGGGACCGTCACCCGGTCCTCCGACAGCGTGAACATGCCGTCCGGTGCGGGTTCGCCGCCGGGCCGCAGCGCCTCCACGGAGAGGTCGAACGTGACCGCCTCCGCGCCGTCGTTCCGGTACGTCAGCTGCCGGGTCACCGGCTCGTCGGTGTCGTGCGGCGACTCCAGCAGGCCGAAGTCCACCGCCGTCTGCTCGCTGACCACGCTCTGCCGGTACGCCCGCGCCACGTCGACGCGGCCGGTGCCCTGCTCATAGGCCGGGGCGTCGGGGTCGCCCGGCGCGGCCGAGGCCACCAGCAGCCGCTTGAGCTGGTCGCCCGTCAGATCGGGGCGCCGCTGCGCCAGTACGGCCGCCGCGCCCGCGACGTGCGGCGCCGCCATCGACGTACCGGACATCTCGACGTAGCGGCCTTCACCGCCCTGCCCGGGCGGCGCGGTGCCCTCGACCCCCTCGGCGGCCTTCGCGGCGACGATGCCGGCGCCGGGCGCGGTGAGATCCGGCTTGAGCGAGCCGGCGAGGGTCGGCCCGGCGCTGGAGAAGTCCACGAGGGCGTCGTCCCGGTCCACCGCGCCCACGGTCAGCGCGGACTCGGCGCTGCCGGGTGTGCGGACGCTGCGGCCGGACGGCCCCTCGTTCCCCGCCGCGACGACGAACAGCACGCCACGCTCGGCGGAGAGGGTGTTCACCGTCTCCTCCAGCGGGTCGGTCTCCGGCGTGTCGAACAGCCCGAGGCTCAGGTTCACCACCCGGGCGCCCTGTCCGGCCGCCCACTCCATGCCGGCGACGATGTCGGAGGTGTAGCCGTTGCCGGTGTCGTCGAGGACCTTTCCGTCGAGGATCCGCGCGCCCGGTGCCACGCCCCGGTACGCGCCCCCGGACGCCGCGCCGCTGCCGGCGACGGTGGACGCGACATGCGTGCCGTGGCCGCTGCGGTCCACGGCGTCCGGCGCCTCGGAGAAGTCGCGCTGCCCGATCTCGACCCCGGCGAGGTCGGGATGGGTTTCGTCCACCCCGGTGTCCAGGACGGCGACCTTGACCCCGGTCCCGTCGTACCCGTCCTTCCAGGCGTCGGGGGTGCCGATCCGCGCCACGCTGCGGTCGATGGCCGCGCCGACCCTGGCGTCGAGCCAGACCCGCTCGACCCCGTCCGCGGCGGTGCGGAACGCGGAGTCCGCGGCCGGGGCGGCGGTCAGCGCGTCCCAGAGAGCGGCGCGGTCCTTCCGGGGCGCGCGCACCGCGTCGGCGCCGATCACGGGGAGCGAGCGGTGTACGGAGGCGCCCGCGGCGGTGAGCCCCGCCCGCGTCGCCGCCGCCGCGCCGGTCCGGGCGCCCGGGCCGCGTCCGCCCGTGTAGGCCACGATCAGCGGCAGGCCGGCGCGGTTCGCGTCGTCGTAGCCGTCCCGCACCAGACCGGTCACGTCGAACAGCCGCCGGTCCAGCTTCCCCCGGTCGACGAGCTGCCGGGCGTCCGCCGGCACGGCGTACGTGCCCTCGCGCGCCGACCGCACCCGGATCGGGATGCCCTCCCGCCCGGGGCCCGGCAGGACGTCCGTCACCCGCCGGCCGGAGCCGTCCACGACCACCCGGTCACCGGTGATCAGGGTGACGGTCCTCGGCGCGCCGCCGGAGGCCGCCCCCGGTTCGCCGCCCGGGCCTTCCGCGCCGCCCGGGCCCGTCCCGGGTGAGCCGCTGCCCGCGCCCGTGCCGCCTCGCGCGCCCGGGCCCGCCGTATCCCGGGCCGCTGTATCCCGGCCCGCCGTGCCCGAGTCCGCCGTATCCGAGCCCGCCTTGCCCGAGCCCGCCGTGCCGTGGCCCCCCGTGCCGGAGTCCGCCGCGAGCTGTGGCTCCGTGGCCGCTCCGTCCCCCGTACGCGGCGCGCCGCCGGCCTGTGTGGCCGTACCGAACACCAGTGCCGCCGTGAGTACGGCGGTGAGCAGGCGCTGCCGCTGTCCGTGCCGGATTCGCACAGTCCTCTCCCCTCTGTGAACCTGCGCTTGACGGGAGCGCGTCCGGCGGCAGCCGATTCCCCGGTCGATCCCCTTCGACCGGATCCCCTCGGCCGGTCTTCCCCGACCGGTCCCCCTGCCGCGTTTCCCGGCCGCCCCCGCCGGTCGTGAGGATGGTGACCCCCCGGCTGTTGAGACAACAACCATGCCTTTCCGGGGTAGTTGCGGATCAACGGGTGAAGACCCGGATCCCGCCGCCCCAGGACTGCCCGGACGCGCACCGCACCGGCGCCCGACGCGCACCGCACCGGCGCCCGACGCGCACCGCACCGGCGCCCGGCAGCACCGCACCCGCGCCCGGCCGCGCGGCCCTTGCGTCCCCCCGGACGCCGCCGGCACCGGCGTCCCCGCGAACGAGGAAGCCCCCGTCCACCGGTCACAGGACCGGCGGACGGGGGCTTACGCGCTGTACGGCGTCGCGGGCCGCCCGGGCTGTACGGACCCGGGGGCGGGCGCGTCCAGTCGTACGGCTGCCGGGCTGCCCGGACGTCCGGGCTCCGGGTGCTCCCGGGCTCCAGAGGCTCCCGGGAGCCGGCGGACCCCGGGTGCCGGAAGCCGGCGGACCCCGGCGCGCGCAGGCGTCCGGGGTGGTGGCTCGCAGCCGCTCGGGCGCCGCCCCGGCGCGTACGGTTCCGGGGCGGGCGGCGGCTCAGAGCCGCTCGGGGGCCCGGATGCCGAGCAGTGCCATGCCCTGCCGCAGGGTGCGGGCCGTCAGCTCGCACAGGAACAGCCGGTTCGCCACGATGTTGGGCTCCTCGGCCTTGAGCACCGGGCACTGGTCGTAGAACGTCGTGTAGACCGACGCCAGTTGGTAGAGGTACGCGGCCAGCTTGTGCGGCTCGTACGTCTCCGCGACCGACGCCAGGGTCTCCGCGAACTCGTCCAGGTGCAGGCCCAGCGCCCGCTCGGCCGGCGCCAGCGGCAGCTCCGGGTGGGCCTTCGGGACGGCCGTGCCGGCCTTGCGCAGGATCGACCGGATCCGGGCGTGGGCGTACTGGAGGTAGACGCTGGTGTCGCCGTTGAGCGAGACCATCCGGTCGAGGTCGAAGACATAGTCCCGGGACATCGACGTGGAGAGGTCGGCGTACTTCACGGCGCCGATGCCCACCTGCGCCGCCCGCTCGGCGATCTCTTCCTCGCTCAGCTCCCGGGCCTTCTCGCGTACGACGACGGCGGCCCGGTCCACGGCCTCGTTCAGCAGGTCGACCAGCCGCACCGTCTCGCCCTCACGGGTCTTGAACGGCTTGCCGTCCTTGCCGAGCACCGTGCCGAACGCCAGCTGCTTCGCCGCGCCCTCGGGCAGCCATCCCGCCCGGCGCGCGGTCTCGAAGACCATCTTGAAGTGCAGCGCCTGCCGGGCGTCCACGACGTACAGCAAGGTGTCCGCCTTGAGCGTGCCGATCCGGTTGCGGATGGCGGCGAGGTCGGTGGCCGCGTAGCCGAAGCCGCCGTTGGACTTCCGCACGATCAGCGGGACCGGCTGCCCGTCGGGACCCTTCACGTCGTCGAAGAAGACACAGAGGGCGCCCTCGGAGCGGACCGCGACACCGGCCGCCTCCAGCTCGTCGCAGACCTGGTTGAGATCGTCGTTGTACGCGCTCTCGCCGACGACGTCCTCGTCCCGGACCTCGACGTCCAGCAGCTCGTACACGCCCTGGAAGTAGATCTTCGACTCGTCGACGATCTTGTGCCAGAGCGCGAGCGTCTCCGCGTCACCGGCCTGGAGGTCCACCACCCGCCGCCGCGCCCGGTCCTTGAACTCCTCGTCCGTGTCGAAGAGCGCCCGCGACGCCTTGTAGAGCCGGTTCAGGCGGGCCATCGCGGCCTCGCCCTCGCCGGAGGCCGCGGCCGTGTCGGAGGCGTGGTCCAGCTCGTGCGGGTGCTCGATGAGGTACTGGATGAGCATGCCGAACTGGGTACCCCAGTCGCCGATGTGGTGCCTGCGCACCACGCTCTCGCCCCGGTGCTCCAGGATCTGCACGATCGCGTCACCGATCACCGTCGAGCGCAGATGGCCGACGTGCATCTCCTTCGCGACGTTCGGCTGCGAGTAGTCGATCACCGTGGTGCCGGGGTTCTCCGCGTACGGCACGCCGAGCCGGTCGTCCGCGGCGCGGGCCGCCAGCGTCGAGGTGATCGCCGAGTCGGCGACGGTGATGTTGAGGAAGCCCGGGCCGGACACCTCGATCGCCGCGATCGCCGCGTCCGGGTCGGCGTTCCCGGCGGTCGGGATCCGGTCCACGACCTGGCCCGCCAGCTCGCGCGGATTGCCGCCCAGCTTCTTCGC
This sequence comes from Streptomyces lycii, assembly GCF_009735685.1. Classification (GTDB taxonomy): domain Bacteria; phylum Actinomycetota; class Actinomycetes; order Streptomycetales; family Streptomycetaceae; genus Streptomyces; species Streptomyces lycii. Next base: position 40,064 of record NZ_WHPN01000076.1, on the reverse strand, counting down.
GAGCGCCAGCATGCCGTTGGCCTGGAAGTCCGCCCGGTCGCTGCGTCGCAGCAGCGGGTCCGCGGAGCCGGCCTCCGGCAGGGCGGCCGAGAGGGCGTCCGCGACGCGCTGGTGGACTGTGGCGGCGATGGAGGGAACCGGGGCCATGGGGTGCTAGCGCCTTCTTTCGCTGGAGTGCTCGCTGGAGCGCTCGCCGGAGGGTCTCCCCGCCGGTACGGCCGGGAGGGACGGTGGTCGCACAGAGTCTGCCGGACAGTCCGTCGCAAAGACTGTGTCGCACAGAGTCTAGGGATCCGCCGTCGGCGGCGGCGAACGGTTTGCCCCCAGTATCCCATGGCGCCGCGGCGCCCCCGGGGTCTGGGACAATGGCACGGCCGGATCTCCGGGCACGCCCGGAGCACCTGTTCCGGCGGTCTTCCGGGCCCGGCGGAACGGCCGGGAACGGCCGGGAACAGCCGGGAAGAGACGCTGGACGAGACGCGGGAAGAGAAGAGGAAGTGCCGATCGTGGCTCAGAGCACCGAGACCGACTGGGTCTCCCGTTTCGCGGACGAGGTCATCGCCGAGGCGGAGCGCCGAGCCCCGGGCAAACCCATCGTCTGCGCCTCGGGCCTCAGCCCCTCCGGTCCGATCCACCTCGGCAACCTCCGCGAGGTCATGACCCCGCATCTGGTCGCCGACGAGATCAAGCGGCGCGGGTACGACTGCGTGCACATCCTGTCCTGGGACGACTACGACCGCTTCCGCAAGGTCCCGGCCGGCATCGACCCGTCCTGGTCGGAGCACATCGGCAAGCCGCTGACCAGTGTCCCGGCCCCGCCGGGCAGCGAGTACGCGAACTGGGCCGAGCACTTCAAGGCGCCCATGGCCGCGGCCCTGGAGGAACTGGGCATCGAGGTCCGCGGCATCAGCCAGACCCTCCAGTACACCTCCGGCGCGTACCGCGACCAGATTCTCTTCGCGATGCGCGAGCGGGAGCGGATCGACGCCGTCCTCGACCGCTACCGCACCAAGGACAAGGCCGCGACCCAGGGCCGTGTCACGCAGCAGGCGCAGGAGTCCAAGAAGCTCCAGCAGAAGAAGGCCAAGCTCGACGAGGCCGAGGCCGCCGCCGCCGAGGCCGCCGCCGAGGGCTCCGGAGCGGCGAGCGAGGACGACGGCTCGGCGGGCGCGGGCGGCGCCGGGTACTTCCCGTACAAGCCGTACTGCTCCAACTGCGACCGCGACCTGACCACGGTCACCGCCTACGACGACGAGTCGACGGAGCTGGCGTACACCTGCCGGTGCGGCTTCGGGGAGACCGTGCTGCTGTCCGAGCACAACCGCGGCAAGCTGGTCTGGAAGGTCGACTGGCCGATGCGCTGGGCCTACGAGGGCGTCGTGTTCGAGCCCTCCGGAGTCGACCACTCCTCGCCCGGGTCGAGTTACGTCGTCGGCGGCCAGCTGGTGAAGGAGGTCTTCGGCGGCGAGCAGCCCATCGGCCCGATGTACGCCTTCGTCGGCATCAGCGGCATGGCCAAGATGTCCTCCTCCAAGGGCGGCGTGCCGACCCCCGGCGACGCCCTGGAGATCATGGAGGCGCCGCTGCTGCGCTGGCTGTACGCGCGGCGGAAGCCCAACCAGTCCTTCAAGATCGCCTTCGACCAGGAGATCCAGCGGCTTTACGACGAGTGGGACGCCCTGGAGCGGAGGATCGACGCCGGGACGGCCCAGCCGGCCGACAGCGCCGCGCACAGCCGCGCCACCCGCACCGCGGCCGGTGAGCTGCCGCGCACGCCGCGGCCGCTGCCGTACCGGACGCTCGCCTCCGTCGCCGACATCACCACCGGCGACCCCCGGCAGACCCTGCGCATCCTGCGGGAACTCGACCCGGCGAACCCGATCGACACCCTGGACGAGGCCCGGCCCCGGCTGGACCGCGCCCAGAACTGGATCACCACCCACGTCCCGGCCGAGCAGCGCACCCGGGTCCGCGAGGAGCCCGACACCGAGCTGCTGGACGGGCTGGACGACTCGGAGCGGGAGTCGCTGCGGCTGCTGCTGGACGGGCTCGACGACCACTGGTCGCTGGACGGGCTGACGACGCTGGTCTACGGCGTTCCGAAGATCCAGGCGGGCCTGGACCCGGACGCCAAGCCCACGCCGGAGCTGAAGGTCGCGCAGCGCGGCTTCTTCGCGCTGCTCTACCGGCTGCTGGTCGGCCGCGACACCGGCCCGCGGCTGCCGACGCTGCTCCTGGCGGTCGGCGCGGACCGGGTCCGGGAGCTGCTGGACGGGTAGCGGGGCCGGCGGAACTCCGCCCGCGGCCGGGCCGGGCCGGGACAGCCGGGCCCGGCACCGCCGCCGGCCCGGGCCTATGTCTGGTAGTAGATCCGGATCTCCGGGTAGAGCAGTGACACGTCCTTGAAGAGAAACTCGTTCCCTCCGGTGGCGCCCATGGCGAGCGGATCGTTCTTCAGCCCCGGGCTGTAGATCGACGTCCGGCCCGCCTTGAGCTTGTTCTCGTCGTCGGCGCGCTTGCTCTTGTCGTAGATGCGGGCCTTGTTCGGCTGCCCCAGCAGGCCGCGGGCCATCAGCATTTCCTTGCGCGGGTGGTTCGGGTCGGTGCAGTCGAAGTCGGTGCACTGCGGATCGGGACAGCGGGTGTAGGTCTGCGCCTTCGACGTGCTGTCCGCCATGTAGACACCCTTGCCCAGCTTGCCCCAGTTGTCCGGCTCGCCATCCTTTGCCCTGTTGCTGACGTATTTCAGGTCGAAACCGCCGCTCTGGATGCCGGTTATCGCCGCCGGTGTGGTCCCGTGGACGAAAAATGCCTCGCCCGCGCTGGCCGGAGCCTTCACGTTCCCGGCGGGGGGCAGCGCGTCGGGACCGGGGCGGTGGTCCGGGCCGGGGCCGGGGGCCATCGAGACCGCCGCTGTACCCGCGAGGTCGGGGCGCTGCCCGATCGACCAGGGGACCCTCTCGCTGCCGTCCCGGCCGGTCCCCTCGAAACCGCCCTCGCCGTCCTTGACGGACAGTGACTGACGGTACATCTGCCGCTTCGCGGCGTACTTCTCCCACAGTTTGGGGTTGGCGACCACTTTGATCGCGGTGATCTGCATCTCACGGGACTGCGGGGGCGGGGGCCCGTTCTTCTTGCCCTCATCCTTCCGGCGCCGCAGTTTCGCTTCCCCCTGCGGCCCCAGCGCGGCCACCTTGGCCGGGTCGTCGAGTTCCCGGGTGATGACGCCTATCCGCGTCTTCTCACCGGCGGGCGCCGTGTACGGCGTGAGTCTCTGCGACGCGCGCGCGTACTCCTCGATCGCCCGGAAGACGGGGTGGTCCTGGGCGAGGAAGGAAGCGAAGACGCCCTCCGATTCCTGCTGCCAGGCCAGCGTCTTCCAGTAGTCCGGGACGTCCCGGCCCAGGAAGCTGTTCAGGTCGACCTTCTTCTCGGCGGCCGGAGCGGGTGTGATCGCGTCCGGGTCGCCCCCGGTCCGTTGCACGGGCACTTGTCCGGCCCCGGGGTGGTGCAGGCAGCCGGCCGAGTGACTGTGCCGGTCGGCCTCGACCACGCGGGTCACCGCGGCATTGCCGGCCATCCGCTGCAGCGCCATGAGATCGGCCGGGGAGCGCACCCCGCCGGCAGCGACCGGACCCGTCGGTGGGATCGCGGAGCCGGCAGCGGTTCGAGGTAACGGTGTGAGCGGTCGGCGCGCCGGTATACGTTTGCGTTCCTGCACTGTCACTCCCTGCTGGTCCCCTGGCCATCTTCCGGATTCTCCTTGCGGGGAGGGCGTTCCTGCCATGTCCGGACGTGCAGACCGCCGGGCAGTCCTGTCCGGCTCGCCGGCCGTCCCGCGGCAGCGGCAGCGGCAGCGGCAGCGGCAGCGACAGTGAGCGGTGAGCGGTGAGCAGGCGAGCGGTGAGCAGCGCCGGCGCCGGCTCCTACGCGATGTGATCCTGCAGCATTTCGCTGTTGAGACGGGTCGTGAACCGCTCCATGTACTGGTTGAGCTCGCGAGCCCGCAGCCGCAGCTCGTACGTGGCCTCGACGTTCGCGGCGAAGGCGCCGGGCGTGGGCATGCCCTCGCCGTCTATCGAATACCGGAACACCTGGTAGAGATCCTCGTCCGAGGGCGCCGCGCTCGGTACGCCCTCGCCCAGGGGGCGCGTGCCGCCCGAGCCCGTCGGCACCTCGACGTGCGGCTCCTCCGCCTGCTCCCGGACCGGTTCGGGCATCGGCTCCGCGGCAGGCGTGGGCTCGGCCGCGCGGGGCTGGGGCGCCGGGGCCGCCTGCGGCTGTCCGTCGGGGACGGTGCGCTGCTCCCGCGCAGGTGCGTACGCGAGCGGCTCGTGCTCCGGGGCCTGGACGTCCCGGTGCCGCACGTCCCGGGAGGTGGCGAACCGCCGGTCCGGCTCCTCCTCGGCCGCCGCGGCCGGCCCCGATGCCCGGTCGGGCGTCGTCCGGCCGGCCCCGGGTTCCAGTTCCGGCGCCGAACGGTGCTGGGGCAGCATCTGCGGTGCGATGCCCGCCGCCGCGAGGCCGGCCGAGGCGGTCTCCGCCAGCGGCACCCCGTACCGGGCCAGCCGCAGCGGCATCAGTGACTCGACCGGGGCCTTGCGGCGCCAGGCACGGCCGTAGCGGGCGCGGAGGCGGGCCTGGTAGACGAGGCGGTCCTGTTCGAGCCGGATCACCTCGTCGTAGGAGCGCAGCTCCCACAGCTTCATACGGCGCCAGAGCCGGAAGGTGGAGGGGAAGGCGAGCAGCCAGCGGGAGAGCCGTACGCCCTCCATGTGCTTGTCGGCGGTGATGTCGGCGATCCGCCCGATGGCGTGCCGCGCGGCCTCGACGGCGACGACGAACAGCACCGGGATCACCGCGTGCATGCCCACGCCCAGCGGGTCGGGCCAGGCCGCGGCGCCGTTGAACGCGATGGTGGCGGCGGTGAGCAGCCAGGCGGTCTGCCGCAGCAGCGGGAAGGGGATGCGGATCCAGGTGAGCAGCAGGTCCAGGGCGAGCAGGACGACGATGCCCGCGTCGATCCCGATGGGGAAGAACACCGAGAAGGCGCCGAAGCCCTTCTGCTCGGCGAGGTCGCGCACGGCGGCGTAGGACCCGGCGAAACCGATCGCGGCGATCAGCACCGCACCGGCGACGACCACCCCGATGAGTATGCGGTGTGTGCGTGTCAGTTGCGTCGCGGCCACCCGCGGACCCCTTCCGGCTGTGGGAACTGGCGGGCACAGCCTGGCACATCTGTGCGAGTGACGAGGAGCCCGGACCCTTCGGCGGGTCGCGGGCTCCTGTGCGGGGTGCGGGGCGGGGGCCGCTACTTGTTCGCGGCCGCGACCGCCTTCACCATTTCCCCGGCGGCCTTCTCGGCGTCCTTGAGGAGGTCGGAGGACTTGGGGGCCTTCGCGTCCTCGTAGCCGGCGCCGTTGTAGTTCACGGTGACGACGACGTTCTCGGTGCGGGCGACGACGGTCTGGTTCTTGTAGCCGTCACCGTCCTTGGTGATGTCGTAGCGGACCGACGCGGCCTGGTCGCCGAGGCCGGACGGTGTCCCGGTCTCGACCTTCTTGGCGTCCTTGGTGCCCTTCGCCTCCTCGACCTGCTTGGCGAAGTACTCCCCGGCCCGCTTGTCGGCGCTGCCGAGCGTCGGGTCCGACTCGAAGCGCTGGAGGGAGACGTCGAGCCAGCGGAACTGGAAGCCGTCCAGGCCGTGCCAGGTGCAGGTGCCGCGGGCGTTGATGTCGCTCGACTTGCCGGCCGAGCCGGACTTGTCGTCCGCCTCCGGGACCAGGTCCTCGATCGTCTTCTCGGCGACGGCGTCGCACGGCTTCGGCAGCTTGGTGTACTTCGCGGGCGCCGGGGCGGCCGACGAGGAGTTCTTCGACGGCGACGCCGAGTCGTCGGCCTTGTCGCCGGAGTCCGAGGAGCAGCCGGCGACGAACATCACCGGTATGACGGCTGCGCTTGCCAGAAGTCGCATGGCTGATCGGTGCATGGTTCCTTCGCTCATCTGTCGTCCAGGGGCGGCGGTGCCACCCGTACGCCGACCCACGGTAAAGGGTTCCCGCGGGTCACACGGGCGTCTCAGTCGTCGAAGCGCTCGCTCAGTTCGCGGGCCAGCCGCTGCGCGTTGCGTTGCAGCTCCTCGCTGTCCGGGATGGCCGAACGGTCCGTGGACCACTGGTCGTAGCGGATGGTGACGATGACGTTGGAGGTGCGGAAGACGAGCGCGATGTCGCGGTGCAGGCCGGAATCGGCGGTGACGAGACGGTCGTCGATGTAAGCGACATCACCCAGTTCGTCGAGCGGGCGGGGCGCGATGTCGGGGTCGGCGGAGGCGTCCGCGGACGGGGACTCCTTGTCCGCGTCGTCCTTCTCACCCTTCCCGCCCTTCCCGCCCTTTTCGTCCTTCTCGCCCTCGTTCTGCTTGTCGCTGCCGCTGCCGCTGCCGCTGCCGCTGTCGCCCCTGCCCGGTTCGTCGGCCGTGCCGGACTCCGCGCCGTCGCCGGGACCGGTGCTCTCCGCCTCGTCGGCGCCCTCGGCCTCCTCCTCGGAGGCGGACGCGGACGGCTCGCCGGAGCCGGGCCCCTCCCCGTCCCCGCCGCCGGGCTGCCCGGTCCCGTCGCCCGCGTCCGGGGCGGGGATGTCCGCCTCCTCGGCCTTGGCGTCGTACAGCTTCTGCGCGCGGTCCTCGTCGCTGAGGTCCGCGTCGTAGGAGACGACCCGCTCGAAGTCGATGTCGAGGTGACGGGTGCCGGCGGCGGACTCGGCGGTCCAGCGGCAGCCCGCGCGGCGGTCCGTGTCGTACGTCAGGGCGGCCTCGCCGTCGTACGCCTTCTCCCGCTCGCTCTCCTCCTGGCCCTCCTCGACCAGGCCGGGCAGCAGGTCGCGCAGGGTGCCGCGGCCCACGGAACCGCAGGCCTCGGGGAGCGAACGGTACTTGCCGGGCTCGGCGGCCGGGGCGCTGCTGGACGGCCCGCCCGGCTTGGAGTCCTCGGCCTCGTCGCCGCCGGAGGAGCCGGTGCAGCCGGCCACTCCCGACAGCAGCGCGGCGGCCAGGACGGCCACGGGTCCGTACGCCCTTCGCTGCACGTTGACCGGCTCCCTTCGGGTGAAAAGTGGTTGCCGCCCGTCGGCGGCCGATGGACACAATGTCTACAGCACACACCGTCCGGCCCGCCGGGTCGCTGCCGGTTTTACGGCGGTACATCCGGCTTTTCACGGGCGCATGGCGGCGGGCGTGCGGGGGACCCGGCACAGGCACGCGGAACCCCGGCGCGACATCAACGGGGGAACGAGGAGTCATGGCCTACACCGAGCTGCCCGGAGCCAGGGTGCCGATCCGGATGTGGACGGATCCGGCGACCGTCGAGGAGGGCGCGCTCCAGCAGCTGCGCAACGTCACCACGCTGCCGTGGACCGAGGGTCTGGCCGTGATGCCGGACGTGCACTACGGCAAGGGTGCGACGGTGGGCTCCGTGATCGCGATGCGGGGCGCCGTGTGCCCGGCCGCCGTCGGCGTCGACATCGGCTGCGGGATGTCCGCGGTGAAGACGTCGCTGACGGCCAACGATCTCCCCGGCGACCTGTCCCGGCTGCGTACGCGGATCGAGCAGGCGATCCCGGTGGGCCGCGGGATGCACGACGAGCCGGTGGACCCGGGGCGGCTGCACGGCTTCCCGGTGGCGGGCTGGGACGACTTCTGGGCACGCTTCGGAGGCGTGGCAGAAGCGGTCAGATTCCGTCAGGATCGGGCCGTAAAGCAGATGGGAACGCTCGGATCCGGGAACCACTTCATCGAGGTCTGTCTGGACGAGTCGGGCTCGGTCTGGCTCATGCTGCACTCCGGCTCCCGGAACATCGGCAAGGAACTGGCCGAGCACCACATCGGCATCGCGCGGAAGCTGCCGCACAACCAGGACCTGCCGGACCGCGACCTGGCCGTCTTCACCGCGGACACCCCGCAGATGGCGGCGTACCGGAACGACCTCTTCTGGGCGCAGGAGTACGCCAAGCTCAACCGCGCCGTCATGATGGGGCTCCTCCAGGACGTGGTCCGCAAGGAGTTCAAGAAGGCCCGGCCCGTCTTCGAGCCGGTCATCTCCTGCCACCACAACTACGTCGCCGAGGAGTCCTACGGCGGTACGGACCTGCTGGTCACCCGCAAGGGCGCGATCCGCGCGGGCAGCGGCGACCACGGCATCATCCCGGGCTCGATGGGCACCGGCTCGTACATCGTGCGCGGGCTGGGCAACGCGGCGTCCTTCAACTCCGCCTCGCACGGCGCCGGGCGCCGGATGAGCCGGAACGCGGCCAAGCGGCGTTTCTCGGCGCGGGACCTGGAGGAGCAGACGCGGGGCGTGGAGTGCCGCAAGGACTCCGGGGTCGTGGACGAGATCCCCGCCGCGTACAAGCCGATCGAGCAGGTCATCGACCAGCAGCGGGACCTGGTCGAGGTGGTGGCCAAGCTGCGGCAGGTCGTCTGCGTGAAGGGCTGACGGCACGGCCGGACACGTGACGGGGCGGGGCCCACCCCGCCCCGTCGTCGTTCCGCCGGGCCCCGCCGGCTCAGGCGCCCGGCTCCCGGTGCACCTTGTGGTTGGCCGCCTGGGCGCGGGGGCGGACCACGAGGAGGTCGATGTTGACGTGCGGCGGGCGGGTGACCGCCCAGGCCACGGTGTCGGCCACGTCCTCGGCGGTGAGCGGTTCGGCGACGCCCGCGTAGACCGCCGCGGCCTTCTCCTCGTCGCCCCGGAAGCGGGTCAGCGAGAACTCCTCGGTCCTGACCATCCCCGGCGCGACCTCGATCACCCGCACCGGGTCGCCGCACAGTTCCAGCCGCAGCGTCGTGGCGATCGCGTGCGCGCCGTGCTTCGCGGCGACGTACCCGCCGCCGCCCTCGTAGGTGCCGAGGCCCGCGGTGGAGGACAGCACGACGACCGTTCCGTCGCCGGAGGCGGTGAGCGCGGGGAGCAGGGCCTGGGTGACGTGCAGCACGCCGAGGACGTTCACCTCGTACATCGCGCGCCAGTCGGCCGGGTCGCCGGTGGCCACCGGGTCGGTGCCGAGCGCGCCACCCGCGTTGTTGACCAGGACGTGCACCGGGCTGTGGGGGTCGAGGGACGCGGCGAAGGCGTCGACGGCCTCGCGGTCGGTGACGTCCAGGGGGTATGCGAGCGCCTCGTGCCCGGCGGCGGTCAGTTCGGCGGCGAGCGCCTCGATACGGTCCTCGCGGCGGGCGGTGAGCAGCACCCGGTAGCCCGCCTCGGCGAGCCGGCGGGCGGTCGCGGCGCCGATGCCGCTGCTGGCGCCGGTGACGACTGCGGTGCGGGTGCTCATGGCTGGTCCTCCTGCTGGGCCGCGGCGGGGTGGGTGATCGCTGCTGTCCGCAGGATATGCGGGCGGCCCGGCGGCGTTGCGCCCGGTGGCCGGTCTGCGTTTGTCCCGCGGGACCGCTCGTGGGTGCTCCGCCCGAGGGGCCTCGGCGGGACCCCCGCGTGGCCTGCGCGGGGCCTTGGCGGGGCTGCGCGGGGGTGTCTCCCGCGCCCGCCGTGCGGGGCTCCGGGGCCGGGGCCCGGGGGCGAGGAGGCGTCAGCCGCGCGGGGCGTACATGATCACGGCCATGCCGGCCAGGCAGATCAGCGCGCCCGTCACGTCGTACCGGTCGGGCCGGAAGCCGTCGGCGACCATGCCCCAGGCCAGCGACCCGGCGACGAAGACGCCCCCGTACGCGGCGAGGATGCGGCCGAAGTTGGCGTCCGGCTGGAAGGTGGCGGCGAAGCCGTAGGCGCCGAGCGCGAGGACGCCGGCGCCGATCCACAGCCATCCCCGGTGCTCGCGGACGCCCTGCCAGACCAGCCAGGCGCCACCGATTTCGAACAGGGCGGCGACCGCGAAGAGGGCCACGGAGCGGGTCACGGACATGGTGCTCAGCGTACGGCCGGGAGGCCGCGCATCAAGTTATGGCAAAGTTCGGGGGATGGCCCGTGGCGACGCCGCCACGGGCGAAACCGACAAAACGGTGCAACAACCGCCATCCGAGGGGGCTTCCGTGCCGGCTCCACGCATGAGCACGACACCACTGCCGGGCATTGGTGTCCAATACGACCTGACCCTGCGTGATCACCGTCACCTCTCGGTGGTGGCCCACCGCGACGGGACCCGCACGCTGAGCGCCTACCGCGCGGACGACCCGGACGCGTGCTCGCTGTCGCTGCACCTCAGCGGGCCGGAGGCGGCTGTCCTCGCGGACACCCTGGAGCCGAACGACCACAGCCCCAGCCTGCTGCACACCACGGACCTCGGCCTGGTCGCCGAACGCCTGCCGCTCAGCGCCACGTCGTACTGGAACGGTCGCGTCCTCGGCGACGCGCGCCTGCGGACCGAGACGGGCGCCTCCGTCGTGGCCGTGCTCCGCCGCGCCGAGGCCATCCCCTCACCCGCGCCCGACTTCCGGCTGGCCGGAGGTGACACCCTCATCGTCATCGGCACCCGCGAAGGCGTGGACGCGGCCGCGGCCATCCTCGAACGGGACTGATCGCATGCACGGAGCTCTCTTCCTCATCGAACTCGGCGGCATCGTCCTGGGCCTCGGCCTGCTCGGCAGATTCGCCGGCCGCTACGGCTTCTCGCCGATCCCGCTCTATCTGCTGGCCGGACTCGCGTTCGGGCAGGGCGGGCTGCTTCCGCTCGGCGCCAGCGAGGAGTTCGTCGCGCTCGGGTCCGAGATCGGCGTCGTCCTGCTGCTGTTGATGCTGGGCCTGGAGTACACGGCCTCCGACCTGGTCAGCAATCTCAAGAAGCAGTATCCGGCCGGTCTGGTCGACTTCTGTCTGAACGCCCTGCCCGGCGCGGCGGCGGCCCTGCTGCTGGGCTGGGGGCCGGTGGCGGCGGTCGTCCTCGCCGGTGTCACCTGGATCTCCTCGTCGGGCGTCATCGCCAAGGTCCTCAACGACCTGGGGCGGGTCGGCAACCGGGAGACCCCGGTCATCCTCAGCGTCCTCGTCCTGGAGGACCTGGCGATGGCGGTCTACCTGCCCATCATCACGGCACTGCTCGCGGGCGTGAGCCTCGCCGCGGGCAGCGTGACGCTGGGCATCGCCCTGAGCGTGGCGGGGCTCGTGCTCTTCGTCGCCGTCCGCTACGGGCGTGTCATCTCCCGTTTCGTCTCCAGCGACGACCCGGAGAAGCTGCTTCTGGTCGTCCTCGGGCTGACGCTGCTGGTCGCGGGCATCGCGCAGCAGCTCCAGGTGTCGGCGGCGGTCGGCGCGTTCCTGGTCGGCATCGCGCTGTCGGGCGAGGCGGCGGAGGGCGCGCACAACGTGCTCATGCCGCTGCGGGACCTCTTCGCGGCCGTCTTCTTCGTCTTCTTCGGCCTGCACACCGACCCGACGAGCATCCCGCCGGTGCTCGCCCCCGCGCTGATCCTGGCCGTCGCCACCACCCTGACGAAGATCGCGACCGGCTACTGGGCCGCGAAGCGCGCCGGCATCGGCGAGCGGGGGCGCTGGCGGGCGGGCGGCACGCTCGTGGCGCGCGGCGAGTTCTCCATCGTCATCGCCGGACTGGCGGTCTCGGCCGGTATCGAGCCGGAACTCGGCCCGCTGGCGACGGCGTACGTCCTGCTGCTGGTCATCGTCGGCCCGCTGACGGCCCGCTACGCCGAGCCGCTGGCGCGCCGGCTGCTCGGCACGGGGTCCTCGGGCACCCCGGGGGCCGGGGCCGTGCCGCGGCCCGCGACCGGTGGCGCCGCTGAGCCGGACTCCGGGGCACGGTCGAACAGCATGCCGTGACCCGGTGCCGCGGCCGGTCGACCCGGTGCGGCGGCCGGTGCTGCCGGGCGGTTCCGGCGGCTCGTCTCGCGTGTGGTGTGGTCACGCCTCCGCCGCCCGGGCGATGTAGCCGTCGGGCCGCACCAGCAGCACCGTGCGGCGGCCCGGGTCCGTCCACCGGGCCCGCACGACCCGCCCGGGGCCTGCGCCGTCGCCCGCGGGTCCGGCCGCGCCGGTGCCGAAGAACCCGGGGCCGGTCCCGGCGGGGCCCACCAGGACGTGCCGCCCCGCCCGCAGCGCCTCGTACAGCCGCCCGAAGTCCGCCCCGTCCGGCGACGTGACCGCGAGATCCGGTGCGCGCCGCCCGGCGGGCGGGCGCTCCCCGCGCGCCGGGCGGTACGCGATGCCGATGCCCGTGACGTTCCCGACCGCCTTCCGGCGGAGGGCCGGAATCCGGTCCAGCAGGAAGGTGCCCGCCCGGCGGATCCCCAGCTCCGCCGGGTTGTCGGCCATCGCCAGCCGCAGAATCGTCCCGCTGCTGCGCAGTACGGTGCGGCCGACCGGATGCCGTTCGGAGTGGTACGTGTCCAGCAGCCGCCCGGGCGCCTCGCCGCGCAGCACCGCGGCCAGCTTCCAGCCGAGGTTGGCCGCGTCCTGGAGGCCGGTGTTCATGCCCTGGCCGCCGGCGGGGGAGTGGACGTGCGCGGCGTCGCCCGCCAGCAGCACCCGCCCGACGCGGTAGGCGGGCACCTGCCGCTCGTCGCTGTGGAACCGGGAGAGCCAGCGCGCGTCGTGCAGCCCGAAGTCGTCACCGAGGGCCCGGCGCACGTTCTCGCGCAGCTCGCCGAGTTCGACCGGGGTGTCGTCGGGCACCTGGCGTCGTCTGCTCCAGCCGCCGACCCGGTACCAGCCGTCGCCGTACGAGGCGACGAAGGCGAAGGCGTCGCCGACACCGTTGAGGGTGACCCCGTTGCCCGGGGGCCGGTCGAGGCGTACGTCCGCCAGCACCATGGAGCGGATGACGGCCTTGCCGGGGAACGGCAGGCCGAGGGCGCGGCGGACGGCGCTGCGGTGACCGTCGGTGCCGACGGTGTACGGGGCGCGGTGGACGAAGGTGCCGCCGGTACCGTCACCGGACTCGGCCCCGGCCCCGGCCCCGGACGCCGCCCCGGAGCCGTCGCCGGTCCCGGACTCGGCCCCGGCCCCGGGCGCCGCCCCGGAGCCGTCGCCGGTGGCCCGGACCGTCACCTCCGTCCCGGCCGCGTCCTGCCGCACATCCGTGACCTCGGCGCCGTACACGAAGCGCACGCCGTGCTCGGCGGCCCGCCGCTCCAGCAGCCGTTCCACCTCGTACTGCGGCGTGACGAGCAGGAAGGGAAAGCGGCTCGGCAGGTCGTCGAGGTCCAGGGAGAGCGAGCCGAAGAGACCCAGCCTCGACACCCGGCGGCCGGTCTTCAGCAGTTCGTCGGCCAGCCCCCGCGCGTCGAGCTGTTCGAGCGTCCGCGCGTGCACGCCGAAGGCGCGGGTGAGGTTGCTGATCCCCGCCGGCCGTCGCTCCAGCACGGTTACGGACAGCCCGGCGGCTGCGAGGTCGCCCGCCAGCAGCAGTCCGGTCGGTCCGGCGCCGACGACGAGGGCGTCGGACTCGGTGGTGGTGGGTGCGGGGTGGTTCGCGGTCATGGCCGCCTCCAAGTGCCAACAGTTGTTGGTCAACGCTTGTTGGCAACGGTACGAGCCCGGCCCATGGCCTGTCAACAACTGTTGGCCTACACTCGTTGGCATGCACCGTGACCAGGCCGCCGACCCGGCCCCCCGCCGCTCCGACGCCACCCGGGCCGCCATCCTCACCGCGGCCCGCGAGCGGTTCGCCGCCGACGGCTACGACCGCGCGACGATCCGCGCGATCGCCCGTGACGCGGACATCGACCCGTCGATGGTCATGCGCTACTACGGCAACAAGGAGGGCCTGTTCGCCGCCGCCACGGAGGCCGACCTGCGGCTGCCCGACCTCGCCGCCGTGCCGCGCGACGAGGTCGGCCGCCGGCTGGCCCGGCACTTCCTGGACCGCTGGGAGCAGGACGACGTGATGACGGCGACCCTGCGCGTGGGCGTCACCAACTCGGCGGGCACGGCCCGGATGCAGGGCATCTTCCGCGACCAGTTGGGCCCCGTCGTGGCCGCCGTGTGCCCGGACCCCGCCGAGGCCCCCGCCCGCGCGGCCCTCGTGGCGTCGCAGGTCCTCGGCATGGCGCTGGCCCGCTACGTGCTCCGCTTCCCGCCCGCGGCGGGCATGCCCCGCGAGGAGGTCATCGCCTGGCTGGGCCCGACGCTCCAGCGCTATCTGACGGGGGACCGGCCGTACAGCGCGTCCAGCGACACCAGTTGAAGATCGGGCGACGCCAGGGCGGCGGCCTCCGCCTTGGCGTTGAAGCCCGCTCCGCTGAAGCAGAGCAGGCGGGTGTCGCTGGTGTCGTAGCGGCCGCTCCGGGCCAGGAGGTCGCGGATGTGCCGGAGGCGTTCGACATGGGTCTGGCCCATGGTGTCGTTCCACTTCGCTTCGCCGATGGCGAGCAGGGGCGGCTTGCCGCCGTCGGCGATGCCGATCACGGCGACGTCGACCTCGTGGCCGGTGCGCGCGGCGGTGTCGTGGACGACGCCGTGCCCCACCCGTGCGGGCAGACCCCCCAACAGGCCGGGATCGGCATGGTGGAGCGCCCAGTCCCGGCAGACCTGTTCGAAGTGCGGTCCGAGGACGTTGCTGACGAACCGGCGGCGGCTGGCCTGCCAGACGCGTCCGGCGCTGCCCGGACGTTCCAGCTGGTCCCATACGGGCCGCATGACGGCGTGGTAGAAGCCGACCAGGGGTTCGGCGATGCGGTACGTCGGCCGGTTCTCCCGGAACACATCGGCGTCCCGGTGCAGCAGCCCGGCGTCCTCCAGGACATTGATCGGATGCGCGATGTCGGTTGCCTTGCGCTCCAGATATCCGGCCATGCCTCCGCGGGTGCCGTTTCCCTCGGCCACAGCTCCCAGAACGGACAGATACAGACCCGTGTCGCGCAGCTCGGGCTCCTCCGCCAGGAGATAGCGGGCTTCACGGAAGAGTGGTGTCTCGGGATTGAGGACGGTGCGGACGATCCAGTCGTCGAAGTCCTCCGGGCCGGCCGGGGAGTCGCCTCGGGCGAACTCCCGGCGGTAAGCCGGTGTGCCGCCGACGACCGAGTTGACCTGCATGGCCAGGCGTGGGTCGTCGATCTCCCAGAAGTCGGCGGCCAGGCGGTGGTCCAGCGGGCGGACGACCAGCTCCAGCCCTGCCGGTCCGGAGAGGGCCCCGGGTTCGGAGGGCACCGTCACTGAGCCGGCTGGAAGGCTCTGACGGACAAGGGCAGCGCAGCCGCAGGCGGGGAGCCGGTGCGAGCCCACTCGATAGGGTGCCCCGGTGCCGGAGGACTACTGGAACCACAACACCCACTACCACCCGCTCGTCCTCGACGCGGTCCCCGGCGGCTGCCGGGAAGCGCTCGACATCGGGTGCGGTGACGGCCTGCTGGCCCGCAAGCTGGCCGACCGGGCGGACCGGGTGCTGGGCGTCGACAGCTCGGCCGCCATGATCCGGCTGGCCCGCGAGCGCACGGCCGACGCCCCCGGCCTCTCCTTCCTGGAGGCGGGCTTCCCGGACTCCCCGGACTGCCCGGCCTCTCCCGACGACCGTCTCTCCCCGGGCCCGGACGACCCTCTCGGCGACGGGTGCTACGACTTCGTCTGCTCGGTCGCGTCCGTCCACCACATGGATTTCACCCGGGCCGTCGGCCGCATGGCACGGCTGCTCGCCCCGGGCGGCCGCCTGGTCCTGATCGGCGTCGCCCGCAACGGCACCCCGTGGGACCTGGCGGTCGACGCCGCCGGTGCCGTCGCGCACCGGGTGTGCGAGCGAAGGCACGGCCCGCTGCGGGAGCCGCCCGCCATCCCCGTACGGGACCCGGGGATGACGTACGGCGAGGTCCGCCGCGAGACCCGCCGCCTGCTGCCGGGATGCCGCTACCGGCGGCATCTGCTGTGGCGCTGGTCGGTGACCTGGGAGAAGCCGAGGGGGTAGGCGGACGGGCGCGGCGAGCGGGCTCGTTCAGACCGTGGGGCCGGACTTCACGCCGGCTATGAACGCCGCCCAGGCGGCGGGGGTGACGAGCAGCGCGGGGCCCTGCGGGGCCTTGCTGTCACGGACGGGCACGACGCCGGGGAATCCGGGGGCGACCTCCACGCAGTCTCCCCCGGCCTGGTTGCTGTAGCTGCTCTTGCGCCAGTCGGCGCCGGTCAGTTCGAAGCTGGACGGTCGCGTCACGGTGGTTGCCCTCCATCACGGATCGGATCATGTCGAGCGACATGAGCGGGGGCAGGGCCACTGCCCGCAGCCGATCGTAGGTCACGGAGTAGTGGCTCACCGATGCTGGTTCTTCCGTCAGTTGGCCGTGGTCGGCGCCCTCGGTGTAGGCGACTTGAGTGCCGTCCGGCAACGTCAGGATCGTCAGCGAACCGCCCATCGCCTCGTGGCCGCCCTGGTCGAACGGCATGACCTGAACGGTGATGTGGGGCTCGGCGGAGGCGTCCAGCAGTCGCGCCAACTGGTCCCGCATGACGGAGGCGCCGCCCACGGGACGCCGTAGCACGGCTTCGTCCAGCACGACCCACAACTCCGGGCGTCCGGGCGCCGAAAGCCGTTCCTGCCGTGCGAGGCGTGCGGTGACGCGGTCCTCCAGTTGCTCCCTGCCGCCGACCGACCGGTCGAGGCTCAACACGGCCCGCGCATAGTCCTCGGTCTGCAACAGGCCCGGGACCACGTGCGCCGCATACTGGCCGATGGCCACGGCCCTGGCCGAGTGCGCCATGAACGCCCGCGACCAGTCCGGGAACGCCTCCCGGTACACGTACGGCCACAGATCGGCCAGCAGGTCGTCCGCGCCGAGCGCGCTGTCCAGGGCGCGGGCCAGCTCCAGGGTCGGTTTCGCGCCGGACGCTCGCTCGATCTGGGTGATGCGGGTGCTCACGACGTGGACCTTCGCGCCCAGTTCGGCCTGGGTCAGCCCGGCGGCCGTGCGGAGTCTGCGGACGCGTGAGCCGAACAGCCCGGCCATGGACGATCCCGGGTCGATTTCCTTGGCCAAGACGTCACTTCCGTTCCTTACAGCCTGGGAGATAAGGCTTCATCACCTTTCGAGGGTAGATGCGCCGGACGATGCTTGGGCACGGAACGTCACGACTGCGGCACGCTCCGGGTCGTGCGGAGGATCGACGTACTGGATGGACGGCACCGTGCTGAAGACAACGACCACGCCGGGCGGCGGCGAACCGCAGCGGGAGGAAGGGGAAGGAGAGGTGGCGGCGGACGCGGACGCGGGCGCGGGCCGGGGGAGCGGCGCGCGGTTCGACGCGTCGCCGCGCGGGGCGCGGCTCGCGCGGCGGTTCGCGGTGCGGCGGCTGGACGGCTGGGGGTTCGCGCCGGAGTCGGACACGTCGTGCACGGTGGCGCTGCTGGTCGGGGAGCTGGCCGCCAACGCCGTACGGCACGGGCGGGTGGACGGGCGGCCGGACGGACGGGACTTCCGGCTCCGGATCGGATACGAGGCGCGGGCGCGGGTGATCCGCGTGGAGGTCTCCGACGCGTCCGCGGAAGGTCCGGGCCCCGTGCCCGCGGACCCCGGTCCGGACGGGGAGTCGGGGCGGGGGCTGCTGCTGGTGGACGCGCTGGCCGACCGCTGGGGCGTCGGGCCGCGAAGGCCGCCGGGGAAGACGGTCTGGGCGGAGCTGTCCGTGCCCGGGCCGCCGTCGGTGCAGCCGGGGCCGGCGCCGCAGGCAGAGCGGGCGGTGCGGCCGGGGCAGGCGGTCCGGGTCCGGCGGCGGGCGCGCTGACCCCGTACGTCCCGTACGTCCCGTACGGCGGGCGGAACCGGTTCCCCGGCGTCCGGCGGTGGTTCACGCCGGGGCTCGGCCAAAGGGGAACCGGCCCTGCCCCCGCGGCTCTTGGCCCGCGTGAAGCGCTCGCCTATCCATGAATGACGGACGTACTCCGAATGAAGGACGCACCGCCGGGCGTACCCGCGGCCGCCCGGCGCGCGTCACCCTCCGGACCGACGAAGTGGGTTCCACCATGGCCATGCCCGATGTCCAGCACGAAGTGCCGTCCATCGGTTCCCTTCCCGGCGTCACCCGGATGGTTGAGGTCCACTTCGAGGATCTGGATCCCACCGGGGTGGTGCACAACTCCCGTTATCCGCTGCTGCTGGAGCACGCGTTCACCGCGTACTGGCGGGAGCAGGGCTGGCATCACGACCCGACGCGGTCCGCGTTCGAGGATTCCGTGCAGGTCGTGCGGGCGCTTGAACTGACGTACCACTTCCCCGTGATGGAGCCGGGCATGGTGGCCGTGCGCTTCTGGCTCGAACGGGTCGGCCGCACCGGCTACACGTACGGCTTCAAGCTGCTGTCGGGCGACGGTGCCGTGGTGCACGCCGAGGGCACCCGCACCCAGGTCAACCTCGACCCGGCGACGCTGGCCCCCGCACCGCTCAGCGAGAAGGTGCTGGCGGCGGCGGAGCCGCTGACGCGGGAGGCCCGGGCCGACCGCCCGGCGTGATGACAGGGCTCGGTGTGACGGGGGCCGGTGTGGCGGGAGCCGGGCACCGGTCACGGCCGCTGCGGGAGGGCCGTCCGGAGGAGTACGGTGACCGGCCATGCGCCGACAGACGAAGCGACACCCCGTCTTCGCCCGCTACTACGCGAAGGTCGCCGGCCCCGCCCTGGACCGGGCAGGGATCGCGCGGCACCGCGGGCGGCTGCTGGCCGGCCTGTCCGGCGAGGTCGTCGAGATCGGCGCGGGCAACGGGCTGAACTTCCCGTACTACCCGGCCGGGGTGACCAGGCTGCTCGCGGTGGAACCGGAGCCGCGGCTGCGCGCGGCGGCCGGGCGGCGGGCCCGTACGGCCGCCGTACCCGTGGAGGTGGCGGACGGGCGGGCCGAGCGACTGCCGGCCGGTGACGCGTCGTTCGACGCGGCCGTCGCCTGTCTGACCCTGTGCTCCGTGGCGGACCAGGAAGCCGCGCTCGCCGAACTGCACCGGGTGCTGCGGCCGGGCGGGCAGCTGCGCTTCTTCGAGCACGTACGAGCCGAGTCGCCGGGGATGCGACGGGTGCAGCGGGCGCTGGACGCGACGGTCTGGCCGCTGCTGATGGGCGGCTGCCACACCGGCCGCGACACCTTGGCCGCCGTCACCGCGGCCGGGTTCACCGTCACCGGCGCCGACCGGTTCGCCTTCCCCGGAACAAGCCTCCCCTCGCCGTCCGGCACCCACATCCTGGGGACCGCGGAACGGGACGGGGCGCGGAACGGGGTGTGACCGAGCCGCCCGCGGCCCGGCCGAGGGAATGCCTGCCTGGCCTCGATATGCCGGACGCCGTGGAGAAATCAGGCGTCGCGCCGTGACCGGCGCACGCCGCACGCTTCCGGCTGCAAGTCCTGCGATGCCGTGAGACATTGGTTGTGTCGCGCGATCCCATTTCGAACCCCGTGCTCAGCAGGGGGAAGAAGCGGAGGCGCTGGATATGGCCACTGTCGAATCCTGGGACTACGCGGTCGTCAGGAACGCCGTCCCGCCCGGCGGGGCGTTCGTCAAGGGATGGGGCCCGCATCCGTTCCGTGATACGGCCGTCCTGGCAACCCCGTACACCTTCCACGGAAATCCTTCGGTCACCCATGTCATCGCGGTGGAGGAGAGCCGGACTCTGCTGAAGCCCGACGGCAATTACTACTACCGGGTCCACATGCGCAATCGCGGCCCGGATCCCCTGTCCGATTACTTCATCACCCTCGCAGTCATCGACTGACGGTTGCGAGTAATGACGTGTGCGAAAGGCCGGGAACGATGCGTCTTTTCGTCGTGTACGACGACCGGGGGGAAATCTCCACCGTGGCAACGCAACCCGAAGGGGCCCCGCCGCTGAGCGCCGACCTGGAGGACGGGGAGCACTCGGCGTTCGTCGACGCGCCCCAGGTGTCCGCGGGCGCCGACCGCCGGGAGGTGATCGCGCAGCTGCACGAGGTGAGGCGGAGCCGGCGCGTCACGGAGGACGCGGGCGGGGCCCGCCTCGTCGCCCGGGGCGAGGCGGAGCCGGCCGGCTGACCGGCCCGGCACCGTAAGCGGGCCCGAGACCGGTTCGCCTTCCCGTCCGAAGACCGGACCGCCGGACCTCAGTTGCAGCAGTCACAGCCGCGGTGGCAGCCGCAGCCTTCCGCCCCGCTGCCGGTGGACGGGGCCGCGGTGGTGGCCGGTGGCGCGCAGCAGCCTTTGCCCTGCCAGGCGTCGCGGCCTTCCTTGACGGCGATGCCGGCGATGACCAGGGCCGCGACCGGATCGGCCCAGGACCAGCCGAGAGCGGCGTTGAGGACCAGGCCGACCAGGAGCACGGCGGACAGGTACGTGCACAGGAGCGTCTGCTTGGAGTCGGCGACCGCTGAGGCGGAGCCGAGTTCCCGTCCGGCCTTGCGCTGGGCGGCGGACAGGAAGGGCATGATCACCAGGGAGAGTGCGGCGATGACGATGCCGGGGACGGAGCGCTCGGCTTCGCCTGTGCCGGTCAGGGCGCGTACGGCATCGAAGGTGACGTAGGCGGCGAGGACGAAGAACGAGACCGCGATGATCCGCAGGGCGGTCTTCTCCCGGGCCTCGCGACCGGTGTGCTCGCGGGCGGAGAACTGCCAGGCGACTGCGGCGGCGGAGGAGACCTCGATGACCGAGTCGAGGCCGAAGCCGACCAGGGCGGTGGAAGAGGCGATCGTGCCCGCGAAGACCGCGACGACCGCCTCGATCGCGTTGTAGGCGATCGTGACGGTGACCAGCAGGCGTATGCGCTGGGCGAGCGCTTCACGGCGGGCCGGGGACGGCCCCGGGGATATCGACATCTCGGCGGTCATCAGCAGCACCGCTTCGTGTCGGCGTCCGCACAGGTGCGGTCGGTGTCGACGGCCACCACGGCGGTGCGCAGGTCGTCCAGGGCGTGACCGAGGCGTTCGTCGGCGAGTTCGTAGCGGGTGCGGCGTCCGTCGGGCACGGTGACGACCAGGCCGCAGTCGCGCAGGCACGCCAGGTGGTTCGACAACCGCGTACGGGAAATCCCGAGAGCGTCGGCGAGTTCGGCCGGGTAGGCGGGAGCCTCGCGCAAGGTGAGCAGGATGCGGCAGCGGATCGGGTCGGCGAGCGCGCGGCCGAACCGGGCCAGTACCTCGATGTCAGGAGCAACGGTCAGCACCCGCTTGACAGTACAGCATGTCCTGAATTCAGGAAATGCTGTACTGATTGCTGAACTGCTTGCTCGTCGGTACGGCTCACCGCCGGGGCGGCTGGGCGGGGACGGGCGCGTGGTCGGCCGGGCGCCGCCCGCGCGGGCGGGCGCAAGCCGACGGTGGCCGGGACCGGTGAGGGCCGGGGTGGCTGGATGTGCCCCCATACCGCGCCCCGGCCGCCCGGCGGCCCCTCTGCGGCTCTCCGGCTCTCCGGCACGGAAAAGGGCGAGGCCCGAAGACCCCGCCCGAACCCACGAGCCCTCAGCTCAGGGCCACACCAGGCAGTACGGCTGGTGCCCCGCGTGATGCAGGCGCTCGCTGAAGTCCTGCCACTCGTGCAGCAGTTGGTAGATGTTGAACGCGTCGCGCGGGCCGCCGCGGTCCGGGACCGTGGACCAGATGAAGGCCGCCGCGCCCACCGACTCCTCGCCGATGCCCCGCAGCGGGTCGACGACCGTCATCGGGAGCTTGACCACGGCGTAGTCGGGGTGGAGGACGACCAGCTCCAGCGGCGGCACCTTGTGCAGCGGGATGCCCTCGATGCCGGTGAGGACCATCGCGGCCATCGTCTCCGGCTTGATCTTGGTGAACATGCCGCCCATGCCCAGCTCGTCGCCACCGAGTTCTTCCGGGCGCATGGAGATCGGGACCCTCGCGGCGGTGGCTCCGTCGGGTGCCCCGAAGTACTTGTAGGTCACCCCCACGTGCCCACTCCTGCTCCCCCTCATCGGTGTTTCGGGCTCACGCTCGCCGCGGTGCCGGCCTTTCCCCCTGCGCGCGGCACGTCGCGCGCCGGCCCGCTCGGGATCCAGGTCGTCGGTCCCCTCACCCAGTCCGCCACCGCGATGCATATTCTCCACCCGACCACTCGCGGCCATCGCCGCGCAACCCGATCATCGTCCCAAAGACCTCCCCACGGAGAGCCGGACGAAACGCCCGGACGCAGGATCGGCTCAGGCTCTGAGACCATGGCTGGCGTGACTTACTCGTACGATGCCCCAGTCTCGCAGAAGCTCTACGACCGTGCCGCCGCCGTGACACCCGGCGGTGTGAATTCTCCGGTGCGCGCCTTCAGGGCCGTGGGCGGTACGCCGCGCTTCATGGTGTCCGGCCGGGGCCCCTGGCTCACCGACGCCGACGGCCGGGAGTACGTCGACCTCATCTGCTCCTGGGGTCCGATGATCCTGGGCCACGCGCACCCCGACGTCACCCGGGCCGCGCAGGACGCCCTCGCCCGCGGCACCTCCTTCGGCACCCCCGGGGAGGGCGAGGTCGCGCTGGCCGAGGAGATCGTGGCCCGCGTCGAGCCCGTCGAGCAGGTGCGCCTGGTGTCCTCCGGGACCGAGGCCACCATGTCGGCGATCCGGCTGGCACGCGGGTACACCGGCCGCGCCAAGGTGATCAAGTTCGCCGGCTGCTACCACGGTCACGTGGACGCGCTGCTGGCCGCCGCCGGATCGGGCGTGGCCACCTTCGGGCTGCCGGACACCCCGGGCGTCACGGGCGCGCAGGCGGGCGACACGATCGTGCTGCCGTACAACGACCTGGAGGCCGTGCGGGAGGCGTTCGCCGCGAACCCCGGTGAGATCGCCTGCGTGATCACCGAGGCGTCCCCCGGCAACATGGGCGTCGTACCGCCGCTGCCCGGCTTCAACCAGGGGCTGGCCGGCCTCTGCCGGGACAACGGCGCGCTCTACATCTCCGACGAGGTCATGACCGGCTTCCGGGTCTCCCGGGCGGGCTGGTACGGCCTCGACGGCGTCCGCCCCGACCTGATGACCTTCGGCAAGGTCATGGGCGGCGGCTTCCCGGCCGCGGCCTTCGGCGGCCGGGCCGACGTGATGGCCGCCCTCGCCCCCGCCGGGCCCGTCTACCAGGCCGGCACCCTCTCCGGCAATCCGGTCGCGACCGCCGCCGGCCTCGCGCAGCTGCGGCTGCTGGACGACGCCGCGTACGAGACCGTCGACGCGGTGTCCGAGCAGGTGCGCGGCCTGGTCGGCGAGGCGCTGGCCGGGCAGGGCGTCCCGCACCGGGTGCAGAACGCGGGCAGCATGTTCTCGGTGTTCTTCACCGAGGACGCCGTCACGGACTACGACCGGGCGAGGAGCCAGCAGGCGTACCGTTTCACCGCCTTCTTCCACTCCATGCTGGAGCAGGGCGTGCACCTCCCGCCGTCCGCGTTCGAGTCCTGGTTCGTGTCCACGGCGCACGACGCGGCGGCGGTGGAGCGCATCGCCGAGGCCCTGCCCGCGGCGGCCCGCGCCGCGGCCCGGGCGACGCCCCCGGACGCCACGGCATGATGAGAGGTACGGGTACGGAAGAGGGCGGCGACGCCGGGGACGGCCCGGCGGACGGCAGCGGAAGAGGTGACGGAAGCGGTATGGGCGGCAGCGCTCCGGCCGGCGGCGACAGCGGCAGCGATGTGACCGTGGTCCATCTGATGCGGCACGGGGAGGTCCACAACCCCGACGGCGTCCTCTACGGGCGCCGCCAGGGCTACCACCTCTCCGCGCTCGGACGGCAGATGGCCGAACGGGTCGCCGAGCATCTCGCGGGCCGCGACATCACCCATGTCGTCGCCTCCCCGCTGGAGCGCGCGCAGGAGACGGCGGAGCCCGTAGCCAAGGCGCACTCGCTGGACACCGCCACCGACGAGCGGCTGATCGAGGCCGCCAACGTCTTCGAGGGCAAGACCTTCGGCGTCGGCGACGGCGCGCTGCGCCGGCCGGGGAACTGGCGGCACCTGACCAACCCGTTCCGCCCGTCCTGGGGTGAGCCGTACGCCGAGCAGGTCGCGCGGATGACGGCAGCGCTGGGCGCGGCCCGGGACGCGGCGCGCGGGCACGAGGCCGTGGCCGTCAGCCACCAGCTGCCCATCTGGATCATGCGCAGCTCCGTCGAGGGGCGCAGGCTCTGGCACGACCCGCGCAGGCGGCAGTGCACGCTGGCGAGCCTCACCAGCTTCACCTTCCAGGGCGACCGGATCGTGTCGGTCGGCTACAGCGAGCCCGCGCGGGATCTCGTACCGGCGCATCTGCTCGCGGGCGCGAAGCCGGTGAAGGGCGCCAAGGGGTTCGGCGCCTGAGGGCTGTCCCGCAGTCGGCCCTTGGCTTCGGTCACTGCGGGGCCGGCTTCGGTCACTGCGGGGCGGCGGGATGTCGGGCGCGCCTCCATCGCGAAGGCGGCAGCTCCGAGGGCTCCGGCGCTTGTGTGTGCGATTGTGTACCCGACGGGGTCGAGGGCCTGCCTGTGCGGGAGGGGTCGGGTGGTTGCGCAGAGCGGTGGGGCCTGGTGTCTCAGGCGCCGTGGGTCCCCGGCGTGCCGTATCGGGCGAGCATGGTCAGCACCGCTTGGTCGACCGCGTTGGTGACGGCGGTGTCGTCGGGCTCCCAGCGTGCGAGCAGCATCCGCGGCCAGAACACGTAGTTGGAGATCATCCCGAGGAACTGGGTCGCCGCCGTCTCCGCGTCGTCCAGCCGGGCTGTGCCGGCGGCGTTTTCCGCTTCCAGGTAGCGGCGGACCGATTCGAAGTAGGGCATCTTGCCGAGCGCGAACTGGGCCTCGCCGAGTTCGGGGAAGCGTGGCACCTCGGCGATGACGATGCGGAAGAGGGCGGCCATGCCGGGCTGGGTGAGCAGCGCCGCGTATCGGCGTCCGATGGTCTCGAGCCCCGCGCGGAGGTTCCCCGGCTCGGGGAGGGGCGCCTCCTCGTCGTCGACCCTCCAGTATTCGGTGACGATCGCCTCGAACAGGGCCGCCTTGGTGGTGAACTGCTTGAACAGCGTCGCCCTCGACACTCCGGCCGCCTCGGCGATGCGGGCCAGCGAGGTGCCGTCGTAGCCGGAGTCGAGGAACAGCTTCGTCGCTGCCTCGATGATGGACGTCCGCTTCTGCGCTGCCACGCGCCGGTGGTATTCCGATGGCTGTGCCGTCATGCCCTCCAGTATGCCTCTCGCTGCGAGGTGAGTCACTTGACTCACCCCTGGTCCCGTTCTTACTCTGGGAGGGGAGGTGAGTCACTCGGCTCACCACTAATGGAAGCCCGGAGGGAAGCATCATGGGACGCTTTGAGGGCCGGACCGTCATCGTCACGGGCGGCAGCGGGGGCATGGGCAGCAGTCATGTGAAGGGCTACCACGCCGAGGGGGCGAACGTCGTCATTGCCGGCCGCGACGACGACGCCGGCCGCGATCTCGCTGCTCGGCTCGGTCATCGGGCTCTGTCCGTCCACCTGGACGTCGCCGGTGAGGACGACTGGGCGGCGGTGGTGCGGGAAGTCGAAGACCGCTTCGGGCCGATCGCCATCCTGGTGAACAACGCGGGCGTCCAGAACCCGGCGGCCCTCATCGAACACACCGAACTCAGCACCTGGGAGCGCACCTTCAGCGCCAACGTCACCGGCCAGTTCCTCGGCATCCGGGCCGTGGCTCCGTCGATGCGCAGGGGCGGTGGCGGAAGCATCGTCAACATCGCCTCGACCATGGCTCACGGCGGCACGGCCTTCTACGCCCCCTACACCGCCAGCAAGTGGGCCGTGCGCGGGCTGACCAGGACGGCCGCGCTGGAGCTGGGGCGGGACAACATCCGGGTCAACTCCATCCACCCCGGCGTCGTCTCCACACCGCTGGTCAACGAACCCACCGTCGCCGGCCGGCCGGCCATCGCCGACTTCTACTCGCCCGATCCCTTCGCCATCCCCCGCCTCGCCGAACCCTCTGAGGTCACCCGCCTGTTGCTCTTCATCACCTCGCAGGAGGCGTCCTTCGCCACGGGCGCGGAATTCGTCCTGGACGGGGGCCTGCTGCTCGGCCCCGCACTCCAGCCCGAGGCCGGCATCGCAGCTTGAGGCCGGCATTGCGGCTTGGCCGGCATTGCGGCTTGGGGGCAGCATTGCAGTAGGGAGCGTGCAGTCGCGGACGCCCCGCCTTGTGCAAGGCGGAGCGATCTTGCCTTGCGGTGGTGACGGGCTGTGGCAGTTGGGATCACGGCGTACGGGCCGGGTGTGAGCCCCGCCCACACCGGAGCCCGCCCGTCCGGCCACCGGTATCGGCCGGAGGGTCACGGGGTGTCCGGGTACGTTCCGGGCTTGGCGGGGGCTGCTGCGCGCTGTGGTCGGGCGAACACATATGGTGTCCCGCGCACCGGCCGGTTCCGGCCGGTGTCCGATCACCATTCCCTGGGGGACAGACGTGTCCATGCGCAACTCTCTTTGGCTGCGGGCTGCCGCGCCCGTCGCGGTGCTGGCTCTGGCGCTCACCGCCTGCGGCGGCTCCGACGACTCCGCGAGCGCGGACAAGAAGCCCGCCGACGCCGTCGGCAAGGCCGACACGAAGCCGCAGGAGGAAGAGCCCAAGGAGCTCGCCGTCGGCGAGAGCGCGGAGGGCGTCGTCGAGGAGGACGCCGGCAAGATCACATACACCGCGGTCGCCAAGAAGGTCGACGTGGGCACCGAGGAGGACACCAAGAAGCTGGTGTCCGACCCGAAGAAGGCCGAGGGCCTGGTCCCGGTCGTGGCGCACCTGGAGTACACGCTCAAGGACGGCGGGGTCGTCCCCGACTACCCGAGCGTCAACGACGACGTCGAGATCCACGCCGACGGCCAGCGCGGCACCATCCTCATCGGGGCGTCGGACGACGCCCAGGGCTGCGACGACAAGAACGAGATCGAGAACTGGAAGAAGGGCGAGAGCTACGTCCTCTGCGAGACGTACATGATCCCGGTGGGCGCGAAGGAGCTCCAGGTCCACTGGACCGCCAACGACGACGCCGAGCCCGCCATCTGGAAGTTCGCCACCTCCTGACCCGGGCCGGGTGCCGGACCGGTGCCCGGCGGTGAGCCCGCCCCGCCGCGTGTGACCTGCGCGGACCGGGGCGGGCTCGCCGCGTGCGGAGCCCGTCCGGGCGGGCCCGGCGCCCCGCCCGGACGGGGCCGGCGAGGGGGCGCGCGCCCTCCCAGGGGGGCGCGGAAGATCCCCGAATCGGGCATGCGAAACTTTTCACATGAGTGCCAGCCACACCCCCCGAGGCCGGACGCCCCGCCGCATGTCACGACGCCGCACCGCCCTGGCGGCCGGTGCCGCTGCCGCCGCGCTCGTCCTGTCCGGCTGCGGTGACGGCGGCGCGGCGGACGGCGCCTCGGCGAACACCGGCTTCGTGCCGGGCACCGGCGGCATCGACGTCGCGAAGAAGGGCAGCCGGACGGCCGCCCCGGAACTGGCCGGGGAGACCGTCGACGGCAAGCACGCCGACCTGGCCGACCTCAGGGGCAAGGTCGTCGTCATCAACGTCTGGGGCTCCTGGTGCGCGCCCTGCCGTGCCGAGATGCCGCATCTGGTCAAGGTCGCGAACGACACCGAGGACGAGGGCGTGAGCTTCCTCGGCATCAACGCGCGGGACCCGAACATCGCCCCCGCCAAGCAGTTCGAGAAGGAGTTCGAGGTCCCGTATCCGAGTCTCTACGACCCGGTCGGCAAGCTGATGCTCCGCTTCCCCAAGGGCAGCCTCAACCCCAAGGCCATCCCGTCCACCGTGATCGTCGACAGGGACGGGAAGATCGCGGCCCGCGCGCTGAAACCGCTGGGTGAGGACGAGCTGCGCGAGACGCTCGAACCGCTGATCGCGGAGAAGTGATCGGATTGATCACGCTCGCCGCAGACACGGGAGTCAACGAGACCGTGCTCACCGGGGCACTGCTGCTCGCCCTGCCCGTCGCCGTCCTCGGCGGCCTGGTCTCCTTCTTCTCCCCGTGCGTCCTCCCGCTCGTGCCCGGCTACCTGAGCTACGTCACCGGCGTCAGCGGCACCGATCTGGCCGAGGCCCGCCGGGGCAGGATGGCCCTGGGCGCCTCGCTGTTCGTGCTCGGCTTCAGCGCCGTCTTCGTCTCCTACGGCACCCTCTTCGGGAACTTCGGGCTCACCCTCGACAGCTACCGGGAGACCATCACCAAGGTCCTGGGCGCGCTGACCATCCTGCTGGGCCTCGCCTTCATGGGCGTGCTCGGCGGCTTCACCCAGCGGGAGTTCCGGTTCCACTCCAGGCCCGCGATGGGCCTGGCCGGGGCGCCGCTGCTCGGCGTGCTCTTCGGCATCGGCTGGACCCCCTGCATCGGGCCGACGCTCGCGGCCGTCAACACCCTGGCCTTCAACGAGGCGAGCGCCGGGCGCGGGGCGCTGCTCACCGTCGCGTACTGCGTCGGCCTCGGCCTGCCGTTCATCCTGGCCGCCGTCGCCTTCCGGCGCGCGCTCGGCGCGTTCGCGTGGGTCAAGCGGCACCATGTCTGGGTGATGCGGGCCGGCGGGCTGATGCTGGTCGCCGTCGGCGTGCTGCTCGTCACGGGGGTCTGGGACCGCATGATCGCAGACCTCCAGGTCTGGTCGTCCACCTTCACCCCGGGAATCTGAACCATGGCCGAGACCGAGACGAAGAACGCAGCCGCCGCCGCGGGCGATGCCGGCACCGATCCCGGCACCGGCACAGGGGCCGGGACGGGGGAGGCCGCCGCCGCGGAGCGGTCCGACGACGCCGGGCTCGGCGCCGCGGGCTCGCAACTGTCCACCGCGCCCGACGAGAAGGCGCCGCTGCCGGGCCTCGGCGTGATCGGCTGGGCCCGCTGGTTCTGGCGGCAGCTGACCTCGATGCGGGTCGCGCTGATCCTGCTCTTCCTGCTGTCGCTCGGCGCCATTCCGGGCTCGCTGATCCCGCAGACCGGCGTGGACCCGATGAAGGTCGAGACGTTCAAGGAGGAGCACGACGTCCTCGCGCCGGTCTACGACAAGCTCGGGATGTTCGACGTCTACAGCTCGGTGTGGTTCTCGGCGATCTACATCCTGCTGTTCGTCTCGCTCATCGGCTGCATCGTGCCGCGCACCTGGCAGTTCGCGGGGCAGCTCCGCGGCCGCCCGCCGGGCGCCCCCGGCCGGCTGACCCGGCTGCCCGCGTACACCACGTGGCGCACCGACACGGACCCGGACGACGTGCTCGACGCCGCGCTGCGGACCGTACGGAAGCGCCGCTTCCGCTCACGCCGGGCCGGGAACGCGGTGGCCGCCGAGAAGGGCTATCTGCGCGAGGCCGGCAACCTCGTCTTCCACATCGCGCTGATCGTGATGCTGCTGGCGTTCGCCGCCGGCAGCCTGTGGAAGGCCGAGGGCGGCAAGCTGATCATCCAGGGTGACGGCTTCGCCAACACGCTCACGCAGTACGACGACTTCAAGTCCGGCTCGCTCTTCGACAACGACAACCTCGCGCCGTTCGGCTTCCGGCTGCACGGCTTCGACGCGTCCTACGAGCGGACCGGCCCGCAGAAGGGCACGCCGCGCACCTTCCGCGCCCACATCTCGTACTGGGAGGGCGCCGACGGCCCGGAGAAGAAGGACACCGTCGAGGTCAACCACCCGCTGGAGGTGGCGGGCAACAAGGTCTACCTGGTCGGCCACGGCTACGCGCCGGTCGTCACCGTCAAGGACGGCCAGGGCGACGTCGCCTTCCGGGGCCCGGTGGCGTTCCTCCCGCAGGGCGACGGCAACTTCACCTCGGTCGGCGTCGTGAAGGTCCCCGACGCCCGGGACAAGAACGGCGAGAAGACCCAGCTCGGCTTCCAGGGGCTGTTCCTGCCGACCTTCGCGCTCGACGAGACCCGCGGCCCGCACTCCACCTTCCCCGCGCTGGACTACCCGGTGCTGTCCGTCAACGCCTTCCACGGCAGCCTCGGCATCGACTCCGGGATCCCGCAGAACATCTACCAGCTCGACACCCGGAAGATGAAGCAGTTCAAGGAGGACGGCGACCTCTTCCGGAAGTTCCTGCGCCCCGGTGAGACCGCGAAGCTGCCCGACGGCGCGGGCTCCATCACCCTGGACGGGGTCGAGCAGTGGGCCACCTTCCAGGTCTCCAGCCAGCCGGGCAAGGGCTGGGCGCTGGGCGGCGCCGCCGCGGCGCTGCTGGGCCTGGCGGCCTCGCTGTTCATCCAGCGCCGCCGGGTGTGGGTCCGTGCCACACCCGCGGAGGGCGGCGGGAGCGTGGTCGAGATGGCCGGGCTCGGCCGCAGCGAGTCCCCCAGGCTCCCCGAGGAGCTGGCCGATCTGGCCGTAGCCTTGCAGGCGGCCGCGCCCGCGACCGCAGAAGAAGATCACGAAGAAGATCACGAAGACGACGATCCCGGTGATCCTGTCGAAGGAGCGCGCGCGTGAACCTCGCTGCCGCAGCCAACGAGAACATGGCGAACATCAGCAATGTCCTGATCTATTCGGCGATGGCGGTCTACACCCTCGCCTTCCTCGCCCACATGGCCGAGTGGGTGCTGGGCAGCCGGAGCAAGGTCGCCCGTACGGCGGCCGCGCTCACCGGCTCCGGCACCGGCACCGGGAAGGCCGGGGCTCCGGCGGCGCCGGCCGCGGGGACGGCGGGCGGCAAGGGCGGCACCGCCGTCCTGGAGCGCCCCAAGGTCGTCACCCGCAGCGCGGCCGGCAGCCGTGACGTCCCGGACGGGCCGGGCGCGGCGGGCGGTGACGAGGGCGGCGACCTGTACGGCCGGATCGCCGTCTCGCTGACGGTGCTGGCCTGGCTGGTGCACGCGGGCGGGGTGCTCGCCCGCGCGCTGTCCGTGGAGCGGGCCCCCTGGGGCAACATGTACGAGTTCTCGACGACCTTCTCCATGGTCGTCGTCGGTGCCTATCTGACGCTGCTGGTGCTCGGGAAGCCGGTCCGCTGGCTGGGGCTGCCGCTGGTCACCACCGTGCTGCTGGACCTGGGCCTGGCCGTCTCCGTGCTCTACACCGAGAGCGACCAGCTCGTCCCGGCGCTGGACTCGTACTGGCTGTGGATCCACGTATCCTGCGCGATCATCTCCGGCGGTGTGCTCTACCTCGGCGCCGTCGGCACCCTGCTGTACCTCTTCCGGGACCGCTACGAGAGCAAGCTCGCCGACCCGTCGGGGAAGCAGCCCGGTGCCTTCGCGTCGTCCGTGATGGAGCGGCTGCCGTCGGCGGCGAGCCTGGACAAGTTCGCGTACCGGGTCAACGCCGTCGTCTTCCCGCTGTGGACCTTCACCATCATCGCGGGCGCCATCTGGGCCGAGGCCGCCTGGGGCCGCTATTGGGGCTGGGACCCCAAGGAGGTCTGGTCCTTCATCACCTGGGTCGCGTATGCCGCCTATCTGCACGCCCGGGCCACCGCGGGCTGGAAGGGCCGCAAGGCGGCGTATCTCGCGCTGCTGGCCTTCGCCTGCTTCCTCTTCAACTACTACGGCGTCAACATCTTCGTCACCGGCAAGCACTCGTACGCCGGAGTCTGAGCCGGTCCCGCCCGCCTGCCGGGCGGGCACGACACGCGACGGCCGCCGCCCCGTGCCAGGGGCGGCGGCCGTCGTCGTGCGGTGTGCGGTGTGCGGCTGTGCCGGTGTGCGGTCGTGCCGGTGTGCGGTCGTACGGCTGTGCGTCGTGCGGCTGTACGGCCGTGGGGGCTGCGCGCGGAGGCCCGGGCGGGCGCGCGGGGCGTGCGGCGCGTCAGCCCTGGCGCGGATCGTCCGGGCCGCCGTCGTTCCGCTTGTCCTTCTTGTCGTCGTCGAGCGACTTCAGGAAGTCCGGGTTGTCGTCCGGGGCGACCCAGCCGCCGCCGGCCGCGGACGGGCGCCGGCCACCGCCGAGGGCCGGGGCACGGCGCGGGCGTCCGGCGAGGATCCAGGCGAGCGAACCGAACAGCATGTACCCGAAGAGAACGATGATCAGCACCCAGGCCGGCTTGGGAAGCTTGCGGACCTGTTCCTCGGGCGTGTTGAGGCAGTCGATGAACGCGTAGATCCACAGCGCCAGGACCAGCAGGAACGGCAGATACCTGAGCATGGCTGCGATGGCCCCCAAAGGAAGGTGGCGAGCACCGGGACGGCCCCCGGTGACAGCTCCAGGGTACGGGGTGGCGGATACTGGGCGGCATGGCATACGAGGATCTCCGCTCGCTGCTGCGGGCACTGGAGCGCGACGGCGACCTCAAGCGCATCAAGGCCGAGGTCGATCCGTATCTGGAGGTCGGCGAGATCACCGACCGGGTCAACAAGGCGGGCGGTCCCGCGCTGCTCTTCGAGAACGTCAAGGGCTCGTCGATGCCGCTGGCCATGAACGTCTACGGGACGGACCGGCGGCTGCTGAAGGCGCTCGGGCTGAAGTCGTACGCGGACATCGGCGACAGCATCGGCGGGCTGCTCAAGCCGGAGCTGCCGCAGGGCTTCACCGGGATGCGGGAGGCGTTCGGGAAGCTCGGCAGCGTGGCGCACGTGCCGCCGAGGAAGGTGAAGGACGGGCCCGTCCAGGAAGTGGTCCTCACCGGGGACGACGTCGACCTCACGCAGCTGCCCGCGCTGTTCACCTGGCCCGAGGACGGCGGCTCGTTCTTCAACCTCGGCCTCACCCACACGAAGGACCCGGAGAGCGGCGTCCGCAATCTGGGCCTCTACCGCCTCCAGCGGCACGACAAGCGCACCATCGGCATGCACTGGCAGATCCACAAGGACAGCCGGAACCACTACCAGGTCGCCGCCCGGCGCGGCGAGCGGCTGCCGGTCGCGATCGCCTTCGGCTGCCCGCCCGCCGTGACGTACGCCTCGACCGCGCCGCTGCCCGGCGACATCGACGAATACCTCTTCGCCGGTTTCCTCCAGGGCCGGCGCGTCGAGATGGTCGACTGCAAGACCGTGCCGCTCCAGGTCCCCGCCCGGGCCGAGGTCGTCATCGAGGGCTGGCTGGAACCGGGGAAGATGCTGCCGGAGGGGCCGTTCGGCGACCACACCGGCTTCTACACGCCGCAGGAGGACTTCCCGGCGCTCACCATCGACTGCGTCACGATGCGCAGGCGCCCGCTGCTCCAGTCGATCGTCGTCGGCCGCCCGCCGACGGAGGACGGGCCGCTGGGCCGGGCCACCGAGCGGTTCTTCCTGCCGCTGCTGAAGATCATCGTGCCGGACATCGTCGACTACCACCTGCCGGAGTCGGGCGGCTTCCACAACTGCGCGATCGTCTCCATCGACAAGCGCTACCCCAAGCACGCCCAGAAGGTCATGCACGCCATCTGGGGCGCCCACATGATGTCGCTGACCAAGCTGATCGTCGTGGTCGACAAGGACTGCGACGTGCACGATCTGCACGAGGTGTCCTGGCGGGCGCTCGGCAACACCGACTACGCCCGCGACCTGACCGTCGTCGAGGGCCCGGTCGACCATCTCGACCACGCCTCGTACCAGCAGTTCTGGGGCGGCAAGGCGGGCATCGACGCCACCCGCAAACTGCCCGAGGAGGGCTACACGCGCGACGGCGGCTGGCCGCGGATGGTCGAGTCGGACCCGGAGACGGCCGCGAAGGTCGACCGCCGCTGGAAGGAGTACGGGCTCAAGTGACCGCCGAACCCACGAGCCCGGAGCTGACCGGCGGCGGGCCCGAGCCGGCCCGGCCCGGCAAGGTGAAGTCGTTCCTGCGGCTGGTGATGATCGAGCACTCGGTCTTCGCGCTGCCGTTCGCCTATATCGCCTCGCTCACCGCGATGTTCCTGGACGACGGCTCCGTGCACTGGTGGGAGCTGCTGCTCGTCACCGTCGCCATGGTGGGCCTGCGCACCTTCGCGATGGCCGCCAACCGGATCATCGACCGCGAGATCGACGCCCGGAACCCGCGCACCGCGGGCCGCGAGCTGGTCACCGGCGCGGTCAGTGTGCGCTCGGCGTGGACCGGCGCGCTGGTCGCGCTCGTGGTCTTCCTCGGCGCCGCGGCGCTGCTCAACCCGCTGTGCCTGGCGCTCGCGCCGGTCGCGGTGGTCCCGATGGTCGTCTATCCGTACGGCAAGCGGTTCACGGACTTCCCGCACGCGATCCTGGGCCTGGCGCAGGCGATGGGCCCGGTCGGCGCCTGGATCGCGGTGACCGGGGAGTGGTCCTGGGACGCGGTGGTCCTCGGCCTGGCGGTCGGGGTGTGGATCGGCGGCTTCGATCTGATCTTCGGCAGCCAGGACGTCGCCGCGGACCGGGCGCACGGCGTCAAGTCCGTCCCGGCCCGCTACGGCATCCCGGCGGCGCTGTACGGGGCGCGCGGCGCGCACGTCGTCACCACGGGGCTGCTGGCCTGGTACGGGGCGGCGACCGGCGCGGGTGCCTTCTTCTGGGCGGGGCTGGTGATCGTCGCGGTGGCGTTCGTCTACGAGCACTCGATCGTGCGGCCGCACGACCTGTCCCGGCTGAACCGGGCGTTCTTCACGGTCAACGGCTTCATCGGCATCGCGCTGTTCGGCTGCGCGCTGCTGGACCTGGTGGTGCGCGGGCTGGCGTTCGCGTAGGGGCCGTGCCCCCCGTACGCCGCCCGCGTACGGGCGGCGTACGGGCGTACGGGCGTCCGGGCGGCGGCGGCACAGAGCCGCGAGCCGGGGATCCGCGAGCCGTGGGAGCGGGGAGGGGCCGGGAGCCGGGCCGGGGAAGACGGGGGCGGCGGGCAGCAGTCCGGCCCGAAGCCCGCCCGCGGGTGCCCGGGCTCAGTCGATGGTCATGTCCCTGCGGCCGCCCGGAAGGGCCCGGCGGCGGAACAGGAACGCCGCCAGCACGCCGCCGATCAGCCCGAACAGATGCCCCTGCCAGCTGATCGAGCCGTCCTGCGGGAGCACGCCCCACAGGATCGAGCTGTAGAGCAGGCCGATCACCAGGCCGACGATGATGTCGGTCACCCGCCGGTCGACGAAGCCCCGGACCAGCAGATGGCCGAAGAGGCCGAAGACCACGATCGAGGCGCCCGCCGTCACCGAACCGTCCGGCGCGACCAGCCACACCCCGAGCCCGCCGACCACCACGATCACGGCGACGACGGCGACGAAGCGGCGGATCCCGCGCAGCGCCGCGAGGAAGCCGAACAGGGCCAGCGGCACGGTGTTCGCCGCGACATGGTCGAAGCCGAAGTGCAGGAACGACGCGGGCACCACGTCGCGCAGCTCGCCGAAGTCCCGCGGCGAGACGCCGTACGTGTCGAGGGCGTGCCCGGTGGCGGCGTCGGCCACCTCCAGCAGCCAGAGCAGGGCCACCCAGCCGGCGATCAGCCAGACGGCCGTCCGGGCGCGGTCGGCCTGCGTGCGCTGCGGCCGTCCGGCCCCCGTTCCCGGCGGCCGGCCCGCGGTGGGTCCGTACGACATGGCGCCCCCATCCTGTCGAACTGTCCTGCCGGACCGCCCGACCAGTCGACCTGTCCCGTCGAATCTCTTCCGGCGACAACTCCCGCCGTCAACGGGGGAACGTCCGGGGCACCGTATCCAGTTCCTGCCGGGGGCTCCCGATAGGCTCGAAGCGTGGAGCCGCCGCACACCGACCAGCACGCCGCACCGCGGCCCGCCGCACCGGCGGGCCCGGGAGACGCGCCGTCCGCGACCCCGCCCGCACCCCGGCCCGCGGCCGGGGCCCCGGTCCCGTCCGCCGCTCCGTACGGGGCGGGGAGGGACGGGCGCCGGCCCTGGGTCGTCGGGGTCTCGGGCGCGTCCGGCACGCCGTACGCGGCGGCCGTGCTGCGCGGGCTGCTGCACGCGGGCGAGGCCGTCGACCTGGTGGTCAGCCGGGCGTCCCGGCTCACGCTGCTGGACGAGACGGGGATCGCCTTCCGCGACGCGCACTGGCGGGAGGACCTGCGCCGCTGGCTGGCGCGCGGCGCGGACGGCAGCCCGGACTTCTT
The DNA here is from genome assembly GCF_009735685.1 of Streptomyces lycii. Taxonomy (GTDB): domain Bacteria; phylum Actinomycetota; class Actinomycetes; order Streptomycetales; family Streptomycetaceae; genus Streptomyces; species Streptomyces lycii. Next base: position 4,287 of record NZ_WHPN01000076.1, on the reverse strand, counting down.
CGAGGCGGCCCTGTCGGGGCTGCCGAACCTGGACGACGTACGGCACTGGCCGGCCGGGGACCTGTCGGCGGGGCCGTCCTCCGGCTCGTATCCGACACGGGGCATGCTGATCGTCCCGGCGAGCACGGCGTCCGTGGCCGGGGTGGCGCTGGGGCTGTCGAAGGACCTGCTCCAGCGGACGGCGAGCGTGACGCTCAAGGAGCGCCGTCCGCTGGTGGTGTCCGTACGGGAGACCCCGCTGAACGGCCAGACGCTGCGGCATCTGGTGACACTGGACGAGGCGGGCGCGGTGGTGCTGCCGGCCTCGCCCGCGTTCTACGCGGGCGCGACGCACATCCAGGATCTGGTGGACTTCGTCGCGGGGAGAGTGCTCGACGCGGCGGGGGTGCCGCACAAGCTGTACCGCAGATGGGAGGGGGAGCTGGGTGGCGGCGGCCGCCGCGGTGATCCGCGGGACGCCCCCTGACGCGCCCGCGCTTCCCGGGTGCGCGGCGCGGGGCCCGGAGCGGCCGCGTGCGTCAGCGCTTCGGGCGGCGGTGGGCGCCCCGGGAGCGGGCGCGGGCGGCGCGGAGCGGGGCGGGCTGGTGCACGTGGGCACCCGAACGGTGCGCCAGCTCCTGAAGCTCGCGCATCTGGGCCAGCGTCATCTCGATCGTGTACACGGTGGGCTCACTCCTGAGGGATCGTCTTTGATCATCTGAAAGATTCGCAGGGATTCGCCAGAAACTTAAGCGAATCACAGGCCAATCAGGCCTGTATGCCTTAGATTCTATACGTAAAACCTCGATGTGGCTAAACATTGGAAGGCTTCAGGCATATGGACGCGGTGGACAGGCAGCTCATCCAGGCTCTGCGGGAGAACGGCCGGGCCTCATACGCCGAGCTGGGACGGCTCGTCGGTCTCTCCGGCCCGAGCGTCACCGACCGGATCAACCGCCTGGAGACGGCGGGCGTCATCACCGGCTACCGCGCGACGGTCGATGCCGCCTCGCTGGGCCTCGGGGTCACGGCGCTGATCGGCATCTCGCTCTCGGACGCCACCGACCACGAGGAGGTGGCGGAGCGGCTGCGGGACCTGGCGGAGATCGAGGACTGCTGGTTCATCGCGGGCGACGACTCCTACATGCTCAAGGTGCGCGCCGGTGACGTGGACGACCTGGAGCGCACCATCCGGCGGCTGTCGGGCACCAAGGGCGTCTCCCGGACCCGTACGACGATCGTGCTCTCCACCAAGTGGGAGGACCGGGTCGGGGAGCTGCCCGAGGAGTGACCCGCGTCGCACAGCCGGACCGGCGGCCGGAGGTGTCCGCGCCGGGGCGTACGCTCGACGGAGATTGTCGACGACGGAGCGGAGGCTGCCGGATGAGTGGGTCTGGTCTCGATGTGGGGCTCAAGCGTGAGCTGGAGCAGAAGGTCCGCGCCGGGGAGCGGCTGACCCGCGAGGACGGCATCGCGCTCTACGAGAGCGACGACCTGGCCTGGCTGGGTGGTCTGGCGCACGAGGTGCGGACCCGGAAGAACGGCGACGTCGTCCACTTCAACATCAACCGCCACCTCAACATGACGAACGTGTGCACGGCGTCCTGCGCCTACTGCTCCTTCCAGCGCAAGCCGGGGGAGAAGGACGCCTACACGATGCGCATCGAGGAGGCCGTGCGCCTGGCCAAGGCGATGGAGGGCGAGAAGCTCACCGAGCTGCACATCGTCAACGGCCTGCACCCCACGCTGCCCTGGCGCTACTACCCGCGCTCGCTCTCCGCGCTCAAGGAGGTCCTGCCGGACACGGTCTCGCTCAAGGCCTTCACCGCCACCGAGATCCACCACTTCGAGACCATCTCCGGGATGGACGCCTCCGACATCCTCGACGAGCTGATCGAGGCCGGTCTGGAGTCGCTGACCGGCGGCGGCGCGGAGATCTTCGACTGGGAGGTCCGGCAGCACATCGTCGACCACGCCACCCACTGGGAGGACTGGTCGCGGATCCACCGCCTCGCCCACGAGAAGGGCCTGAAGACGCCCTGCACCATGCTCTACGGGCACATCGAGGAGCGGCGGCACCGCGTGGACCACGTGCTGCGGCTGCGCGAACTCCAGGACGAGACCGGCGGCTTCCAGGTCTTCATCCCGCTGCGCTATCAGCACGACTTCGTCGACATGCAGGACGGCAAGGTCCGCAACCGGCTCCAGGCCCGTACGACGATGGCCTCCGGCGCCGAGGCGCTGAAGACTTTCGCCGTCTCCCGGCTGCTCTTCGACAACGTCCCGCACGTCAAGGTCTTCTGGGTGATGCACGGCGTGCAGACCGCCCAGCTGGCGCTCCAGCACGGCGCGGACGACATGGACGGCTCGGTCGTCGAGTACAAGATCACGCACGACGCGGACAACTTCGGCACCCCCGACAAGCTGACCCGTGAGGACCTGCTGGAGCTGATCCGCGACGCGGGCTTCCGCCCGGTGGAGCGCAACACCCGCTACGAGATCATCAACGAGTACCCGGGCCCGGACCCGGACCGGCGCGAGTCGCCGCAGGCGATGCGGGTCTGACCCGCCCCTCGGCGCGGTGCCCGCACCGAGGGGCGGGCACCGCGGGTCCGGCCGGCCGGGGCGGGCGTGGGGGGGGCAGGCGTACGGGGCCGTGCCCCGGGGCCGAGGGCGGGCCGGCAGCGGGGCACGAGCCCGCGCGGGCGTCCACGAGCCGGTCCGTGCGCGCGCGGGGAGTGACGGCCGCCGCGCGGGGTACCCGGCGCGGCATGGGCCCCACCGACACCGGGGCGGAGGCGCGCTACGACGCCGAGCCCTTCGTACCGAGCCGTGCCGGGCTGAAGAAGCTGCGGGAGGCCGCGGCGGGCTGCCGCGGCTGCCCGCTGCACGAGCCCGCGACCCAGACCGTCTTCGGCGCCGGAAGCACCGACGCCCGCGTGGTCCTCGTCGGTGAGCAGCCCGGCGACCAGGAGGACCGGCGCGGCGAGCCCTTCGTCGGCCCGGCCGGGCGGCTGCTCGACAAGGCCCTCGCCGAAGCGGGCATCGACCCGGGCGAGGCGTACGTCACCAACGCCGTGAAGCACTTCAAGTACGAGCAGACCCCGGAGCGCGGCAAGCGGCGCATCCACAAGCCGCCGAGCCTGCGCGAGATGACCGCCTGCCGGCCGTGGCTGGCCGCCGAGCTGGCGCTCGTGAAGCCGGAGCTGATCGTGGCCCTGGGCGCCACGGCGGGCAAGGCGCTGCTGGGCCCGTCGTTCCGGGTGAGCAGGCAGCGCGGTCAGCTGCTGCCGTTCCCGGGCCTCGGCGGGGAGAGGGCGCGGGAGCGGAACGAACCGGGCACGCGCGGGGAGGGCGCGGCCGGGCCGGACGCGCTGGTCGCCACCGTCCACCCGTCCGCGGCACTCCGCGCCCGGGACCGCGAGGCGGTGTACCGCGGCCTGGTCGCGGACCTGCGGGTGGCCGCGGAGGCCCTGGGATAGCGCCGCGACGGGGCCCGCTACGCTCGGAACCATGCTCACGTTCGACCTCGACCCCGCCGTCACGCCCGCCCTGCGCGACAGCGTCTGCGACCTGTGGACCGACGTCACCAACGCCGGCGGCGCCGTGGGCTTCCTGCCCCCGGTGACCCCGGAGGACGTCCGCCCCGAACTGGTACGGCACCTGGTCGCGATGGCCGAGGACCGGATGCGGCTGCTGGTCGGCCGCGACGAGGACGGGCGTGTCGCCGCCACCGCGTTCATCGGCTTCAACTCGCACCGTCTGATGCGGCACTGGGCGTCGGTCTACACGGTGATGGTGCACCCCTCGCACCAGGGCAAGGGGTACGGCCGTGAGCTGCTCGCCGCCGTCGAGCAGGCGGCGCGGGGCATGGACGGCATCCGGGGGCTGCGCCTCACCTGCCGCGGCGGCATGGGCCTGGAGCGGTTCTACGAGTCCTGCGGTTACAAGGAGGTCGGCCGGGTCCCCGACGCGATCCGGGCCGGCGAGGACGACTACCGCGACGACGTCGTGCTCTGGCAGTCCCTGGGCTGACTGTTCGCTGTTCGCTGTTCGCTGTTCGTCGTCCGTCGTCCGTCGTCCGTCGTCCGTCGTCCGTCGTCCGTCGTTCGTCGTTCGTCGTTCGTTGCCGGTCGCCCGCCGCTTGCCGCCCACAGTCTCCTGTCCGGCGTCCGCGGTTCGTGTCCCGCCCCTGTCCGGCGTCTGCGGTTCGCGTCCCGCCGCCTGCTGTCGGTCGTACGCCGTTCGTCGCCCGCCGTTGCTGGTCCGCCCCGGCGCCCGCCGTTCCCGTCCCGGCCCGCCGCGCCG
>NZ_WHPN01000075.1 GCF_009735685.1 Streptomyces lycii | reverse complement strand
AGATGCTCGCGTCCACTGTGCAGTTCTCAAACAACGACCAACCACCCATCACCCCCGAAAAAACATCCCGGGGAACACTGGGGCCGGCATACCGAAGGCAACGAACACAAGGCCCGTCCCCTCAGACACCCAACAGCGTGCCCGGCAAACCCTGCACATTCCTTCGTTCCACGCCCTGGAAAGAGCAGTACTGGAAGAAACCCGCAAC
>NZ_WHPN01000074.1 GCF_009735685.1 Streptomyces lycii | reverse complement strand
CGCGCCGGCCGCCGTGGGGGCGGCTGCCTCAGGACCGCTTCACGCGTCCCCGGATCGCGAGGGCCGCGAGGCCCAGCAGCACCGGCTCGGTGAAGCGGGAAGCCATCTCGGTCCAGGTTCCCGCGGTGGTGAGCGCCTGGCCGCTGGAGCGGAAGACGACCGAGTTCAGCACCAGCCGGCTTGCCCGCTCCGCCCGCTCGGCCGTCCACCGTTCGCGGAGCGGCAGGGTCAGGCGCGGCTCCGCTCCGGCGGCCGCCGGGTGCGCCTGCCCGGACGTCCGCTCGGCACGCCCGGCCGGGTGCTGCGGCCGGTCGTCGGGCAGGCCCCATCCCACGACCAGCAGGACGGTCGTCGTCATGGCGGCCAGGAGCCAGCCCAGGGCCCGTGACGCCCGCAGACCGTAGCCGGACACCAGCCAATAGGCGTGCAGCAGCCCGCGTTCGCCGCGCGGGGTCCCGCCGTCGTGGCGGCGCATCTCCATCTCGCCGTAGTAGAAGTCCGCCGCGCCGGGCCCGTCCAGGGAATCCTCGAGCGCCTTGCGCAGTTTCCGGTAGGCGGTGGCGACGTCGGCCGGCGCGGCTATGCCCTCCCCGGTGGCGTAACGCGGATGGCGCCTCCACCCGGTGCGGTCGAGCGGGCGGTGCGTCGGCGCCGCCCGCCAGTGGTGCTCCTCCGCGAGCACCCGACGCCGTGTCCACCGGCGTACCGGGAACCACGCGCGTCCCACGGCGATGCCGGCCGGCGGCGCGTCGAACCGGCACCGGCCGATCAGGGAGATCTGGTCCAGGCGGTAGGCGCCGACCAGTGTGCACGAACTCAGGTCGACGTCCCTCAGCACCAGCAGCGACGCGTCCACACCGCTCAGATCGACGATCCTGACGAGTTCCGGCCCGTCCACCGGGCGGTCGCCGGCCGGCGCGGCGAGCTTCCCGGTGAACGGCACCGGGTGGGTGGCGAGGGTCACGGGCTGGGAGAGGCGGGCGTCCGCCCAGTCCACGGTGGCCCGGCGCAGCCAGAACACCGATGTCTCCATGAGACGGATGCCGCGAGCGTCCATGCCCAGCGCCGCGATCTTGATGCGGACCGGGCTGTGGACCGTCGCACGCACCAGGCGGATCCGGCCGGCGCACACGAACGGCCCGGTCCACTTCCCGTGGAACGCGGTCCTGTCGAAGTGCGCGTCCTCGTGGAACCGCGCTCCGCCGAACACGGAGTTCTCCGCGAACCGCGCCCGGGAGAAGAAGGCCTCGCCATGGAAGCGCGCCCCGTCGAACCGGGCCTCACCCCCGAATCCCGCTTCGCCGAATCGGGCCGCCCCGCCGAACGACGCCGCCCGGAACCATGCCCTGCCGGTGAACTCCGTCCGGTCGAACCGGGCCTCGCCGCGGAACCGTGCCCGGCCGAATCCGGCGTACCCGTCGAACCGCGCGCCGGTGAAGGTGACGTCCCGGCCGAAGGTGCTGCCGTGGAAGAAGGCGGCGCCGCCGAAACGGGCCCCGTCGAAGCTCGCCGCTCCGTCGAACCGGGCCCCGTTGAACCGGGCGACTCCGAAGTGGCCCTGTGTGCCCTCGAGAAGTTCGTCCAGCAGCCGCCCGCGGAACGGAACGCCCCGGACGTCGATGTCACCACCGGGCGCGAGAACCGATCGCCGTGTCTCCGGAGCGAGATGGGCGAAGCAGTGGTCGGCAGAGCCGAACCGGGCACCGGGGCAGTCGCTCTCCGCGGTGCACGTCGGCCATGACGCAGCAGTCATCCCCGCGTTGTACCGTCCGGCGGCGCCGGCGTTCAAACGGGCGCGCGCCGCCGGGCCGGGCCCCCGGGGACCGGAGCCGGCGCCGTTCGGAGGGCGGTACGGAGCGCAGACGCCGGTACGGAGACCGGGCACCCGTACGGAGCTGGGCACCGGTACGGAGGCAGGGCGCCCGTACGGACCGGGTACGGCACGGACCGGGACCGGTGCGAACCGGGACCGGCCCGGGCCCGGGGCTGATACGGACCGGGGCCGACGCGGACCGGCGGCTGATACGGACCGCGGTCGGGCCGGGCGCGCCGCCGCGCGGAGACTCAGTGCGAGGCGAGCCGGAAGCTCAGCCGCCCGAAGCTCACCTGGTCACCGGCGCGCACCACGGCGGCGTCGGTGACCCGGCGCCCGTTCACGCACGTGCCGTTGGCCGATCCCAGGTCCCGCAGCACCCACACGCCGCCGGACAGGCCCAGTTCGGCATGCACCCGGGACACCGTCTCGTCGCCCAGCCGGAGCCCGTTCGACGGGTCCCGGCCGATCCGCAGCGGATACGGGCCGGGCGTGGGCAGCATCAGTTTCGGCAGCCGGCCCGTCCGCCAGGCCGTGCGCAGCCGCCCGGGGAACGCCGAGAGGGCCGCCACCGAGCCGAACAGCAGCCGCGGCACCCGGCGTTCGCCCGGCAGGTCCGCGGTGAGCGCGCGCAGTTCCTCCGGGGCCCGCGCCGCCAGCGCCAGCTCCATCCGCCGTACGAAGGTGTCGTGGGAGAGCCGTCCCTGCGCGGCTCCCTCCCGGAGCCGGCTGACGACACGGTCCCGGTCCGCGTCCGACACCCGGACGGGACCGCCGCGTCCCGGCACCGGCGCGGGCTCCTGCCCGGGGCCCGGGACCGGCCCGTGTTCGGGGCGGGGCTGGATCTCGTGGGACGACGTCACCGCGCGATTGTCCGGTCACGCGGCCGCAAGTGTCCAGTACAGGACCTGTTCCGGTACGGGACCGGGACACGGCCGGTACAGACCTCCCGCCGGGCCGGGGGCTCCCGTACCGG
>NZ_WHPN01000073.1 GCF_009735685.1 Streptomyces lycii | reverse complement strand
GATGCTGGCGGGTCCCGGTTCCAGCCTGGGCGGTGGCCGGGCGCCGCAGCCTCCCGGTCCTCCCGGTCCTCCCGGTCCTCCTGCTCCTCCCGGGCAGCCCGGTGCTCCGGGTGCGGGTACGCCGCCGCCTCCCGGCCCTCCGGGTGCTCCGGGTGCTCCGGGTGCTCCGGGTTCGTCCGGTGGCGGTGACGCGCACTACGCGGCGACGATGCTG
>NZ_WHPN01000072.1 GCF_009735685.1 Streptomyces lycii | reverse complement strand
CGGGCGGGCGCCGTGGGCACCTGTTTCGGCGCGGCCGCGGCGGGGACCCGTCGGCTGTCGGCAGACCCTGCCACCGATCGGCCGAGGAGGCGACGGAGATGCCCGAGTCCGGCAGCAAGGCTTACGACAAGAGGCGGGCCCGGCTCCGTAAGGACGCCGAGCACCGCGGCGTGCCGGACGAGCACGCCAACGAGGAGGCGAAGGAGACGCTGTCGAAGGACCCGGACTGGCGCAGCCGGGGCCCGCGCACCGAGCGGGGCCGCGGCCCGAAGGGCGAGCGCCCGGAGGGCGGCGGCTGACACGGTACGGGGGCGAGCCGGGCGGGCGGAGGAACTCCCGCCCGGCTGGGGAAAAGAGGCCGCCCGGCGCGGCCGGCGGGGTACGGATCAGCCCTTGGGCGCCCTCGGGCCGGTCTTCTCCTTCATCCGGCCGGACATGACGTCCTTGCAGTAGGGCACGTAGCCCGTGTTGGCGACGTAGCGGGCGGAGACCCAGGTGCTGTCGCTGCGCAGGAGGTACCAGACGGTGTTGCCGCTGATGTACTGCGCCCGGACCTTGCACCGCAGGCCGACCTGCGCGCCCTTGGGCAGGGCGCCCCGGACCGAGGAGTCGGTGCTGGGGAACTGGCGCTTGTAGACGCCGTTGTCCGGCAGGACGGTGCCGTACGGGGGTGCGGGCGCGGCCTGGGCCGGAGCGGCGCCGAGCAGCGATCCGCCGAGCAGCGCGGCGAGGGCCGCGGCGCCGTAGGCGAAGCCCGCGCGGCGGGACTTGCGAGTGGAAGACATGGGAAACTCCTGTTCGTTTCCGGAAATCTGACATACCGCCACATTCCATTAGCTTCTTGGCGGTAAACCAGAATGCGGACAGGGTCCCCCGGCGGGAGTCGTGGTGCCGGTGCGGGCGGCCGACGGCCGGTCACCAGCCGGTGAGCAGGGCGTGGTTGACCGCGATCGCCGTGGCCGCCTGCACCGCCAGCCAGCGGCGGTGGTCCCGTGCGGGCAGCAGTGCGGCGGCCGGCAGCAGCCAGACCGCGAACGGCAGCCAGATGCGCTCGGTCTCCGCCTTGCTCATCCCCGACAGGTCGGCCGCGGCGATCATGCAGAGTCCGGCGACGGCGAGCAGCACGACGCCGTACGCGCCGGCCGGCCCCGCCGGCCGGGTGCGGAGCGCGCGCCAGGTCCCCGCCGGGGCCGCCAGGGCGCGACGCAGCCCGGCGACGGCGGCGAGCCCGGCCAGGAAGACCGCGTTCGCCAGGTTGCCCCAGACCCAGTAGCCGTACGGGCGGATGCGGGCCACACCCTGGTAGTAGCGCTCCACGAGCAGCTGGTAGCCCTCCCACCACCAGAAACCGGCCGCGACGAAGCCGCCGGTGACGAGCGCGGCCCCGGCGGCGGCCGGGAGCAGCGGACGGAGCGTCCGGGCGTACAGGAGCACCGCGGCCGGCACGGCCGCGATCAGGACCAGGCCGTAGGAGAGGTGGAGGGTGGCGCCGAGTAGCAGTCCGGCGGCCAGGGCCGTGGCCGCGGACCGCCGCCGGGAAAGGCCGGGCCGGCACGCCAGGGCGAACAGAGCCACCGACCAGGCGGCCACCGCGGCGAAATAGCCGTCGGCCGACACGCCCGCCCACACCGCCGACGGGGCGAGGACCAGGAACGGCGCCGCCCGGCGCGCCACCCGTTCCCCCGCCACGACACGCAGTGTGACCAGGACGGCGGCCGCGGCGGAGGCACCGGTCAGCAGACACCACAGCGCGGCCCAGGCACCGCCGCCGAGCCCGAGGTGGTCGAGGCCGACGAAGGTGAGCACGGCGCCCGGCGGGTGCCCGGCGACATGGGCGGGCCAGTGGTCGGGCGAGTCGAGCAGGATGTGGCCGGTGAAGTCGCGCAGGGTCGCGCCGGGCGCGTCGGCGAACCGGTGCACGGCCAGCAGGTATTCGTGTTTGGCCGTCAGCCGTCCGGCGACACCGCGCTGCCAGCCGTCGATCAGCGCGAGGCCGAGCGTCCAGGCCAGCGAGGCGCCCCAGGACGCCAGGAGCAGCCGCCGCCAGGGCAGCCGCCGGGCGAGCAGCGGGCCCCGGACGACGACGGCCGCCGCGACGGCGAGCGCGGGAACGGTGCCGGGACCCAGGTGCGGTCCCCAGTCGGCGTACAGCGGGGGCCATTCGACGTACAGGCTGTCGTCGGCACGCTGGATGAACACTCCGGTCACGGCCACGACGGCGACGAACAGCACGGCGGCGGCGGCCGTCACCAGGTCGAGCCGGCGCCCGGAGCGCGGGCCGGGACGCCGTCCGCGGCCGGCGGCCGGTGCGGGGGTACGGAGGTGGGTCACGCCGCCACGCTAGGGCGGGAAAGCGCTCCGGGGGCGGACGCCCGCCCGGACGTCACCGTTCCGTCAGACCCGCGGCCCGGCCGAACCGCGGTCCGGGATCCGGGGTCCGGGACCCGGGACCCGGGTCCCGGGGCCCTGCCTCCCCGCCACGCCGCGGGCAGCTCACGGCTCTCCGCCCCGGGGCCCGCCGCCCGGCATACCCCGGCGCCCGGCGGACGACGCCCGGCGGACGACGTCAGCGTTTCGTCATGAGTCGCGCCGGGTGTTCCGCCGCTGGTCAGGCATACGGTCGTGAGGTGCCGGGCACCGGCCCGGCCCGGGCGCCGGTACGACGGCGGTCCGGGGACGAGCGCCCGGAGGATCCGATGGACGACGGCAGTTCGCGACGCGGCGGCAGGCAGGGCGCCGGCGCCTTCCCCGGTACGGAGCGGGGCGGCGGCGGGGGCCGGTTCCGCCCGCCCGGGCCCTTCCGCACCGGATTCTGGCGCAGCCCGCTGCGGGGACCCCGGCTGACGTCCGTGCTCGGCATGGTCCTGCTGCCCGGGGTCGTGATCCTGTTCGTGACCGGACTGCTGTCCTACGCCGCGTACAACCCGGACCTGGCCCCGGTCAACGACAGGACGCCCGACAAGGGATGGCTCGGCGCCGTCCTCTTCCCGTGGCCGACGGACCCGCACTGGCTGTACCGGCTCACGCAGGGCGTGCACGTCACGCTCGGCATCGCGCTGGTGCCGGTGCTGCTGGCGAAACTCTGGTCCGTACTGCCGAAGCTGTTCGTGTGGCCGCCGGTCCGCTCGCCCGCGCACGGCCTGGAGCGGCTGTCGCTGCTGCTGCTCGTCGGGGGCGGGCTGTTCGTGTTCGCGACGGGAGTGCTGAACGTCCAGCTGGAGTACCTCTTCCCGGGCTCCTTCTACCCCCTGCACTTCTACGGCTCCTGGGTGTTCATGGCGGCCTTCGCCGTCCACGCCGCGATCCGGGTGCCGCGGGCGGTCCGGGCGCTGCGCGGCCGCCGGGCCCGTACGGAGGCCGAGGCGGCGGAGATGGCCGGTCTGGCCGCTCCCGCCCCGGCCGCGCCGACCGTCTCCCGCCGGGGCGCCCTCGGCGTGGTCGGCCTCGGCTCACTGGCCCTGCTGGGGACCACCGCGGGGCAGAGCATCGGCGGTCCCCTGCGGGAGACGGCCCTGCTCGCCCCGCACGGCAGGGACCCGGGCGACGGCCCGAACGGGTTCCAGATCAACAAGACGGCGGCGGCGCTCGGGATCCGGGCCGCGGACATCGGCCCGCGGTGGCGGCTGACGGTGCGCGGCGGCGGGCGCGAGTCCGTGCTGAGCCGGCAGGACCTGCTGGAGCTGGACCAGCACACCGCGGACCTGCCCATCGCCTGCGTGGAGGGCTGGTCCACCACGGACCAGCGGTGGAGCGGGGTGCGGCTGGCCGACCTGGCCCGGCTCGCCGGCTGGGAGGCGGAACCGCCCGGGGTGTTCGTGGAGTCCGCTCAGCTCGCCGGCGCCTTCCGCGCCGCGGCGCTCCGCGACAACCAGGTGCGCGACCCCCGTTCGCTGCTCGCGCTGCGGGTCAACGGGGCCGACCTGTCGGCCGACCACGGCTTCCCGGCACGGATCATCGTTCCGGCCGGTCCCGGCGTGCACAACACCAAATGGGTGACCCGGCTGACCTTCGGCGGCACCTCGTGAGGCGCGCCTTCCGGGCGCGGTACGGCGCGTCCCCCGCCCATCTGCTGCTGCTCCTGGCCTCGTTCGCGCTGACGCTCTACGCGGGCACCCGGCTGCTCGACGGCAGCCGTCCGGTCGCCGTCCTCCTGTGGTTCGCCGGCGCGGCCGTGCTGCACGACCTGGTGCTCGTCCCGCTCTGCTCGGCGGCCGACCGTGTGCTGCACGCCCTGCTGCCGGCGTCCCGCGGCCGGGCCCCCGCCGCGACAGACGCGGTGCGGGTGCTGAACCACATCCGGGTGCCCGCCCTGCTCTCCGGGCTGCTGCTGCTGGTGTGGTGGCCGCTGGTCCTGGGCCCGCCCGCCGGGTACGAGGGATCGACCGGGCTCGGCGGTGAGGTCTTCGCCGGGCGCTGGCTCCTGATCACGGCGGGCCTGTTCGCGGCCTCGGCGGTGTGGCTGCTCCTCGGTGTGCTGCGCCGCGGGGCGAGGCGCGTCCCGGCCCCCGGCCCGGAGACCGCTGACCGCTGACCGGCTGAGGGGGCCGTCACCGCCGGCCGGGGCGCCGTCCGGTCCGCCGCCGCAGTGCCGTGAAGTCCCGGCCCGACGCCGTCCATTCCTCCTCGACGGACCAGCCCGTGCCCCGTGCCGTACGCGCCAGGGCCGTGCGGCCCAGCCGCGCCCACCGGAACGGCGGCCCGGCCGTGCCCCGCCCGTCCTCCAGCCGCACCCAGGCCCGCTCGTCGACGTCCGCGGCCGCGGTCTCGACGAGCAGCATCCCGACGGGTGCGACGATCTGCCCGGCCCGGCGCAGCAGGGCGGCCGGGTCGCCGCCGATGCCGATGTTGCCGTCGACGAGCAGCGCCGTACCCCACCGGCCGTCGCCCGGCAGCCGGTCGAACACCGAGCGGCGCAGGGCGGTGCCCCCGGCGCTCGTGGTGCGCGCGACGGCCGCCGGGCTCAAATCGATGCCCAGCGCCGGGGTGCCCCGGGAGACGAGTGCCGCGACCAGCCTCCCCGGTCCGCAGCCGATGTCCAGTACCGGTCCCTCGCAGCGCCGGAGCACGGACAGATCCGCGGCATCGGGCCGCGAACACCACCGGCGTACGTCCAGCGGGAGCAGTCCGCCGTCGGCGCGCCGCAGATAGAGCGGTCCTCCGCCGGCGCGCAGGGCGTCGGCGTAAGGGGTGTCCTGCCACGGGGCGGTGCCGGGGGCGGTCACCGGGCGGGGGCCCGGAGCAGCCGGGCGTGGACGTCCGCGAAGCGGCCGTACGGCGCCTCGGCCGCCACGTGCGCCGCGTCCGCCGCCGTGTCCACGTCCCGCAGCCGGGGCAGGTCGCGCACCCGCAGACCCGCGTCCCGGAGCCTGCGGCGCTGCGCGGCCCCGGTGCCGGAGGTGGACATGGGCACCCCGCGCAACAGCCCGGGTTCCGGCCGGGCAAGGCCGAGGGCCCAGAAGCCGCCGTCCTCGGCCGGCCCGAACCAGGCGTCGCACGCGTCCCAGGCGCCGGGGGCGAAGGCGGGCGCGAGGTGGTCCCGGGTCACCTGGGGGGTGTCCATGCCGATCAGCAGGGCGGGCCCGTCGCAGCCGCCGAAGGCGGCGGCCAGCCGTTCGTCGAGGCCGCCGGCGCACTGCCGGGTCACCTCGATCCCGGGCGGCAGCCACGGTCCGGGGGCGCCGTCGAGGACGAGCACACGGCGCCGGGCGGGTACGGACAGGGCCGTGTCCAGGGTGTCGCGCAGGGCGGCGGCGGCGAGCCGCGCGGCCTCGTCCGGCGTGTAGGGGGGAGTCAGCCGGGTCTTCACCCGGCCGGGCACGGGCTCCTTCGCGATGACGAGCAGCGCGGTGGGCGCGGCGGTCACCGGCCGGCCGCCGCGGCGCCCTCGCCGAGCACCGCGCGCATGTCGTGCACGGCCTGCGCCGTGCCCCGCCAGGTGCCGGTGACCTTCGACTTGCCGGTACGGGGCCGGTAGGGCACGTCGACCTCGTGGATCCGCCAGCCCGCCCGCACGCCGCGGACCACCATCTGGAGCGGATAGCCGCTGCGCCGGTCGGTGAGGCCGAGCGCCAGCAGGTCGGCGCGGCGCGCGGCGCGCATCGGTCCCAGGTCGCGCAGGGCGAGCCCGGTGCGCCGGCGGAGCATCCGGGCGAGGGCGAGATTGCCGAGCCGGGCGTGCCACGGCCAGGCCCCGCGCCCCTGCGGGCGGCGGCGGCCGAGCACCAGGTCGGCCCGGCCCTCCCGGAGCAGGGTGACGAAGCCGGTCAGCAGCCCGGGGTCGAGGGAGGCGTCGCAGTCGCAGAAGCAGACGACGTCCGCGTCGGAGGCGAGCAGCCCGGCGTGGCACGCGGCTCCGAATCCGCGGCGCGGCTCGGAGACGACGGTGGCCCCCGCGGCCCGGGCGACCTCGGCCGAGCCGTCGGTCGAGCCGTTGTCGACGACGATCGCCCGCCAGCCCGGCGGAACGCGTTCGAGCACCCACGGCAGCGCCCGGGCCTCGTCCAGACAGGGCAGGACGACGTCCACCCGCGGGGGGTTCGGTTCAGCTGGTGTTCTCATGTCGGTCACGTCCACCACACTACGAAGACAAAATACGCATTCCAGACTTTGACTTCTTACGAAACACGGACGTCGGCACCGTGCCGGGGCACTGCCCGGGACGGACCCGGCGAACTGCTGCGACGCTGGCCGCATGCAGCAGCACACACCGGCCCGCGTTCTCGTGGTGGACGACGACCCCACCGTCGCCGAGGTCGTGACGGGCTATCTGGAACGGGACGGACACCTCGTCGACCGCGCCGGGGACGGACCCGCCGCACTGGCCCGGGCCGACGAACGCTGGCCCGACCTGGTCGTCCTGGACCTGATGCTCCCGGGCATGGACGGCCTGGCCGTCTGCCGGGGCCTGCGCGCCCGCGGCCCCGTGCCCGTGATCATGCTGACGGCCCGCGGCGAGGAGGTGGACCGGATAGCCGGCCTGGAGGTCGGCGCCGACGACTACGTGACCAAGCCCTTCAGCCCGCGCGAACTGGCGCTGCGCGTGCGGTCCGTGCTGCGCCGATCGCTCGGGCCGGGCTCGGCGCGCACGGGCCCGCGGCTCACCGTCTCGGGCATCACCGTCGACCAGGCGGCCCGCCGGGCGTCCAAGGACGGCAGGGAGGTGGCGCTGACCGTCCGCGAGTTCGATCTGCTGGCGTTCCTGCTGCGCCACCCCGGCCGGGCCTTCAGCCGCGAGGAGCTGATGCGGGCGGTCTGGGAGTGGGAGTTCGGCGACCTGTCGACCGTCACCGTCCACATCCGGCGGCTGCGGGGCAAGATCGAGGACGATCCCGCCTCGCCCCGGCTGATCACGACGGTGTGGGGGGTCGGCTACCGGTTCGACGTCCCGGCGGAGGGCTGAGGCGTGCGCGACATCCTGCTGATCGCCCTGTTCGCGTTCCTCGGCGCGGCCGCCGCCGGGCTGGCCGGGGCGCTGGTGCTGCGGCTGCTGCGGCACCGCTCCGTGGCACTGTCGCTGACGGTGGTGGCGGCCGTCGCCGTGACCGCCATGCTCGCCGGGACCCTGGCGGTGGCCTGGGCGATGTTCCTCTCCCCGCACGACCTGGCGGTGGTCACCACCGTCTGCGCCATGGCCGCCGTCGTCTCGCTGGCCACCGCGCTGCTGCTTGGCCGGTGGGTGGTGGCCCGCAGCAACGCCGTCACCCGGGCGGCCCGTTCCTTCGGCGAGGCGGGCGGCTTCGCCGCGCCGGACCGCCCGGGCACCGCCGAGATCGACGCGCTGGTGCGGGAACTCGCGGCCACCTCCGCGAAGCTGGAGCGGTCGCGGGAGCGGGAGCGCGCCCTGGAGGCCTCCCGCCGGGAACTCGTCGCCTGGATCTCGCACGACCTGCGCACCCCGCTCGCCGGGCTCCGGGCGATGTCCGAGGCGCTGGAGGACGGGATGGCGCAGGACCCCGGGCGCTACTTCCGGCAGATCCGCACCGAGGTGGAGCGGCTCAACGGCATGGTGGGCGACCTGTTCGAACTCTCCCGGATCCATGCCGGGGCCCTGCCGCTGACCCCGGTCCGGATGTCCGTCGAGGAGTTGCTCGGCGACGCCCTGGCCGCGGCCCGCGCGCTCGCCCGGGAACAGGGGGTGCGGCTGGTCGGCGACCGCGGCGAGGCCGCCGCCGTCGAGGTCGACGCGCAGGCGATGACCCGGGTGCTGGGCAATCTGATGGTCAACGCGATCCGCCGGACGCCCGCCGACGGCACGGTGGCCGTCACAGCGCGGCGGGACGCGGAATCGGTGGTGCTGTCGGTCACGGACGGCTGCGGCGGCATCCCGGAGGAGGACCTGCCGAGGGTGTTCGAGACGGGCTGGCGCGGCAGCCACGCCCGTACGCCGCCGTCCGGCGCCGGGCTCGGGCTGGCCATCGTCCGCGGCCTGGTCGAGGCGCACGCCGGCCGCGCCGCGGTGCGCAACGTGGCCGGCGGCTGCCGCTTCGAGGTCACCCTGCCGGCGGCGCCGCAGCCATGACCGCGCCCCGCTGGGGCGCGCGGGCGAACTCGGCCATGCCGTCCTCGAAGGCGACCCGCGGCCGCCAGCCGAGCTCGGACGTCAGCCGCTCGGAGGAGGCGGTGATGTGCCGCACGTCGCCGAGCCGGTACTCCCCCGTGACCACCGGCTCCGGACCGCCGTACGCGAGCGCCAGCTGCCGTGCCATGGCGCCGACCGTGCGCGGGTCCCCGCTGCCGGTGTTGAACGGCGTCAGCGTGCCGCCGGGGCGGCCGTGCAGCGCCTCCAGAGCGGTGGCGTTCGCCTCGGCGACGTCCCGGACGTGCACGAAGTCCCTCAGCTGTCCGCCGTCCTCGAAGACCCGCGGCGCCTCGCCGCGCGCGAGAGCCGAGCGGAACAGCGAGGCGACCCCGGCGTACGGCGTGTCCCGGGGCATGCCCGGGCCGTAGACGTTGTGGTAGCGCAGCGAGACCGCCCGGCCGCCGGTCGCGCGGGCCCAGGCGGCGGCCAGGTGCTCCTGCGCGAGTTTGGTGGCCGCGTAGACGTTGCGCGGGTCGGCCGGGGCGTCCTCCGCGACCAGGCCCGGCTCCAGGGGCCGGCCGCACCGGGGGCACGCGCACTCGAAACGGCCCGCGTCGAGGTCGGCCGGAATCCGCGGGCCGGGGCGGACGGTGCCGTGCCGGGGACAGTCGTAGCGCCCTTCGCCGTAGACCACCATCGAACCTGCGAGCAGGAGTTCGCGGACGCCGGCCGCGGCCATGGCGGCCAGCAGCACGGCGGTGCCGAGGTCGTTGCAGCCGACGTACTCGGGCGCGTCCGCGAAGTCCTTGCCCAGGCCGACCATCGCGGCCTGGTGGCAGACGGCGCCCACACCGCGCAGGGCCTGCGCGACCGCCTCGCCGTCCCGCACGTCGGCCCGGATCTCCTCCGCGCCGGGCGGCTCCGCGCGGCCGGAATGGGCCCTCGGATGGAGCGAGTCGAAGACGACGGGTTCGTGGCTGCGGGCGGCGAGGGCGCTGACGATGTGCGAGCCGATGAAACCGGCTCCTCCGGTGACGAGTACACGCATGCCGGCGACGCTAGGGCAGCGCGGCGCCGGGAGAGCCGCCGCTCGCCCGGCGGTCACCGTTTCGTAAGACCTCGCCGGGGCCGGGTGGACGAGCGGTCGCCGCGGGCTGAAGCAACGCGGAGGGAAGCAACGCGGAGGGAAGCAAAAGGCCTGCCCGGTGCGACGGGGGATGCACACCGGACAGGCACATGACCTTTGTACCGCATCGGAGCCGCGTTATGCGGCAAAAACGTGTTCGGTTTTACGCCAATGGCAAGTCACCCGGCCGGAGGCTCGCGCTCCGGTCGCCGGACGGGCCCTACAGGGGGCGCCTCCGGACCCGGCAGCCGGTGACAAAGCTGGTGAGGCCCCGCGCACGGGGGAGAACGCGGGGCCTCACCCGGAAGAACGGGCAGCGGGCCCAAAAGGTTCCGGGTTCGTCCGAAACACTTCGGAGCGTCACCGTCGTACGGACGGATTGTCATACCCGCCGCGTACTCTGAACCCATGCTTCCCGATCCGTCCCCCGTCCGTTCCGCGCCGGAGCCGCCCCCCGTCCGCCCCACCACCGCCGAGGCGAACGCGGCCATCCGCACCTTCGTCGCCGGGCGCACCTCGTGGTCGGCGGCCGACCTGGCGGAGCTGGACCGGCTGCGCCAGGCATGGCGCCAGGCGGTACGGGACGAGGTCGCCGAGGCGGCCTGAGCGCCGGCGTCGCGGCGCCCGGGAGAGGCACGGACCCCCGCCCCGGGGACGCCGTGTCAGCGGATCGGCATCCCGGAGAGCGTCCGGGCGATGACCAGCCGCTGGATCTCGCTGGTGCCCTCGAAGATGGTGTAGATCGCCGCGTCGCGGTGCATCCGCTCGACCGGGTATTCGCGGGTGTAGCCGTTGCCTCCGAGGATCTGCATGGCCTGGGACGTGACGGTCTTGGCCACCTCGCCGGCGTAGAGCTTCGACATCGAACCCTCGGCCGAGGTGAAGGACTTGCCGGAGGCCGCCATCCAGGAGGCGCGCCACACCAGCAGGCGGGCGGCGTCGATCTGGGTGCGCATGTCGGCGAGCTGGAAGGCGACGCCCTGGTTGTCGATGATCGGCCGGCCGAACTGCACCCGGGTCTTGGCGTAGTCGAGCGCGACCTCGTAGGCGGCGCGGGCGATGCCGACGGCCTGGGCGCCGACGGCGGGGCGGGAGGCCTCGAAGGTGGCCATGGCCGCGTTCTTGACGCGCTCGCCGCCCTTCTTGGCGCGCTCCCGGGCCCGGGCGAGCCGCTCGTCGAGCTTCTCCTTGCCGCCGAGCAGGCAGTGGCCGGGGACTCGGACGTCCTCGAGGACGACCTCGGCGGTGTGCGAGGCGCGGATCCCGTGCTTCTTGAACTTCTGGCCCTGGGACAGCCCGGGGGTGTCCGGCGGGATGATGAAGGAGGCGTGGCCCTTGGAGCCCAGCTCCGGGTCCACGACGGCGACGACGACATGGACGTTGGCGATGCCGCCGTTGGTCGCCCAGGTCTTGGTGCCGTTGAGCACCCACTCGTCCTTGGCCTCGTCGTAGACGGCGCGGGTGCGCATCGCGGAGACGTCGGAGCCGGCGTCGGGCTCGGAGGAGCAGAAGGCGGCGACCTTCACGTCGTCGGCGTCCCCGTACATCTGCGGCACCCAGGTGCCGATCTGCTCCTCGGTGCCGTTGGCCAGCACGCCGACCGCGGCGAGCCCGGTGCCGACGATGGAGAGGCCGATGCCCGCGTCACCCCAGAAAAGCTCCTCCATGGTCATGGCGATGCCCAGACCGGTGGGGTCGAAGAACTGCTGGGCGTAGAAGTCGAGGGAGTACAGTCCGATCTTCGCGGCCTCCTGGATGACGGGCCAGGGAGTCTCCTCCCGCTCGTCCCATTCGGCGGCCGCCGGCCGCATGACGTCCGCGGCGAAGCCGTGGATCCATTCCCGGACAGCCTTCTGGTCGTCGTCGAGATCCAGCGCGAACTCAGCCATGTCCCCTCCACCTGCTTGTTACTATCGGTAACTCTATCCTGTTACCCGCCGGTAGGCGATGTCAACTCAGGCCTTCGGCCCCGCCCCCGCCACGGCGGAGGTGTTACGTTGCGCGGGGATCGAGCACGGAAGAGGGCGGGGAGAGACGTCATGGAGACCAGTCAGCGCGAGGACCAGCAGCGCGCGGCGGCACGCCGGCGCAAGGAGCTGCTGGAAGCCGCCGACCGGGTGGTGCTGCGCGACGGACCGGGCGCTTCCATGAACGCCATCGCCGCCGAGGCGGGCATCACCAAGCCCATCCTCTACCGGCACTTCGGCGACAAGGGCGGCCTGTACCGGGCCCTGGCCGTGCGGCACACCGACGGCCTGCTGGCGGGACTGCGGGCGGCCCTGGACGCGCCCGCCAACCGCCGGGACCGGGTCGAGCGCACCCTCGACACCTATCTCGCGGCGATCGAGGCGCGGCCGCAGGTCTACCGCTTCCTGATGCACCCCGGCGAGGACTCCGGCCAGCCCGAGAGCGAGCAGGGCTTCGACGCCGGCCGCCAGTCCGCCCCGCTGCTGCGCCGGATGGGCGAGGAGCTGGCGCAGGTGATCGCCGAGCGGGTCGACCTCGGCACCGGCGGCGAGGAGCTGGCCCGCGTCTGGGGGCACGGCATCGTCGGCATGATGCACGCCGCCGGCGACTGGTGGCTGCGCGAGCGCCCGTGCCCGCGCGAGACCCTCGTACGCCATCTCGCCGACCTGCTGTGGGGGCGGCTGGCCGCGGCGGGCGACCGGACCGACGGGCCCGGTTTCTGAACCGGCCGTCCCGCGCCGACCGGGGGCTCAGTCTCCCCAGGGCGCCCTGCGGACGGCCCGCAGGATCCGCCGGCGGCGGAGGCCGGTGAGCCGGTCGGTGAAGACGCCGCCCTCGAGATGGTCGGTCTCGTGCTGCAGGCAGCGGGCGAAGAACCCGCTGCCGCGCACGGTGACCGGCGCACCGGTGCGGTCCCGGCCGGTGACGACGGCGTGGTCGTGCCGCCTGGTGCCCGCCTCCAGGCCCGGCAGCGACAGACAGCCCTCCGGGCCCGTCACCGTCGCCCCGCCGGTCTCCACCAGCCGCGGGTTGACGACATGGCCCAGATGGCGGCGGTCCTCGTCGTCCGGGCAGTCGTAGACGAACACGCGCAGCGGCACACCGATCTGATTGGCCGCCAAACCCACGCCGCGGGCCGCGTACATGGACGCGAACAGGTCCTCCACCAGCCGGGCGAGGCCCGCGTCGAAGGACGTCACCGGCGCGCAGGGGGCGTGCAGCACCGGATCCCCGAACAGCCGCATCGGACGGACGGAACCGGAACTTCCGGGGATGGCACTGTGTCGCATGGGGCCCAAGGGTACGTTCGGCACCTCCTGGGCCCGTCCCGCCGGGTGGCACGATTCGGGGCCCGCTGTGGATCTCGGTAGGCTGAGCACCGACCGAAGCCTCCCGGCTGGCGACCCGGCGCGGAGGGGGGCGTTCCACCCGGCTGACCGGGGGCGGGATGCGGCGCCGGATGCAAGGAGGAACGAGTGACGATGGCAGGCAACTCGGAGCCGCTGTCGCCGCGGGCCAAGCTGGCCGTGACGGCCGGCCGGGCAGCGGCGGCGGCTTCACGCGCGGTGGGCCGCGGCAGCGGGTCGGTGATCGGCGGCAAGGTCGCGCTGCGGCTCGACCCCGACCTGCTGGCCCGGCTGGCCGGTCACCTGGACGTGGTCCTGGTCTCCGCCACCAACGGCAAGACGACGACCACCCGGCTGATCGCCGAGGCGCTTCGGGCGAGCGGCCCCGTCGTCTCCAACGCCCTGGGCGCGAACATGCCCGCGGGCATCACCTCCGCGCTCGCCGGCGGCTCGGACGCCCGGTTCGGCGTGATCGAGGTGGACGAGAAGTACCTGGCGGGCGTCGCCCGGGACGTGACGCCCAAGGCGATCGCGCTGCTCAACCTCTCCCGCGACCAGCTGGACCGCGCGGCGGAGACCCGGATGCTCGCCGAGAAGTGGCGCGAGGGCCTGTCCGGCAACAAGGCGACCGTCATCGCCAACTGTGACGACCCGCTGATCGCCTGGGCCGCCTCCTCCTCCCCCAACGTCGTCTGGGTCGCCGCCGGACAGGAGTGGAAGGACGACGCCTGGTCCTGCCCGTCCTGCGGCGGAGTGCTCCAGCGCCCCGGCGACGACTGGCTCTGCTCCGACTGCGGTTTCCGCCGCCCGATGCCGACCTGGGCGCTGTCCGGGGACTACGTCCTGGACCCGCACGGTTCCGCCTGGCCGATCCACCTCCAGCTCCCCGGCCGCGCCAACAAGGCCAACGCCGCCACCTCGGCGGCCGTCGCGGCCCACTTCGGGGTGCCGCCCCAGGTGGCCCTGGAGCGGATGTACCAGGTGCAGGCGGTCGCCGGACGCTACGACGTGGTGAGCTTCGAGGGCCGCGACCTGCGGCTGCTGCTGGCCAAGAACCCGGCCGGCTGGCTGGAGACCTTCTCCCTCATCGACCCGCCGCCCACACCGGTGATCCTGTCCGTCAACGCCCGCGGGGCCGACGGCACCGACACCTCCTGGCTGTGGGACGTGGACTACACCCGGCTCGCGGGCCACCCGATCTTCGTGATCGGCGACCGCCGGCTCGACCTGGCCGTCCGGCTGGAGGTCGCCGGGCTCGACTTCCGGGTCTGCGAGACGGTCGACGAGGCCGTCGGCGCCGCTCCGCCCGGCCGGATCGAGGTCATCGCCAACTACACCGCCTTCCAGGACCTGCGCCGCCGCGTGGGCAACTGACCCGGCCCACTTCACGTAAAGGAGCGCGAGCATGAGCGACAGCAGCCTGCGCCTGGTCTGGATCTACCCGGACCTGCTGAGCACCTACGGCGACCAGGGCAACGCCCTCGTCGTCGAACGCCGGGCCCGGCAGCGCGGTCTGGAGGTGTCCCGCGTGGACATCCGCAGCGACCAGCCGGTGCCCACGTCCGGCGACATCTACCTGATCGGCGGCGGCGAGGACCGGCCGCAGCGGCTCGCGGCCGAGCGGCTGCGCCGCGACGGGGGCCTGAACCGCGCGGTCTCCAACGGGGCGATCGTCTTCTCCGTCTGCGCCGGCTACCAGATCCTGGGCCACGAGTTCGTGAACGACCTGGGTGAACGGGAGGCGGGTCTCGGCCTGCTCGACGTGGTGAGCACCCGCGGCGAGGCCGAGCGCTGCGTCGGCGACGTGCTGGCGGACATCGACTCCCGGCTCGGCCTGCCCCCGCTGACCGGGTTCGAGAACCACCAGGGCGTCACCCACCTCGGCCCGTCCGCCCAGCCGTTCGCCCGGGTGCGGTTCGGCAACGGCAACGGCACCGGCGACGGCACGGAAGGCGCGTGGAACGACACCGTCTTCGGCACGTACATGCACGGCCCGGTGCTGGCCCGCAACCCGCAGATCGCGGACCTGATGCTGAAGCTCGCCCTCGACGTCAACGCCCTGCCCCCGGTCGACGACCGCTGGTACGAGGCACTGCGCCAGGAGCGCATCGCCGCGGCCACGCAGCCCGCCTGATCCCCGTCCGGCCGTCCGCTCCGCGGACGGCCCCGGGGCCCGCCGCCCGGCGCTTGTAGGGTGGCCGTGATCCAACCGGACGACGGGGTCCGGTCTCCGGTTGAGTTGCAGAGGTAGACACGCGATGCGTATTGGTGTGCTCACTTCCGGCGGCGACTGCCCCGGGCTGAACGCCGTGATCAGGTCGGTCGTGCACCGCGCCGTGGTGGATCACGGGGACGAGGTCATAGGTTTCCGGGACGGCTGGAAGGGCCTCCTGGAGTGCGATTACCGCAAGCTGGACCTGGACGCGGTGGGCGGCATCCTCGCCCGCGGCGGCACCATCCTCGGTTCCTCCAGGGTGCAGCCGGCGCATCTGCGGGACGGTGTGGAACGGGCCCGCGGCCATGTCGCCGAACTCGGACTCGACGCGGTCATCCCGATCGGCGGCGAGGGCACCCTGAAGGCGGCGCGGCTGCTGTCCGACGCCGGTCTGCCGATCGTCGGGGTGCCGAAGACGATCGACAACGACATCACCGCCACCGATGTGACCTTCGGTTTCGACACCGCGGTGGGCGTCGCCACCGAGGCACTGGACCGGCTGAAGACCACCGCGGAGTCGCACCAGCGGGTGCTGATCGTCGAGGTCATGGGCCGGCACACCGGCTGGATCGCCCTGCACTCGGGCATGGCGGCCGGCGCGCACGCCATCGTCGTCCCCGAGCGCCCGTTCGACATCGACGAGCTGACCGCGGTGGTGGGCAAGCGCTTCTCGGCGGGCAAGAAGTTCGCGATCGTGGTGGTCGCGGAGGGCGCCAAGCCGCGCGCCGGTTCGATGGACTTCGACATCGGCAAGAAGGACGTGTACGGCCACGAGCGCTTCGCGGGAGTGGCCCGGCAGCTCTCCGACGAGCTGGAGCGCCGGCTCGGCAAGGAGGCCCGGCCGGTCATCCTCGGCCACGTCCAGCGCGGCGGGACCCCGACGGCGTACGACCGGGTGCTCGCGACCCGCTTCGGCTGGCACGCCGTGGAGGCAGCGCACCGCCGGGCCTTCGGGATGATGACGGCGCTGCGGGGCACGGACATCACACTGGTGCCGCTCGCGGAGGCCGTGGAGACCCTCAAGACCGTGCCGAGCGAGCGGTACGACGAGGCCGAGACCGTGCTCTGAGCCGTCCGGGCCCCCGGCGGCCCCCGGACCGCCCGTGACCCGCCCCCGGCCGCAGCTCCGGCCGGGGGCGGTTCTACTCTGGTCGCTGCGGACCGGTACGAAGCGGGAGAGAGCGGATGGATCACAGCGGACACGGCATGCCCATGGAGCTGCCGCCGTTCACGCTGGGGCGCGGTCTCGCGTTCACCGGCGAGCCCTTCTTCCTGACCTGCTGCCTGCTGGCGCTGGCGCTCTACGGCGCCGCCGTGCTGCGGCTGCGCCGGCGCGGCGACTCCTGGCCGGTGGGCCGTACGGTCGCCTGGGTCCTCGGGGTGGCCACGATCGCCCTGGTGATGTGCACCGGGCTCAACGACTACGGCATGGTCATGTTCAGCGTGCACATGGTGCAGCACATGGTGATCAGCATGGTCTCGCCGATCCTGCTCCTCCTCGGCGCCCCGGTCACGCTCACGCTCCGGGTGCTGCCCTCGGCGGGGCGGGGCCGCAAGGGTCCGCGCGAGCTGCTGGTGGCCCTGCTGCACAGCCGCTGGGTACGGCTGGTCTCGCACCCCGTCTTCACCATCCCGCTGTTCATCGCCAGCCTCTACGGGCTGTACTTCACACCGCTGTTCGACTTCCTGATGGGCAGCACGGCCGGGCACATCGTGATGATGGGCCACTTCCTCGCCGTGGGCCTGGCCTTCTTCTGGCCGATCATGGGCGTGGACCCGGGGCCGCACCGGCCGGGGTACGTGATGCGGATGCTGGAGCTCTTCGCGGGCATGCCCTTCCACGCCTTCTTCGGCATCGCGCTGATGATGGCCTCCGAGCCGATGGTGACGACGTACGCGCACCCGCCGGCCTCGCTCGGGCTGGACGCGCTGGCGGACCAGACCGCGGCGGGCGGCATCGCGTGGGCGTTCAGCGAGGTCCCCTCGGTGCTCGTGCTCGTGGCGCTGCTCTTCCAGTGGTACAAGTCCGAGGAGCGGCAGGCACGCCGTTCGGACCGGGCCGCGGACCGCGACGGGGACCAGGAGCTGGCCGCGTACAACGCCTATCTGGCGGGGTTGCAGGCGCGGGGCCGGTAGCGGCGGGAGCCCTCCTCGGGCGACGATGGGCTCTCGGCCACGGCCCCGGCTCCCGGCGGCCCGGGCCGCCGGGAGGAGGATCCGCAATGCCCCGATCGGTGAAGGCGATGACGGTGTGCACCGTCGCGGCGCTGGTGGCGGTCACCGCGTACACGGTGGCGCTCGGCGGGAACGGCTGGCTGTGGTTCGGCTGGGTCGTGCTCGGACTGGTGACCGCGGGGGTCGCGACGACACGCGGAACCTGACCGTCCGGCCCCTCCCCCGCGGTCGGCGGGGCACGCGGTCCCCTCGCGGGCCTCACCCGGGCGGGCTAGTGTGCGATGGCAAACAGGCGAGGGGGAGACCACGTGTTCTACCAGCTGCTCAAGTACGTGCTGCTCGGTCCGCTGCTGCGGCTGCTGTTCCGGCCGCGGATCGAAGGGCTGGAGCATGTGCCCGAAGAGGGAGCGGCGATCGTCGCGGGCAACCACCTGTCGTTCTCCGACCACTTCCTGATGCCGGCGATCCTGCCCCGCCGCATCACCTTCCTCGCCAAGCAGGAGTACTTCACCGGCCCCGGGCTCAAGGGCCGGCTCACGGCCGCCTTCTTCCGCGCCGTCGGGCAGATCCCGGTGGACCGCTCGAACCGTGAGGCGGGCGGCGCGGCCATCGCGGAGGGGCTGAAGGTGCTGGCCCGCGACGAGCTGCTCGGCATCTACCCGGAGGGCACGCGCTCGCACGACGGCCGGCTCTACAAGGGGCGGGTGGGCGTCGCGGTGATGGCCCTGCGCGCCGAGGTCCCGGTGGTGCCCTGCGCGATGGTGGGCACCTTCGAGATCCAGCCCCCCGGCCGGCGGCTGCCGCGGCCGGGACGGGTGACCATCCGGTTCGGTGAGCCGCTGGACTTCTCCCGGTACGCGGGCATGGACGGCGAGCGGGCCGTGCTGCGCGCCGTGACCGACGAGATCATGTACGAGGTCCTCCGGCTGTCCGGCCAGGAGTACGTCGACCGGTACGCGGGCGAGGTCAAGGCCGAGCAGGAGGCCGCCCGGAAGACGCAGCGCTGACCGGTGGACGCAGCGCCGACCGGTGCCGCTCCCCCGCCGCGGGGTTCGTCACCGGCTGCCGCCGCCGGGACGGTCAGCCGGCGGCCGGCGGCCCGGCCGCCTC
This sequence comes from Streptomyces lycii, assembly GCF_009735685.1. GTDB lineage: Bacteria > Actinomycetota > Actinomycetes > Streptomycetales > Streptomycetaceae > Streptomyces > Streptomyces lycii. The sequence continues at coordinate 12,667 of NZ_WHPN01000072.1, read as the reverse complement.
CGCGGCGGCGTCCAGCAGGCGGCGGAGCCGGAGCGCGTCCGGTGCCACGGCCGTGACCAGGGCGCCGGATCCGGCGAGCGGGGTGAGCACCGCCTGGCCCTCGCCCGGGTCGTCGGAGCCGAACAGCAGGACCGTGCCGGGCCGGCCGGCCCGCTCCGGGCCGAGGAGCAGCAGCTGGCCGGCGGCCCGGTGGCCGCCGAGCACCGCCGGCCCGTCCCAGCCGGGCGAGGCGCCGGGCCCGTAGTCCGTCTCCTGGTCCAGCAGCGGACGGCCGCCGACCCGGACCGTGAGCCGCGCGGTGAGCCGGCCGGGACCTTCCCCGGCCCGGCCGAGCACCTGCTCCTCGCGGAGGACGACACGCGCAGAGGGGTCCGCGTCGACCCGGGTCGTCAGGCGCAGCACGCTCCCGGCCACGGAGATCACGGGTTCGGGCAGCCAGCGCAGCCCGGCCCCCCGCCCGGCGGTGAGGTGGACGTCGTACGCCGCCGGGGCGTCGTACCGGCCGGGCAGGGCGACGGTCGCCGCGGCGGAGCGGACCTCCAGCGCCGCGCCGTCCCCGGCCTCGGCGTCGAGGCGGAGCCGGTCGCCGTTCAGCGGCACGCTCATCGCGCCGACCAGGCACACCCGGGCCGTCCGCGGACCGCCGCGGACCCGGCGCGGCGCGAGGGGCCCGTCGCCCTCCAGGACGGGCAGCGCGGTGCCGCCCCTGCCGTCGGCGGCGGCACGGATGCGCGCGGTGGCGCGCACGGACGACGGCCCGCCCGTGCGGTCCGCGGTGCTCTTCGTCCCCGGCACCGGGGGCGCGCTCATCGTTCACCGGCGGCGGCCCAGCCGGCCAGCCGCCGCCGTACCCAGTCGGTGACGGGGCGCACCCCGTCCTCGGAGGTGAGGGAGGTGAACACGACCGGCAGCTCGCCGCGCTGCGCCTCCGCGTCCCGGGCCATCCGGCCGAGGTCGGAGCCGACGTACGGGGCGAGGTCCGTCTTGTTGACGACCAGCAGGTCGGCCGTGGTGACGCCGGGGCCGCCCTTGCGCGGGATGTCGTCGCCGCCCGCGACGTCGATGACGAACACCTGGGCGTCGACGAGGCCCCTGGAGAAGGTCGCGGTGAGATTGTCGCCGCCCGATTCGACCAGGACCAGGTCGAGCGGGCCGACGGCCTCCTCCAGGTCCTCGACGGCTTCGAGGTTGGCGGAGATGTCGTCGCGGATGGCGGTGTGCGGGCAGGCGCCCGTCTCGACGGCGGTGATGCGCTCGGGCGGCAGGACGGCGTGGCGCAGCAGGAAGTCGGCGTCCTCGCGGGTGTAGATGTCGTTGGTGACGACGGCGACGGACAGTTCCTCGCGCAGCGCCCGGCACAGGGCCGCGACGGTGGCGGTCTTGCCGGAGCCGACGGGGCCGCCCAGCCCGATGCGCAGGGCACGGCGGGTGCCGTCGGGGCGCACGGGGGCGGCGCTGTGGGTGTGGCGCGGGGGGAACAGGCCGGGGTGGTCGAGGTGCATGACGGCTCCTGGTGGTTCGGGGGCGGGGCGTTTTCGGCCCGGTGTCCGTGGGCGCGTGGGGTATGGGGCGTGTCCCGGAGTCCGGGGCCGGCCGTGGTCCTCGGGGGTGCCGCCGGAGGGCGCGGGCGCGCGTGGGGCGGGTCGTCGTGCGGACCGGGCCGTTCCGCGCTGTCACGAGGCGAAGAGCCGTACGGACCGGACCGCGTGCCGCTCGGCGGCGATGTCGGGCAGCGGACCGGAGGCGGCGGGCAGCGTGCCGGGGCCTTCGTGTACGGCGCGGCGGGCGGCCCCGGCGGCGCTCCGGGCGACCGTGTCCAGCTCGGGCGCGAGCCGGGCGAGCACGGCGGTGGCGTCGAAGGGGTCCAGGCTGAGCAGCCGCACGGTCGCGCCGGCGGGTCCGCCGACCGTTTCGTGGGCCGCGGCGTACGCGGCGTCCAGCGGGGCCAGGCCCGCGACCCGGCAGGTGAGGCCGAGGACCACGGGCTGGTGCGCGCCGCGCGGCCGGGCGGCGGCGAGCGCGTCCAGCTCGGGGTCGGGCCAGGCCGCGCGGGCGGCGCGGAGGAGCTGGCGGCCGAGCCGGCGGGCGGTGACGCGCAGGGCGGGCGAGGGGGTCCGGGCGTCCGCGGCCTCGTCGAGCGCCAGCGGGTCGATCCCGGCGGCGGCCGCCGCGGCGAGGGCGGCGGAGGTCAGCCCGGTGGTGTGCAGCCGGCCGCGGCAGTAGCCCAGGAGGGTCTCCGCGTCGGTGATCCGGCCCGCCCGGACGGCTGCCTCGGCGCCGCCGGAGTGCGCGTGGCCGCCGGCCGGGAAGCGTCCGTCGGCGAGCACGAGCAGGGCGGCACGGGCGGCGCCGGCCGCCGGGGCCGGAGGGACCGCCGAGGCCGGAGGGGCCGCCGGGGCCACCGGAGCCGCGGTGGACGCGGTACCTGCCGTGGCGCCGCCCGTGGCCGCCGCGGCTCCCGTGGTGCCGCCCGCCAATGCCGTGACTCCTGTGGCTCCCGCGGCCCCCACGGCGCAGCATGCCGACGCGGCGCCTGCCGCGGTGCCGCGTGTCGTCGCGGCGCCTTCCGTGGTGTCCATGGCGGTGCCCTCAGAACAGGAAGTAGCGCTGGGCCATGGGCAGTTCCGGCGCGGGCGACGGTTCGATCACGTCGCCGTCGACGGTGACGGTGAAGCTGTCGGGGTCGACCTCGACCCGCGGTGTGGCGGCGTTCTCCCGCATGTCCGCCTTGCCGAGCCGCCGGGTGCTGCCGGCGGCCTCGAACCGCTTGCCGAGCCCGAGGCGCCCGGGGAGCCCGTCCTCCAGCGCGGCCGGGGTCACGAAGTTGAGGGAGTTGGCTGCCGGGGCGCGGCCGGTGGCGCCGAACATGGGCCGGGGCAGCACCGGTTGCGGCGTCGGGACGGAGGCGTTCGCGTCGCCCATCTGGGCGTACGCGATCTGGCCGCCCTTGATGACGAGCTGCGGCTTGACGCCGAAGAAGGCGGGGTCCCACAGCACGAGGTCGGCCAGCTTGCCGCTCTCGACCGAGCCGATGGTCTCCCCGAGCCCCTGGGCGACCGCCGGGTTGATGGTGTATTTGGCGACATAGCGACGCGCCCGGTGATTGTCGGCGGCACCGTCGCCGGGGAGCGCTCCGCGCCGCCGCTTCATCACGTGCGCGGTCTGCCAGGTGCGGAGCACGACCTCCCCGATCCGCCCCATCGCCTGGGAGTCGGAGGAGATGATCGAGATGGCGCCCAGGTCGTGCAGGACGTCCTCGGCGGCGATGGTGCCGGGCCTGATGCGGGACTCCGCGAAGGCGAGGTCCTCGGGCACGGCCGGGTTGAGGTGATGGCAGACCATCAGCATGTCGAGGTGCTCCTCGACGGTGTTGACGGTGTGCGGCCGGGTCGGGTTGGTGGAGCTGGGCAGGACGTTGGGTTCGGAGACCACGGTGATGATGTCCGGTGCGTGCCCGCCGCCCGCGCCCTCCGTGTGGTAGGCGTGCAGGGTCCGGCCGGCGATCGCGGCGAGGGTGTCGGCGACGAATCCCGCCTCGTTGAGGGTGTCGGTGTGCACCGCGAGCTGGGCGCCAGTCTCCTCGCAGACGCCGAGACAGGCGTCGATGACGGCGGGGGTGGCCCCCCAGTCCTCGTGGATCTTGAAGCCGAGCGCGCCGCCGCGCAGCTGGCTGTGCATGCCCTCGCGGGACATGGTGTTGCCCTTGCCGAGCAGCCCGATGTTGAGCGGATACGCCTCCATCGCCTCGAACATCCGGGCCAGGTGCCAGGGGCCGGGTGTGATGGTGGTGGCCTTCGTTCCCTCGGCGGGGCCGGTGCCGCCGCCCACCAGGGTGGTCACGCCGGAGGCCAGGGCCTCGTCGGCGAGTTGCGGGCAGACGAAGTGCACGTGCGCGTCGACGGCTCCGGCGGTCAGGATCCGGCCGTTGCCCGCGATGATCTCCGTCTCCGGGCCGATCACCAGGTCCGGGTGCACCCCGTCCATGGTGTCGGGGTTGCCCGCCTTGCCGATGCCGGTGACCCGGCCGTCCCGGATGCCGACGTCGGCCTTGACGACACCCCAGTGGTCGAGGATCACGGCCCCCGTGATCACGGTGTCGGGCGCCCCTTCGGCGCGGGTCGTACGGGCCTGGCCCATGGACTCGCGGATGACCTTGCCCCCGCCGAACACCGCCTCGTCCCCCGCCGATCCGGGCCCGCCGGAGAGGTCGCGCTCCACCTCGACGAGGAGGTCGGTGTCGGCGAGCCGTATACGGTCTCCCGTGGTCGGCCCGTACAGATCCGCGTAGCCCGCACGGCTCAGCTCAGGCATCCCCGGCTCCTTCCGCGGTGCCCGTGTCGAGCGCGCCGGCGGTCTCGCCGCGCAGCCCGGGAATCACCCTGCGGCCGCCGACGGGAACGAGTTCGACCTCGACGGGGATGCCGGGCTCGAAGCGGACCGCGGTGCCCGCGGCGATGTTCAGCCGCAGGCCGCGGGCCGCCCGCCGGTCGAAGCGGAGCCCCGGGTTGGCCTCGGCGAAGTGGTAGTGCGAGCCGATCTGGACGGGGCGGTCGGCCGCGTTGAGCACGGTCAGCCGGGTGACGGGGCGGCCTTCGTTGAGCCGTACCGGCTGGTCTGCGTACCGGATCTCTCCGGGGATCATCGGCGGCCTCCGCGTCACTGGATCGGGTCGTGGACGGTGACGAGCTTCGTGCCGTCGGGGAAGGTCGCCTCGACCTGGACGTCGTGGATCATCTCCGGGACGCCCTCCATGACCTCGGCGCGGGTGAGCACTTTGCGCCCGGAGGCCATGAGTTCGGCGACGGTGCGGCCGTCGCGGGCGCCCTCGAGGATGTGCACGGTCAGCAGCGCGAGGGCTTCCGGATGGTTCAGCAGCACCCCGCGGGCCCTGCGCCTGCCGGCCACGTCGGCGGCCACATGGATGAGCAGCCGTTCCTGTTCGTGCGGGGTCAGTCGCACGGTCCCACCTCACAGCCTCCGAAGCGCCTGCACCGTCGGCGGCAGGCTAGTTCGGCGGCGTTTCGGCGGCGTTAACCAATGTTTCCGCCGGGGACGGACATCAGTCCGCGCAGCCCGTCCTCCAGCACCTCGATGCCGCTCTCCCCGAAGAGCGCCTGCTGGGCGATGAAGCCCTGGACGGCGGCGACCAGGGTCCGGGCCACATGGTCGGCGGGGACGTCGTCCCGCATCAGCCCGGACCGCTGGTACTGCTGGACCAGGGTGGTCCAGGCGTCCCGGACGACCTCGTACCCCCTGCGGAGGGTCGCCGCCAGTTCCTCGTCGCGCAGCGTCTCCGCCCAGACCTGGAGGACCAGCCGCGGGAAGCCCTCCCGGTCGAGGTCCGCCATGGCCTGCGGACCGAGGAAGACCTGCCCCAGCACCCGGCCGAGGACCACGTCCGGCAGCGGCGGCGGCGTCTCCCGGGCGGCGCTCTCGAAGGCCGCCCGGACCGTGCCGAACACGTCCTCGGCGATGGCCCGGATCAGCTCCTCCTTGCTGCGGAAATAGCGGTAGACGGCTCCGGCCGACAGTCCCGCCTCCTTCAGCACGTCCTGCATCGACGTCGCGTGGAAGCCGTTGCGGGCGAAGCAGCGGGCCGCGCCGTCGAGGATCTGCCGGCGGCGGGCGTCGAGGTGTTCCTGGGATACACGGGCCATGCCCGCAAACTTAAAACGAACATTCATTCTTGACAAGCGGCACCCCCGGGCGGACAGTGGGAAAAGTAAAACGAACGATCCTTCTCTTTGTATCGGAGTTCGTCATGTCCGCTGTGACCACAACCGGGGAGCCGGCTCCGCCGCCCGCGCGGCGGCTGCTCGCGGTCGTCCTGCTGGTGCCGGTGGTCGTCGCCCTCGCCCTGTGGGTGTTCGCCTGGCCGGCCGCCCGCATCGCGCCGCAGGAACTGCCCGTCGGCGTGGCCGGCCAGGCGTCCGCCGCCACCCAGCTGGAGCAGGCCCTCGCGAACCGCGGCGACGCCTTCGAGGTGCACCGCTACGAGGACGAGGCCGCCGCCGCGGAGGCCGTGCGGGAGCGCGAGGTGTACGGCGCCGTGGTCGCCACCCCGCGCGGCCCGGAACTGCTGACCGCCTCGGCGGCGAGCCCCGTGGTGGCCCAGTTGCTCCAGCAGGCGGTGCAGGGACAGCTGCCGGAGGGCACCGAGGCGCGGGTCACCGATGTCGTGCCCGCCCCGGCCGGGGACCCGCGCGGGGCCGCGCTGGGCGCGAGCGTCATGCCGATGGCGATGGCGGGAGTCGCGGCGGGGGCGCTGGTGACCCTGGCGGGTCTGCGCGGCGGCCGGGCCGCGGGCGCCCTCCTCGGCGCCTCGGCCCTGGTGGGCCTCACCGCCGCCGGGCTCGCCCACAGCTGGCTGGGGGCGCTCACCGGCGACTGGTGGGCCGAGGCCGGGGCGCTCGGCCTGGCGGCGCTCGCCGGCGGGGCCACGGTGGCCGGCCTGTCCGCGCTGCTCGGCCGCGCCGGGCTGGGCCTCGGGGCGGCGCTGATCGTGCTGCTGGGCAACGCCTTCTCGGGCATGTCCTCGGCGCCCGAGATGCTGCCGCAGCCGGTCGGCGCGCTGGGCCAGCTGCTGCCGCCCGGCGCGGGCGCCTCCCTGCTCCGCTCCGTGGCGTTCTTCGACGGCGCGGGCGCGGCAGTCCCCGCCCTGACGCTCACCGCCTGGGCGGTGCTCGGGCTCCTCGCCACGGTGCTGGGACGCCCGTCGCGCCGTGCCCCGACAGCGGCAGCGGGCGGCGAGCGGCCGGAGCCGCGGGCGGTGCCGGCGGGCTGACGGTCCGCCGTCCGGCGGGCCCCTGAACGGCTGTGCGCCCTTCGCTGTAGCGGACGGAGGGCGCACAGTCCTGTCCGGCCGGGAGTCCGGATGCACCGCTGTGCGGAACTCGCTGTCCGGTCATCGCTCTTGACGCGCCCCTCCCCGAACGGTGAGCATCATGCTCGCGTCAACGAACTTCCGGCTCGGCATCCCCCCACATCCGCATCGGAGCCCCCGTGACACCCAAGACACGCCTTCGCGGCGCGGCCGTCGCCGTCGCCGCCTGCACCGCCCTGACCACCGGCCTGCTCGGCACCGCCGACGGCGCCGAGGCCCCGGCGGCCGCCGCCCCCGACATATCGGTGGACCAGGTCAAGGCCCACCTCGGCGAACTCCAGTCGATCGCCGAGGCCAACGACGGCAACCGGGCGCACGGCAGCCCCGGCTACCAGGCCTCCGTCGACTACATCAAGGGCAAGCTGGACGCGGCCGGATTCACCACCGCCGTCCAGGAGTTCCAGTACGGCGGCGCCACCGGCTACAACCTCGTCGCGGACTGGCCCGGCGGCGGCAGCGACGAGGTCGTGATGGCCGGGGCGCACCTGGACTCGACCGACTCCGGCCCGGGCATCAACGACAACGGGACCGGCTCCGCCGGCATCCTGGAGGTCGCGCTCGCGGTGGCCGAGGCGGATCTCCAGCCCGCGAAGCACCTGCGCTTCGCCTGGTGGGGCGCGGAGGAGTACGGCATGGTCGGCTCCGGCCACTACGTCGACGGACTCCCCGCCGAGGACCGCTCCCGGATCAGCGCATATCTGAACTTCGACATGATCGGCTCACCGAACCCCGGCTACTTCGTCTACGACGACGACCCGGCCCTCGAAGGCGTCTTCAAGGACTGGTTCACCGCGAAGAACATCCCCACCGAGATCGAGACCGAGGGCGACGGCCGCTCCGACCACGCCAGCTTCAAGGCCGCGGACATCCCGGTCGGCGGGCTCTTCACCGGGGCCAGCCGGGTGAAGTCCGCCGAACAGGCCGAGGCCTGGGGCGGCGCGGCGGGCGAGCCGTTCGACTCCTGCTACCACTCCCCCTGCGACACCACCGAGAACGTCGACGACACCGCGCTGGACCACAACAGCGACGCCATCGCCCACGCGGTCTGGGAGCTCGGCTCCTGACCCGCCGGCACCCCTTGCACAGCGTCTGACACCGCCACGCGCGGACGGTGTCACTCCTCCCGGCCCGGACGCCGCCCCACGGCGTCCGGGCCGCCGCTGTGTTCGGCGGCGATCCCGAACCGGCCCCGTTCGCCCGCAGCGGACGCGCCGGTGCGCAGCGCCGACACCGTGCTGATCACCTGATCCTCCGGAGCCTCCTCGATCTGCTCCAGCCGTTCCAGGTCAGCGGCCGAGACCAGGGCCACGAGCGGCTTGCCGTGGCGGGTGACGACCACGCGTTCACCGCCGTAGACGACCCGGTTGATCAGCTCGGCCAGCTCCGCACGTGCTTGCGTCACCGGAATCTCGTAGGCCATGCTCCCCATCGTACGAGACGTACAGGTTGTACATTTTTTACGGAGAGGGGTCCGTCATGGACCGGCCAGACGCCCGTCACGTCCTCCCGTCCTTCACCGAGCGCGGCAGCCATGGGACGCGCATCGTGGACCCCTGGTCCAAGCTGTTCGAGGAACGCATCGTCCTGCTCGGAACCCCACTGGACGACGAAGCCGCCAACGCGCTGATCGCGCAGTTCATGCACCTGGAGCACGCGGCTCCGGACCGGGACATCTCGCTGTACATCAACTGCCCGGGCGGCTCGCTCACGGCCATGACGGCGGTCTACGACACGCTGCGCTTCACCGGATGCGACGTGCAGACCGTCTGCCTGGGGCAGGCCGCTTCCGCGGCCGCCGTCCTGCTCGCCGCGGGGACACCGGGCAAGCGGCTGATGCTGCCCGGCTCACGGGCGCTCGTCCACCAGCCGTCGCTCACCGAGCCGGTCCGGGGCACCACGGAGGACCTGCGGATCCGGGCCGGGGAACTGCGGCGGCTGCGGGACCTGGTGGAGGAACTGCTCGTACGGCACACCGGGCAGCCCCGGGCGCGCGTCGCCGCCGACATCGAGCGCGACACGTTCTTCACGGCCGAGGCCGCCGTGGACTACGGGCTCGCCGACACCGTCGCCCACCCCCGCGAACAGCCGCGGCGCGCGGCCGGCCGGGACTGACCCGCCGTGCTGCCGCCCGAACTGCCGCCGCTCCCGGCCCTCACCCGGGCCGAGGGCGAGCTGGTGGACCGCTATCTGGAGGTGCTGGACCTGCTGGGCCGGATCAATCCGGCGCGCGGCTCGCACACGTACGCCGGTCTCCGCGCCGCGCAGGCCCTCGTCGGCAGGGCCGCCGCCCTGCGGGACGCGCTCGCGCTGATGCACGAGCGGGGTGAGACCGAGCTGCACACCGCCACCCTGGCGCGCACCCTGCGCGTGCTGGACGGGGAGCGGCGCGCCGGGCGGGTGACCCTGCCGCCGCCTTCCTGACGCCCCGCCACCCGCCACGTGGGGCCGGGACACCCGTCCCGGCCCGGCGCAACCGCCGAACGGATGACCCCGTACGGCCCACACGCGCCGGAAGCCGCCCGCGCCCGCCGGCACCGCTTCCCGGCGCCGGGCCGCCGCCGCGAACCGCGCGGACGCCGGGCTCCGGCGCCCGCCGACGGCTCTCCGGCCTCCGGTGGGGCGCCGGAAGCGGCCCGCCGGATGGACGGCGCAAGAGTGATGAGCCCGACATTTCATTGTTTTGAACCAGAAATCAGCGCGATCGTGCGTCACGATCCCGGGGACGACAAGCCCCCGCCGGCAGGGCGGGGCGGTCCGCGCGGACGCCGAGTCCTGCCGCCGCGCCGGACGACAGGTCGACACGGATGGACCGGCAGGAGTGGAGGACCCGGCAGGCCGGGCCCGGCGGGTAGTCTCCCGCCGGACCCTTGGGGTGAAGCCGCAGCAGCGGCCGGGCATCTTCGCTGCCCGAACCCGACAGGTCATCCTTCACAGGCGGTTGACGAAGGGTTGCGCATGACCGCGCACGGACATGTCCAGCAGCAGAACAGCACGAAACTGATGTCCCGGGCGGGCGCCGTCTCGGCCCTCACCCTCGCCGCCGTCGGCGGCACGATGCTCGCCCCCGGAGCCGCCACCGAGGCGCACGCCGCACCCCACGCGGCCAAGGCGCTCAACATCGCCGCCGCGAAGAAGGGCTCCCCCTACCGGTTCGGCGCGGCCGGCCCGCACCGCTTCGACTGCTCCGGTCTGACGATGTACTCGTTCAAGCGGGCCGGCAAGAAGCTGCCGCGCACCGCCGCGGCCCAGTACAACTCCGCGCGCCGCGTCCCCGCGTCCGCACGGGCCCGCGGCGACCTGGTCTTCTTCCACTCCGGCGGCCGGGTCTACCACGTCGGCATCTACGCGGGCCACGGCAAGATCTGGCACTCGCCCAAGACCGGCGCCGTGGTCCGCCTGGAGAAGATCTGGACCAACAGCGTCCGGTACGGGCGCGTGCGCTGAGCCTCAGCCGCGTACGGGCGCGGTGCCCGTGACCACCTCCATCGCCCGGGCGAGTTGGCCGTCGGTCAGGTCGGCCCGGGCGGTGAGCCGCAGCCGGGACACTCCGTCGGGCACGGAGGGCGGCCGGAAGCAGCCGACGACCAGACCCGCCGCCCGGCACTCCGCCGCCCAGCGCACCGCGGCGTCCGGGGAGGGCGCGCGCACGGACACCACCGCGGCGTCCGGCCGCACGGCGTCCAGGCCGGCCGCCGTCAGCCGCTCGTGCAGCGCGGTGGCCACGGCCCGGACGCGGGCCGCGCGCCGTGGCTCCCGGCGCAGCAGACGCAGGCTCGCGAGGGCCGCTCCGGTGGCGGCCGGGGCGAGCCCGGTGTCAAAGATGAAGGTGCGCGCCGTGTTGACGAGATGGTCGATCACCCGGGCCGGTCCGAGCACGGCGCCGCCCTGGCTGCCGAGCGATTTGGACAGGGTGACCGTGGCGACCGTGTCCGGCGCGCCGGCGAGTCCCGCGGCGCTCGGCGCCCCGCGCCCGCCCGGCCCGAGCACGCCGAGTCCGTGCGCGTCGTCGACGAGAAGGGCGGCGCCGTGGGCGCGGCAGACCTCCGCGAGCCGGCCCAGCGGTGCGGCGTCCCCGTCGACGGAGAAGACGGAGTCGGTGACCACGGCGGCCCCGCCGGTGTGTCCGGCGAGCGTCTTGGCGACGGTGTCCGGGTCGGCGTGCGGCACCACGGCGGTCCGCGCCCGGCTGAGCCGGCAGCCGTCGATGAGGGAGGCGTGGTTGGCCGCGTCGGAGACGGCCAGCGTGCCGTGCCCGGTCAGCGCGGTCACCACGGCCAGGTTGGCCGCGTAACCGGAGGACAGCACCAGGGCGGACTCGAAGCCGCAGAAATCCGCGAGCGCCGCCTCCAGTTCGGCGTGCAGTTCGGTGCTGCCGGTCACCAGCCGGGAACCGGTGGCGCCGGCCCCCCACGCCCGCGCGGCCGCGGCTGCCGCCTCCGTCACCTCCGGGTGCCTGGCCAGTCCGAGGTAGTCGTTGCTCGCCAGGTCCAGCAGCGGGGATTCGGCGGGCCTCGGGCGCAGCCCGCGGGCCAGGCCCGCGGCGCGGCGGACGGCCGCCCGCTCGTCGATCCATGCGAAGGGGTCCTGGGGCATCGGCCGTCCCTCGTAGCTGTCGGGTCTGCCTAAAAGCTAGTACCCCCCGCACGCCCGTACGGTGTGGCGATACACACACCCCGTTCCCTCCGTGTTGTGGGATCTCTCCTTGGCCCGGCCCCGGACCGTAGGCAAGGATCGGCCCATGGAGCTGCTGACAACACTGGTGGACAAGGGGCTGCGACGCGAGCTGCCCACGCGGGACGAGGCGCTCGCCGTGCTGGCGACGTCCGACGACGAACTGCTCGACGTGGTCGCGGCGGCGGGCCGGGTGCGCCGGCAGTGGTTCGGGCGCCGGGTGAAGCTGAACTACCTGGTGAACCTCAAGTCCGGGCTCTGCCCCGAGGACTGCTCGTACTGTTCGCAGCGGCTCGGTTCCCGGGCTGAGATCCTCAAGTACACCTGGCTGAAGCCGGAGGAGGCGGCCGCGGCGGCGGGCGCCGGAGTGGCGGGCGGCGCCAAGCGCGTCTGCCTGGTCGCGAGCGGCCGCGGCCCGACGGAACGCGATGTGGACCGGGTCTCGGAGACCATCGCGACGATCAAGGAGCAGCACGAGGGCGTGGAGGTGTGCGCCTGTCTCGGCCTGCTCTCGGACGGCCAGGCTCAGCGGCTGCGGACGGCCGGGGCGGACGCCTACAACCACAACCTCAACACCTCCGAGGCGGCGTACGGCGACATCTGTACCACGCACGACTTCTCCGACCGGGTGTCGACGGTGCGGCAGGCGCAGACCGCCGGGCTCTCGGCCTGCTCGGGGCTGATCGCGGGCATGGGCGAGTCGGACGCGGACCTGGTCGACGTCGTCTTCGCGCTGCGGGAACTCGACCCGGACTCGGTGCCGGTCAACTTCCTGATCCCGTTCGAGGGCACACCGCTGGCGGACGAGTGGAACCTCACGCCGCAGCGCGCGCTCCGCATCCTGGCCATGGTGCGGTTCGTCTGCCCGGATGTGGAGGTACGGCTCGCCGGAGGACGCGAGGTGCATCTGCGGTCGTTGCAGCCGCTGGCCCTGCACCTGGTCAACTCGATCTTCCTGGGCGACTACCTCACCAGTGAGGGGCAGGCCGGACAGGCCGACCTCGACATGATCGCGGACGCGGGCTTCGAGGTGGAGGGCGCGGGCACCACGACGCTTCCCGGGCACCGCCGGGCTCCGGCGGCGGGCTGCGGCTCGCACGAGGGCGGCGGCTG
>NZ_WHPN01000071.1 GCF_009735685.1 Streptomyces lycii | reverse complement strand
GGCCCAGCCAGGCGGCGAGCCTGCCGTACGCGTCGGCGTCCTGCGGTGCGGGGCGTACCGGCTCGAACGGGGTCGGGCCGCCGCGCCGTTCCGGCGGCAGCACGCGCCGGGCGGCGGCGAGGGAGACCTCGGCGAGTTCCGGGTCCAGCGGGCGGCCGCTGTCCAGGGCGCGTGCCAGGTCCCAGGCGTGGGTGACGCCGTCCAGGAGGTAGCCGGTCAGCGTGCCCCGGCCGGAGACCTCGCCCCAGGGCAGCACGTACGCCTTGTCGAGCTTGGCGTCGTCGCGCCAGGCCGCGGCCAGGCGTTCCCGGGCCGTGGCGAAGACCGCCGCACGGTCCGCCGGGGCCTCCGGCAGCGGCCGGGCGCGCACCCCGTCGGGAGCCTCGTCGCGGCCGGTCTCGCCGATGACGGCGTAGGCCTCCGCGACGGAGACGATGTGCTCGGTCAGGGCCCGTACGTCCCAGTCGGCGCACGGCGTCGGCCGGGCGAGCGCCTCCGGCCGCACGTCGTCCAGGAGCACGGCCAGCTGGGCGGCCGCGCGGGCGGCCAGGGGGCGGGGGTCGGCGGGCATGTCGGTCATGGAAACGCTCCACGGTCGGTGGCCTGGTGGCCGGCGGGCAGGTCGTCCACCGGGCCGGACGCGGCGGTCGCCGCCCGGCCCGTGCCCGCACCCTCGCGCCATAACCTGACATCCGCCGTCAGGTATATCCGGTGGTCTTCGTCCGCCGCGCGGGACACCCTGTGCGGGTGAAGAGCGACCGCCTGCTGTCCATCCTGCTGCTGCTCCAGACCCGGGGCCGGGTCCCGGCGGCCGAGCTGGCCGAGCGGCTGGAGGTGTCCGTCCGCACCATCTACCGCGACGTCGACTCGCTCTCGGCGACCGGCGTCCCGGTGTACGCCGAGCGCGGCCGGCACGGCGGCATCGCGCTGCTCCCGGGATTTCGTACGGATGTCACGGGGCTGACGTCCGACGAGTCCCGCGCCCTGTTCGTGCTCGCCGCGCAGGGGGCGCACTCGGCGCTCGGGCTGGACGGGGCCCTCGGGTCCGCGCTGCGCAAGGTGATGGCCGCGCTCCCGGCGCCGCACCGCCCGGCGGCCGAGCTGACGCGCCGGCGCATCCTGGTCGACCCGGACCGCTGGATGTCCCCAGCGCGGGGCGCGGCGGCGGACCTGGACGTGCTGCACACCGCGGTCTTCGCCGACCGGCGGCTGCGCATCCGGTACCGGCACAGCGGCGAGACCCGGACGCGGACGTACACCGTCGATCCGTACGGGCTCGTCGCGAAGGCCGGGGTCTGGTATCTGGTCGCCGACCGGCGGGGCCGCCCGCGGCTGTTCCGCGCGGACCGGGTCGCCGCGGCGGCGGTCACGGACGCCCCGGTGCGCCGCCGGGCCGGGGCGGAGCTGGCCGGGGTGTGGGAGGAGCTGCGGCGCGGTGTGGAGGACCGCCCGGCGGAAGTCGCCGTCCGGGCCCGGGTCCGGACGAGGCGACTGGACATGTTCCTGCGGATCAGCGCTCCGAGCGTGGTGTCGCACGACGGCCCGGGCGGGGATCCGGAGGCGTGGACGGAGGTCCGCCTCGCCTACCGCGCGCCGGGCGCGGTCCGCCAGCTCCTCCAGTTCGGCACGGACGTCGAGGTCCTGACCCCGGAGGAGGCCCGCCGGGAACTGGCGCGGGCGGCGGCGCAGGTCGCGGCGCTCTACCGGGCCGGCCGAGGGCATGCCACGCGCGGGTGAGCGGGTGGGGCGCGCCGTCTCCCGGGCCGTCGGC
>NZ_WHPN01000070.1 GCF_009735685.1 Streptomyces lycii | reverse complement strand
GGTTGGAGTTGACTGGTACTAATAGGCCGAGGGCTTGTCCTCAGTTGCTCGCGTCCACTGTGTGGTTCCCGGATAACGAACAGTTACCGGTGGAACCAGCTTGACTCAATTGAAGAGTGTGCTTGTTCGCTTGGAACCTGTCGAGTCCCGTTTTTGTGCGGGGCAGTCCGATAGTGTTTCGGTGGTTATTGCGTCAGGGAAACGCCCGGTTACATTCCGAACCCGGAAGCTAAGCCTTTCAGCGCCGATGGTACTGCA
>NZ_WHPN01000069.1 GCF_009735685.1 Streptomyces lycii | reverse complement strand
TGCTGCCCGCCCTGCCCGCGCAGGCCGCGGGTGCGCCGGAGACCGCATCCGGCAGCCCGGCCAACGCGGGCTTCGAGGCGGACGGCGAGACCGCCGCCCCGTCCGGCTGGACGAGCACCGCGCGCGGGAACGCGGCCGGAACCGCCTTCACCGAGCCCGGCGGCCACGACGGCGGCCGGCGCCTCACCCACCGCGCGGACCACGCCTACCGGGTGGAGACCAGCCAGCGGCTCACCGGGCTGGACGACGGCCCGTACACCGTGAGCGCCTGGGTGCGTTCCAGCGGAGGCCAGAAGAGCGCGACGATCGCCCTGCGCGACTGCGGCGCCGGGAGCGAACGCACCCAGCTGCCGCCCACCGCCGACGGCGCGTGGATACGGATCACCGCGTCCGCCGAGGTCCGGGGCGGCTCCTGCACCATCGCGCTGACGTCCGACGCCCGGCCCGGCCAGTGGGCGCACTTCGACGACATCACCCTCACCCCGGGCGCGGCCGCCCTGTCCGTCCGGGGCGGTGACGTGTCGACGCTCGCCAAGAACGAGGCGTTCGGCGCCCGCTACCGGCACGCCGACGGCACCGAGGACGACGCCCTGTCGGTGCTCGGCTCCGCCGGGATGAACTACGCCCGGCTCAAGGTGTGGGTCGACCCCGTGGACGGCTACAACACCAAGGAACGCGTCCTCGCCATGGCCCAGCGGATCAGGGCGAGCGGCATGCAGCTCTTCGTCGACTTCCACTACTCCGACGCCTGGGCGGACCCCGGCAAGCAGAACAAGCCCGCGGCGTGGTCGGGCCACAGCTACCAGCAGCTCCGGCAGGACGTGTACGACCACACGTACGACGTGCTGAGCGCCCTGGCCGCGCAGGGCACCCCGGCCGGCATGGTGCAGATCGGCAACGAGATCAACGGCGGCATGCTCTGGCCCGAGGGCTCCATCGACAACTGGGACCAGCTCGCCGGGCTGCTCAAGTCGGGCGCCGAGGCGGCCCGCGCCGCCTCGCCGGACACCCGGATCGCCCTGCACCTGGCCGAGGGCGGCGACCGGGAGGGCACCCACTGGTGGTTCGACCGGGCCGTCGCGCACGACGTGCCGTTCGATGTCGTCGCGCTGTCCTACTACGGCTACTGGCACGGCCCGCTCTCCGGCCTCCAGGCCAACCTCGACGCCACCGCGAGCCGCTACGGCAAGCCCGTCCTCGTCGCCGAGACCGCCTACGCGCACACCCTGGAGAACGGTGACGACCTGGCCAACAACGTCGGGACCGCCGACCAGCTGGTCGACGGCTACCCGGCGACCCCGCAGGGCCAGGCCGCGAACCTGCGCGACGTCATGAACGTCGTCGAGGCGGTCCCCGGCGGACGCGGCCTGGGCGTCGTGTACTGGGAGCCCGCGTGGACGGCCGTCGAGGGCAGCGGCTGGGACCCGGCGGACCCGGACTCGGGCAACGCCTGGGAGAACCAGGCCCTGTTCGGCTACGACGAGCGGGCGCTGCCGGCGCTGGACCTCTTCGCTCCCTGACCCGCGCCCCGCAGCCGGGAGCGGGGCGGCGGGCCGGGCCGTACCGGGACCCGCGGGATCACCCGGCACACCGCCGGCCCGCCGCCCCCTCCAGCGGCGGGGGCGCGGACGGCCGGTAGCCGGTCTCGTCGCGGATCCGCTCCGCCTCGGCGGCGTACGCCGCGGCCTCCGGCTGCCGGCCGGCGGCCCGGCCGAACTCGGCGAGTGCGAACAGCGCGAGGCATTCGACCAGCCGCAGTCCCAGCTCGCGGGCGCTGTGCAGCGCGTCCCGGGCATGGCCGAACGCGGCCTCGCGGTCGCCGGATCCGTGATGCAGTCGGGCGAGGGCCAGGTGGACCTCCGGGCGTTTCGGCGGGTTGCGGGAAGCGGCGAGGGACAGCGCCTGGTCGAGCACGGCCCCGGCCTGCCGCGGCCGGCCGGTGAGGCGGTGCAGGTCGCCGAGCGTGGTCAGGCAGTTCGCCTCCATGGGCCGGTTCCACTCCCGGGCCGTGCGCAGGGCCCGTTCGGCGTGCTCGAAGGCGAGTTCGACACGGCCGGCGTCGCGGTGCAGCCGGGCCAGCTCGTCCTGGGCGATGCTCTCGTCGCTGTACAGGCCCAGCCGCCGGCTGAGTTCCGCGGCCCGGGTGGCGTCGGCGAGGGCCTCGTCCTCCCGGCCGAGGTAGCGGTAGGCGGTCGCGCGGTTGATGAGGGGGACGGGGAGGCCGGCCGGCTGCTCCATCGCCTCGCAGAGCTCGATGGCCTCCGTGGCCAGCGCGACCGAGCGGGGCAGCTCGCCCAGCAGGGTGGTGATGTCGGAGAGGTTGCTCAGGGTGTTCGCCAGCGGCTCCGGCCGGTCCAGGGTGCGCAGCAGGGCGACGGCCCGGGTGAGCCACTCCCCGGAGCGGCGCAGGTCGCCCAGGTCGTTGTAGACGATCCCGATGTTGTTCATCATGCCGGGCTCGCCCGCGACGAAGGACGCCTCGCGGAACGCGTCCAGCGCGGCCCGGAACGAGTCGAGCGCCGCCCCGAGGTCCATCCGGAAGCGGTGGACGCCTCCGATGCCGGCATGCATGAACGCCCGGCCCAGCGGGTCGCCCGCCCGCTCGGCCGCGCGCATGCCGGCCATGGCGGCGGTCTCCAGGTCGGACAGGTGCTGCCGGTCGTAGAAGTACTGGCGCACGGCGTAGGTGAGCCGCCACGCCGGCTCGTGCAGACCGGTGTCGGCGGCCCGGACCACGGCGGCGACCAGGTTCTCGCGCTCGCTCTCCAGCCACGCCACCGCGGCGTCGTGCCCGTCGATGCGCGGGATGACCGGCGGCGGCCCGTCGTCCTCCTCGTCGGCGCGGGGCGCGGGGGTCAGGGGGGCGTACCCGAACGCCGTGGCCGCTTCCGCCCCTGCCCGGTAGAACGCGAGCAGCCGCCGCAGCGCGGCCTTCCGTTCCGCCGGCGGCAGCTCGGCCGCGGCCCGCTCCCGGGCGAAGTCGCGCAGCAGGTCGTGGAGGCGGTGGCGGCCGGGGGCTGGGGACCCGACGAGGTGGGCGGCGGCCAGGGCGCGCAGCAGGCGGGTCGCGGTCCGCTCGTCCGAACCCGACAGGGCCGCGACGGCAGCCGGGGTGACGTCCGGGCCGGGGACGAGGCCCAGCAGGCGGAAGAGGCGGCGCTCCTCGTCGGCGAGGGCCCGGTAGGAGAGGTCGAAGGTGGCGCGGACGGCGGACGGCCGGTCCCCGGCCAGCTCCAGCGCGCCGAGCCGGTCACCGTCGTCGGCCAGCTCCGCGGCCAGTTCGGCGATGCCCAGGCCCGGGTCGTACGCGAGTTGTGCGGCGGCCACCCGGATGGCCAGCGGCAGCCGGCCGCACCGCCGTACGAGTTCCCCGGCCGCCTCGGGCTCGTCGGCCACCCGCCGCCCGCCCACCACGGAGGTGAGCAGCGCCAGGCCCTCGCCGGGGTCGAGCGGGTCGAGCGGCAACGGCTGGGCGTGGTCGACGGCGAGGAGCCCGCCCAGGCGGTGGCGGCTGGTGACCAGGACGCGGCAGCGGCGCGCGCCGGGCAGCAGCGGGCGCACCTGTTCGGCCGAGGCGGCGTTGTCCAGCAGCAGCAGGACGCGGCGGTCCGCCAGCAGCGAGCGGTAGAGCCGTGCTTGGGCGTCCTCGTCGACGGGGATCGCCGTGGGCTCGACGCCGAGGCTCCGCAGCAGGTGGCTCAGGGCCTCACCGCGTGACAGCGGGGCGCGTTCGTGGTCGAAGCCGCGCAGGTCCATGGCGAGCTGGCCGTCGGGGAAACGGTCCCGGACGCGGTGGGACCAGTGGACGGCCAGCGCGGTCTTGCCCGACCCCGCCGTGCCGACGATCGCACAGATCGTCGCCCCCTCGCCGGGGACATCACCGCCGGGCCCGTCCCGCCCCAGGAGGAGCGTGTCGAGCCGGGCGACCGCCTCGGACCTGCCGGTGAAGTCCGGGCAGTCGTGCGGCAGCTCGGCCGGGACCGCGCGCGGCACGGCGGGGGCGGTCCCCGCGCCGGATCCGGGTCCGGGCTCCGGCTCGCCCCGGAGGATCCGCCGGTGCACGGCACGCAGCTCGGGGCAGGGACCGACGCCCAGCTCCTCGGCGAGGGACCGGCGTACGGCACCGAAGTGCGCGAGCGCCTCGGCCTGCCGGCCGCAGCGGTGCAGCGCCGTCATGACCATCCCGGCCAGCCGCTCGTCGAGCGGATGCGCCGCCGCCAGCCGGCGCAGCTGCGTCACGTGCTCGCGGTGGCGTCCGAGTCGGAGCGCGATCTCGTGGTGGTCCAGGCTCGCCGCCAGCCGTTCGCTCTCCAGCCGGGCGCGGACGCCCTCCACCCAGGTGCCGCGCAGCCCCGCCAGCCCCTGCTCCTGCTCCGGCCACAGGCGCAGCGCCCGGCTCAGCACGGCGGCGGCGCGCTCGTCGTCCTCGCCCGCCAGCGCGCGGGCCTCGTCCACGAGGCGCCGGAAGCGGTGCACGTCCACCCGGTCCGGATCGACCCGGAGCCGGTAGCCGCCGGACGCGCGGGTCACCTCGGCGCCGCCGGTGTCGTCCGCGTTCCGCAGCGCGGCGCGCAGTTTCCCGATGTAGCCGTAGAGCAGGTTGCGCACGGAGCCGGGCGGGCTGTCGCCCCAGACCCGGTCGATGAGCCGCTCGCTCGGCACCACCTGGCCGGCCTCCCACAGCAGCACGGCCGCCACCAGCCGCTGCCTCGCCGGGCCGAGGTCCACCGCCTCGTCACCGGCCCAGGCCTCGAGCTGGCCGAGCATCCGGAACTCCACGCCGTACCCCCCGCATCAGGCGTATCGCTCAGCAGATTCTCGCGTGCCGTGGTGCGCCGCTCCACACATCCTCAACATCCGCACAACATCACCGCGGAAGCGTCGGGCGGGCACCGGCGATTCCACGGGGGAATGCGACATGACCCAGGCGACCACTCTGCGTATCTCGCTGCTCGGACCGTTCCAGGTGTCCGCCGAGGCGGACGGGGAGCAGACCATGCTGACCGGACGGCAGCGGCCCCTCCTCGCCGCGCTCGCGCTGGAGCGGGGGACGGTGGTGAGCAGCGACCGGCTCATCGAGGCGGTGTGGAACGAGCAGCCGCCGCCCGCCGCCCGCACCACCCTGCGCAGCTACGTCAACCGGCTGCGCGGCAGCCTGCGGGCGCTGCTCGGGGGCACGGAGGAGGTCGGGACACTGCTGCGCTCGACGGCCGGCGGCTACCGGCTCGACGTCCTCCCCGAGGCGGTGGACCTGCACCACTTCCGGCAGTTGAGCGCCGAGGCCGGCCGCACCGGCGATGCGGGCGAGGAGCGCGCGTTGCTGTGGCGGGCCCTCGGCCTGTGGCGCGGCGAGGCACTGTGCGACGTCGACTCCGACACGCTGCGACGCGAGGTGGCGGCCGTCATCGACGAGGAATACGTACAGGCGGCGCAGCGCCTCATCGAACTGGACCTGCGCGGCGGGAACCACGACGAGGCCATCGCACTGCTGCGCCGCCTCACGACGGCGCACCCGCTGCACGAACGGTTCTGGCACCAACTGCTGCTCGCGCTGGAGAGGGTGGGCCGCAAGGCCGAGGCACTGGCCCAGTACGAGCAGGTCAGGAGCATGCTGGCCGACGAGCTAGGCGTCGCGCCCGGTGAGGAGCTGCGCCGCTTCCACCAGCGGCTTGTGTCCGCCGTCGGCAGCAGCACCGGCACCGGGCCGGAGCGGCCGGCGCCCGCGCGGCGGGCCGGCCCCGGTCGCGAGGTGACGCCCTCCTGGCAACTGCCGCGGGACATCCCCTCGTTCTCCGGCCGGGAGAAGGCACGGAAGGCCCTCGACCTCGCCCTGCGCGCCGGGCCGCACGCCACGCCGCCGCTGGCGATCGAGGGCCCGGCGGGCATCGGCAAGACCGCGCTCGCCGTCTATTGGGCCCACCGTGCCGCCGAGCACTTCCCCGACGGTCAGCTCTACCTCGACCTCCACGGCTTCGGGCCGGAGCCGGCCCTCGACCCGCGTGATGCGCTCGCCTCCCTGCTCCGCGGCATCGGGGTCCCCGACTCCCGTGTCCCGGACGGCCTGGCCGACCGGCTCGCCCTCTTCCGCAGCGGCACCAAGGGCAGGCGGCTGCTCGTACTGCTGGACAACGCCGCCGGCTCCGCCCAGGTCAGACCGCTGCTCCCGGCACAGAGCTGCGCGGTCGTCGTCACCAGCCGGCGTGCGCTGCGCGACCTCGTCGCACACGACGGCGCCCGACGCCTACGGCTGGGACCGC
>NZ_WHPN01000068.1 GCF_009735685.1 Streptomyces lycii | reverse complement strand
TGCGTGGTGACCTGGTGCACGGTCGGGGCGAAGGCGCCGTCGTCCCGGTCGAACTGGGTGAGGACCGGGCGCACGAGCTGGCCGCGGGCCAGCCGGGAGTGTGCGGTGTGGTAGATCGTGGCGGCCATCCGGCCGAGCGCCTGGCCGTCCTGGTTGCGGTGCCGGCGCACGCCCACGTCGACCTGGGCCAGCGCGTCGAGACCCGCCAGCTCCAGGGCGTCCACCAGCATCCCGATCTCGATTCCGTAGCCGACCGGGAACGGGATCTGCTCCAGCAGCGACCGGCGGGCCGCGTACTCGCCGCCGAGCGGCTGCACGAAACCGGCCAGCTGCGGCCAGTGCAGATTCAGCAGCGGGCGTGCCACCAGTTCGGTGACGCGGCCGCCGCGCTCGCCGCCGCTGCCCATGGGCCGGTCGTACATGGCCTTGACCAGCTGCAGCCCGGGATCGGTGAGCAGCGGCCCCACGATTCCGGAAACGAACTGGGATTCGAAGTCGCGCAGGTCGGCGTCGACGAAGCAGACGATCTCGCCGCTGGTCACCAGCAGCGAACGCCACAGCACCTCGCCCTTGCCCGGCGCCGCCGTGACGCGCGGCAGGACCGTGTCCCGGTGCACGACGCGGGCGCCGGCCGCGGCCGCGGCCGCCGCGGTGCCGTCGGTGCAGCCGGAGTCCATGACGACCAGCTCGTCGACGAGCGGGGTGTCCCCGGTCATCAGGTCTCTGCGTATCGTCTCGACGATCGCGCCGACCGTGGCCTCCTCGTTCAGGGCGGGGAGCACGACGCTGACCGTCCCGGCCGGACCCGCGGTCCGTTTGGCGGCGCGCAGCATGTCCAGCGGGCGTTCGGACGCGGACCAGGAGTGCCGGTCCAGCCAGAGCTTCACCTCGTCCAGCACGTCATCGTCTCCCTGTGTGGCGGGCAGGTGGGCAGATGGGCGGTGCGATGGCTTCCGCGTCAGTGCCGCATCTCGCGGTTCGGACGGCTTCCTCGACTGTCCGATCCTTCCGTTACAGTCTTGAGCAACACGCGTGAACACCGCATCTCGGGGTGGTCGCCGTGGACAAACGCCCGGGCCAGGCCCGGTGCCATACCGCTCATCCAGAGGGGCAGAGGGAACGGCCCGTTGAAGCCCCGGCAACCCTCCCGCCGGTCTCGGACCGACGCTGCGGCGTCGGGCGCGAGGCTCCCGGTGGGGAAGGTGCCAATTCCGGCTCGCGGTGAAATACGCCGCGGGGAAGATGAGGAGAAAGGGCCTCGCCTCCATGGCTGTGCAAACTGTTGCAAGCACCCCGTCGTCCGACCCGGCCGCACGGACCGGCACCGTCGATCTCGGTCCCGCCGCGGCGCTCTCCTGCCGCGAGTGCGGCGAGCGGACGCCGCTCGGCCCCGTATTCGCCTGTGAGGCCTGTTTCGGGCCGCTGGAGGTCGCCTACGACCTTCCCGGCGGCTCCGAGGCGGCCGAGGCGCTGCGCAAGCGCATCGAGGCCGGTCCGAACAACATCTGGCGGTACGCACCGCTGCTGCCCGTGCCCGCGGACGTCGCGGAGAAGCCCAATGTGAACCCCGGTTTCACCAAGCTGGTCAAGGCCGACCGCCTCGCCGCCGAGCTCGGCGTCACCGGCGGCCTGCACGTCAAGGACGACTCCGGGAATCCGACGCACTCCTTCAAGGACCGGGTCGTCGCGATCGCCGTCGAGGCGGCGCGCGCCTTCGGCTTCACCACCCTGTCCTGCTCCTCGACGGGGAACCTGGCCGGCGCGGTCGGCGCCGCCGCGGCCCGCGCGGGCCTGCGGTCCTGCGTCTTCATCCCGCACGACCTGGAGGCGGGCAAGGTCGTGATGGCCGCGGTCTACGGCGGCGACCTGGTCGGCATCGAGGGCACGTACGACGACGTGAACCGTTTCTGCAGCGAGCTGATCGGCGACCCGATCGGCGAGGGCTGGGGCTTCGTCAACGTCAATCTCCGGCCGTACTACGCCGAGGGCTCCAAGACCCTGGCGTACGAGATCTGCGAGCAGCTCGGCTGGCGGCTGCCGGACAACCTGGTCGTCCCGATCGCTTCCGGCTCCCAGCTGACGAAGATCGACAAGGGGCTGCGGGAGCTGATCTCGCTCGGCCTCGTCGAGGACAAGCCGTACAAGATCTTCGGGGCGCAGGCCGAGGGCTGCTCGCCGGTCTCGAAGGCCTTCAAGGACGGTCACGACGTGGTCCGCCCGGTCAAGCCCGACACCATCGCCAAGTCCCTGGCGATCGGCAACCCGGCCGACGGCCCGTACGTCCTGGACATCGCCCGGCGCACCGGCGGCGCGGTGGAGGACGTCACCGACGAGCAGGTCGTCGACGCGATCAAGCTGCTGGCCCGCACCGAGGGCATCTTCGCGGAGACCGCGGGCGGGGTGACCGTCGGCGTGCTGCGGAAGCTCATCGAGAGCGGCCGGCTCGACCCCGCCGGTGAGACCGTCGTGCTGAACACCGGCGACGGGCTCAAGACCCTCGACGCGGTCGCCCCGACCACGGGACCGTCCGCCACCATCCGTCCCACCCTCGAATCCTTCCGAGAGGCAGGCCTCGCATGAGCGTCACCGTCCGTATCCCGACCATTCTGCGCACCTACACCGACGGCAGGTCCGAGGTCCCGGCCGAGGGGGCGACGCTCGCCGAGGTGCTCGCCGACCTGGAGAAGAACCACCAGGGCATCGGTGCCCGGGTGCTGGACGACTCCGGCAAGCTGCGCCGCTTCGTCAACGTCTACGTCAACGACGACGACGTGCGCTTCGCCGAGGGCCTGGAGACCGCCACGCCGGACGGTGCCGGCGTCTCGATCATCCCGGCGGTCGCGGGCGGCTGACCGGCCGTCGCCGGGTCCGTCGCCGGGCCCGGGTGCACCACCCACCCTGAGTCATTGCGGTTGCCCCCTCCGTCAAAGAAGCGGAGGGGGCAATTCCGTGTCGTTGAGCGCGATACAGTTAGCCGTCCCCCCTCCGGCTGCATGCCGAGTGCATATGAGAACGCGACAACCTGTGTCCGAAGACAGACGTTGATTTGTCGCGTTGGTTCGTTATGTCCGGCCCGAGTTGCCCGGGATTATTGGGAATTCCGTAGAAAACTCCGTTCCGGCGCGGCCGGATTTCTCGTCCAGTTGACCTGTTGCAGACGGCGCATGGGCAGATACATTCAGCCGCGGTCGACGCGTTCCGGCGCACACCCTTCGGGGTGAGGTCTGACCCGGGTCCGCGAAGTGCGGTCCTGCGCAAGGGCCAGCAATAGGGGAGTTAGGAAATGGCTCAGGGCACCGTCAAGTGGTTCAACGCGGAGAAGGGGTACGGCTTCATCGCGGTCGACGGTGGTGCGGACGTCTTCGTGCACTACAGCGCGATTCAGATGGACGGCTACCGCACCCTCGAGGAAGGTCAGCGGGTCGAGTTCGAGATCTCGCAGGGCCAGAAGGGGCCGCAGGCGGACATGGTCCGCGTCGCCGGCTGAGCGCCGACCGGCCGAAACCTGGAGAAGGGCCCGCATCCACCCGGATGCGGGCCCTTCGTCTGCCCCGGGGCGGGCCTGTCTGTCCCGGGGGCGGGCGCGCGCTCCGGCGCTTGCGGCGTCCGGCCTCATCTCTCGCGCGCGGGGTCGCGCGAGAGCCGCGGGAGCCGTCGTGCGCGCCGCCGCGGGTCCGGGGCCCGGTCGCGGTCGGCGCACCGGTCCGCCTCCCCGCTCCCGCCCGGCCTCCGGGCGTGTGCGGTGCCCCGTCCGCGCCCTGCGACGCTTGCACTCGAAGGGGGTGAGTGCTAATCATTGGCGTTAGCACTCTCACGTCGAGAGTGACAGAGAAGGACCGGGTCGGTGAGGCCCGCAGGCCGCGCGGGGCAAGGGACCGTACGGCCGGCAGGCCGTCCGTCGCGGGCGCCAGCGCGGTCCGGAGAAATCCTCCCCCAGCCCACGGGGCCGGGGGGACCCCCAAGTCCTGGGAGGACCACTTCACATGGCCAAGACCATCGCGTTCGACGAGGAGGCGCGGCGCGGCCTCGAGCGCGGAATGAACCAGCTCGCCGACGCCGTCAAGGTCACACTCGGCCCCAAGGGCCGGAACGTCGTCCTCGAGAAGAAGTGGGGCGCGCCCACGATCACCAACGACGGTGTTTCCATCGCCAAGGAGATCGAGCTCGAGGACCCGTACGAGAAGATCGGCGCCGAGCTGGTCAAGGAGGTCGCGAAGAAGACGGACGACGTCGCCGGTGACGGCACGACGACCGCGACCGTCCTGGCCCAGGCGCTGGTCCGCGAAGGCCTTCGCAACGTAGCCGCGGGCGCCAACCCGATGGCCCTCAAGCGTGGCATCGAGAAGGCCGTCGAGGCCGTCTCCGCCGCCCTGCTGGAGCAGGCCAAGGACGTGGAGACCAAGGAGCAGATCGCCTCCACCGCCTCCATCTCCGCCGGCGACCCCCAGATCGGCGAGCTGATCGCCGAGGCCATGGACAAGGTCGGCAAGGAAGGCGTCATCACCGTCGAGGAGTCGCAGACCTTCGGGCTCGAGCTCGAGCTGACCGAGGGCATGCGCTTCGACAAGGGCTACATCTCCGCCTACTTCGCCACCGACATGGAGCGGATGGAGGCGTCGCTCGACGACCCGTACATCCTGATCGTCAACTCCAAGATCGGCTCGGTCAAGGACCTGCTGCCGCTCCTGGAGAAGGTCATGCAGTCCGGCAAGCCGCTGCTGATCATCGCCGAGGACGTCGAGGGCGAGGCGCTCTCGACCCTGGTCGTCAACAAGATCCGCGGCACGTTCAAGTCCGTCGCGGTCAAGGCGCCCGGCTTTGGTGACCGCCGCAAGGCCATGCTCGGCGACATCGCCATCCTCACCGGTGGCACCGTCATCTCCGAGGAGGTCGGCCTCAAGCTGGAGAACGCCGGTCTCGACCTGCTCGGCCGCGCCCGCAAGGTCGTCATCACCAAGGACGAGACGACCATCGTCGACGGTGCCGGCGACAGCGACCAGGTCCAGGGCCGGGTCAACCAGATCCGTGCCGAGATCGAGAACTCCGACTCGGACTACGACCGCGAGAAGCTCCAGGAGCGCCTCGCGAAGCTGGCCGGCGGCGTGGCCGTCATCAAGGCCGGTGCCGCCACCGAGGTGGAGCTGAAGGAGCGCAAGCACCGCATCGAGGACGCGGTGCGCAACGCCAAGGCCGCCGTCGAGGAGGGCATCGTCGCCGGTGGTGGCGTGGCCCTGCTCCAGACCGTCTCCGTGTTCGAGAAGCTCGAGCTCGAGGGCGACGAGGCCACCGGTGCGCAGGCCGTCAAGCTCGCGCTCGAGGCCCCGCTGAAGCAGATCGCGGTCAACGCCGGCCTCGAGGGCGGCGTCATCGTGGAGAAGGTCCGCAACCTCACCCCGGGTCACGGCCTCAACGCCGCGACCGGCGAGTACACGGACCTGATCTCCGAGGGCGTCATCGACCCCGCGAAGGTCACGCGCTCCGCGCTGCAGAACGCCGCGTCGATCGCCGCGCTGTTCCTCACCACCGAGGCCGTCATCGCCGACAAGCCGGAGAAGGCCGCCGCGGCCGCTCCGGGCGGCATGCCGGGCGGTGACATGGACTTCTGACCGGTCCCGGCCGCGAGGCCGGACGGTCACCGTCCCGACCAACGGGGCGGCACTCTCCACGGAGGGTGCCGCCCCGTTGGCGTTCGCCGGGGCGCCCGTGTGCGCGGGCTGCCGGCATCCGTGGCCGCGGGCTGTCCGCATCCTTGGCCCGGGCCGTCCGCAATCTCGGAGGGGGCTGTCCGCATGCTCGGAGCGGGCTGTCCGCTTGCTCGGACCGGGTTGCCGGGCGTCCACTCTGTGAGATTCCGCACCGCCGAGACACGTGTGAGAGGGCGGTGGGCGCGGGTAGCGTGCCCGTTGCTTCAATCGGAAGAAATCCTTCCGCGGCCGGTCGCCGAGTGCGTCGTCAGGGCCGAGCACCACAGCCGCCAGAGGATGCACTGCGCATGAGCACGCTCGACTCCGTGATCGTGGAGATCAACGATCACTTCTGGACCTATCTGCTGATCCCGCTGGTGGTCGGCGCCGGCCTGTACTTCACGATCCGCTCCCGGGCCGTGCAGCTGCGGCTGTTCCCGGAGATGCTGCGCGTGCTGAAGGATCCCGCGCCCGCCTCCGAGGACGGCCGCAAGCCCGTCTCCTCCTTCGGTGCCTTCACCATCTCCGCCGCCGCCCGCGTGGGCACCGGCAACGTCGCCGGTGTCGCCACGGCCATCAGCCTCGGCGGCGCGGGCGCCGTCTTCTGGATGTGGGCGATGGCGCTGATCGGTGCCGCCTCCGCGTTCGTCGAGTCCGCGCTCGCGCAGCTGTACAAGGTGCGGGACGCGGACGGCACCTTCCGCGGCGGACCGGCGTACTACATCCAGCGCGGGCTGGGGAAGCGCTGGTTCGGTGTCGTCTTCGCCGTCACCATCACCGTGACCTTCGGCCTCGTGTTCAACGCCGTGCAGTCCAACACCATCTCCGCGGTCGCCGCCTCCTCGCTGCCCGGGCAGGGCAGCGCGCTGAACGGTGTGGTCGGGCTGGCGCTGGCGGGGCTGCTGGCGCTCACCGTCTTCGGCGGGGTGCGCCGGATCGCCACCGTCACCCAGTGGCTCGTCCCCGTGATGGCGGTCCTCTACCTGCTGCTCGGCGCCGTCGTCGTGCTGCTGAACGTCGGGGACATCCCGCGGGTCCTCGCCGACATCGTCGGCGGCGCCTTCGGCTTCCGCGAGGTCGCTGCGGGCAGCATCGGCGCGGCGATCCAGCAGGGCATCCGGCGCGGCATGTTCTCCAACGAGGCGGGCCTCGGCTCCGCCCCCAACGCCGGGGCCGCGGCCGAGGTCGGCCACCCGGTCAAGCAGGGCCTCGTGCAGTCCCTCGGCGTCTTCTTCGACACGCTGGTCGTCTGCTCCATGACCGCCTTCATCATCCTGACCACGAACCCGGAGCTGAGCGGACGGCAGACCGCCGACCTCACGCAGAGCGCCCTCGTGGAGTCCCTCGGCGGCTGGGCCGGACACGCGCTGTCCCTGATCGTCTTCATGCTGGCCTTCAGCTCGATGATCGGGAACTACTACTACGGCGAGTCCAACATCGAGTTCATCACCGGGCGGAAGTGGGTGCTGCCGGGCTACCGGGCACTGGTGCTGATCGTCACCTTCCTCGGTGCCCTCGGCTCGGTGAGCGTCGTGTGGAACCTCGCCGACGTCTTCATGGGCTTCATGGCGATGGTCAACCTGATCGCGATCCTGCCGCTGTCGGCGATCGCCTTCCGGCTGCTCCAGGACTACCAGGCGCAGCGCCGCGAGGGCCTGGACCCGGTCTTCACCGTGGACCGGGTGCCGGGGATGCGCGGTGTGGACACCTGGCCCCCGCGGCGCCCGGAGCCGGCAGCGGCACCGGCGGCGGAGGGGGCGCGGACGACGGGCTGACGCGAGGCCGCCTCCGGCGCGGGATGCTGCCCTGCGCCGGGTGCGCGTCCTGGTTGTGCCCCTTGTGCCCCTTGTTCCCTCCCCGGGGGTGCGTTCCGGCTCGGCGCGGGTGCGCCACGGCCCGGCTGTTGCTACGGGGTGTGCGTCCGCCATGGGTCGGCGGAGGTGGGTCCGGGGTGTGCGTCTGCGCCCTGGATCGGCAGAGGTGGGTCCGGGCTCGGCGCAGGTGTGTTCTGGCCCGGTTCTTGGCGGGGGGTGCGGCTTGGGCGGGGGTGCGCCCCGGTCGGGCTCTTGGCCGGGGGTGTGCGCCGGGTGTGCGCTCTGCCCGGGGTCTTCGCCCGGTGTGCCCTTCGGTCGGCTCTTGGTCCGGGGTGCGCCCCGGCGGGGGTGTGCGCCCCGGCGGGCTTCGGTGCCGGGAGCGGGTCCTCCGGGAGGGGGTCTTCCACCGCATATTTACGGCCGCCTGAACGGTGCGCGGAAAGGTCACCCTATTTCCGCGGCCACCCATACACGTAAGCGTGGAAGACCCCCTCCCTCCGGGCCCGCCCCCTCCCTCCGGGCCCGCCCCCTCACGTCGGAACAGCGGCTGCCGGCCGTCCCGGGCTGGTCCCGGCCGGGTGCCGTGCGGGGGCTCGCCCTCGTCGTCGTGCGGCTACGAGCCCACGCCGGAGGCGACCGGGGTCGCCGTTTCCTCCTTGTCCGGGGCGGGCTTCGCCGGTTCGGCGGCGGGCGTCGTGGCGTCCGCGTCGGGGCCGGTGTTGAGTTCCGTCAGCATCTGCCGGCTGAAGCCGAAGAAGTACGTGGCGGCGAAGCCGGCCAGATAGCCGACCAGCAGTCCGCCCGCGTACACCGCGACCGTGGCGGCCGGCCCGCCGTTGCCGTCGAGGAGCGGGAAGAGCGCCCAGCCGGACGGACCGATGGCGGTCGAGCCGACCGAGTCGCCGAGCTGGTAGAAGAGGCCGACGAAACCGCCGCCGAACGCTCCGCCCACGCACGCCGTGACGAACGGGCGGCCCAGCGGCAGCGAGACACCGTAGATCAGCGGCTCGCCGACGCCCAGGAAACCGGCGGGGAGCGTGGAGCGGATGGTCTTGCGGATCGAGGTGTTCCGGTTGAGCCGGAAGTAGACCGCGATGGCCGCGCCGACCTGCCCGGCGCCCGCCATCGCGAGGATCGGCAGCAGCACCGTGAAGCCCTGCTGTTCGATCAGGGTGGTGTGGATCGGGATCAGCGCCTGGTGCAGCCCGAGCATGACCAGCGGCAGGAACAGCCCGCCGAGGACGAAGCCCGCGACCGCGCCGCCGGCCGAGAGCAGCCAGTCGGCGAACTCGCCGATGGCCGTGGAGACCTCACCCGCCAGGAACATCAGCCCGAAGAGCGTGACGAGCCCGGCGACCAGCACCGTCAGGGTCGGTGTGACCAGTACGTCCAGCGACTCCGGCACCCGGCGGCGGCACCACTTCTCGACCTGGGCCGCCAGCGCCGCCGCGCCCAGCGCGCCCAGGACACCGCCCTGGCCGGGGGCCAGCTCCTGCCCGAAGGCGCTGACCTCGGCCACGCCCGCGTAGACGATGATCGCCGCGACGGCGCCGCCGAGCACCGGGGTGCCGCCGAACTCCTTGGCGGTGTTGATGCCGACGAAGACGGCGATCAGCGACATGAAGCCGGAGGCGATCGCGGCCAGCGCCGGGACCAGCGGTTCGGCCCAGGTGACGTGGCCGGTGTTGACCAGGTTCGTCAGCAGGCCGTTGATGCCCGCGACGATGCCGCAGCCGATGAGCGCGGGGATCAGCGGTACGAAGATGTTCGCGATCCGGCGCAGGAACAGCTTGAACGGGGTGGCGTTCCGCGCCTTGCGCTCGGCCCTGATCGCGGCGCCCTGCGCGGCCAGTTCCTCGGCGGACGGGGTGCCGGTCCCGGCCGCTTCGTTCCCGCCGGTTCCGGTGCCGGTTCCGCTGCCCGTGCCGGGCGTGGGGTCCTGCTGCCGCTCCTCCGCCACGAGCCGCTCGAACTCGGGAGTGACCCTGGCGACCGTGCCGGGACCGAGGACGATCTGGTACGTGTCGTCCTCGACGACGCCCATCACGGCGGGCAGTGCCCTGAGGTCCTCGTCCCGGACGAGGGTGCGGTCCGCGATGCCCAGCCGGAGCCGGGTCATGCAGTGCGAGACGGATATGACGTTCGCCGCGCCGCCGACGAGCGGAAGGATCTCCTCGGCGATTCTGCGGTTCTTGTCGGGTGCTGGTGCCATGGTGCTGGTGCCTTGCCTTGCCTTGCGCTCGGTGCTGGTCTGGTGCTGGTGCTGGTGCTGGTGCTGGTGCTGGTGCTGGTGATGGCCCGGGGTGGGTGTGTGGTGCCGGACGTACGGGTGGGTACGGGGCGGCTCGGTGACGGGTGGAGGACTCAGCTTTGGCCGGCGGCGGCCAGGGCCGCGCGCAGATGGCCGTCCGCCTCGGCCAGCAGCCGGGCCGCGGTGGGGCCGTCGACCCCGCCGAGGATGGTCAGGATGGCGTTCTTCACCTCGCCGTCCGTGGCGGTGAGGGCGGCCTCGATCTCGTCGTCGGGCGCTCCGGTGGCCAGGGCGACGATCCGCCGGGAGCGGGCGCGGAGCTTGTCGTTGGAGGCGCGGACGTCGACCATCAGGTTTCCGTAGGTCTTGCCGAGCCGGATCATGGTGATCGTCGAGATCATGTTGAGCACCAGCTTCTGGGCGGTGCCCGCCTTGAGCCGGGTGGAGCCGGTGAGCAGCTCGGGCCCGGTGACCACCTCGATGCCGTACTCCGCGGCGGCGGCCAGGGCCGAGCCGGCGTTGCAGGACAGGCCGACGGTCAGCGCGCCGAGCGACCGGGCGTGCTCGACGGCGCCGATCGCGTACGGGGTGCGGCCCGAGGCGGAGATGCCGACGACCGTGTCGTCGGGGCCGATGCCGAGGGCGTCCAGGTCCGCCGCGGCCAGCTCCTTGCTGTCCTCGGCGCCCTCGACGGAGCGGACCATCGCGGACGGGCCGCCCGCGATCAGGCCGACGACCTCCTCCGGGTCGGTGTTGAAGGTCGGCGGGCACTCGCTCGCGTCGAGCACACCGAGCCGACCGGCGGTGCCGGCGCCCGCGTAGACCAGCCGTCCGCCGCGGGCCATGCGCTCCGCGGCGGCGTCGACGGCCGCGGCGATCCGCGGCAGTTCGGCGGCCACGGCGTCGGGCACGGTCCCGTCCTCGCCGTTCATGATCCGGGCGATCTCCTGCGTCGGCTTCCGGTCGATGTCGGCCAGCTCGCTGCGGAACGCCTCGGTGGTCAGCGTGTCCAGTTGGGCCCGGAGCTGTCCGTAGCGGGACGGGGCCGGGTCGGCGGTGGAGGTCATGGTGCGGCTCTTTCGTCGGGCGGGGCGGCCGGTGGTCGCTGCGGCCGTGGTGCGCGGTGCGGTGATGCGGGGTGCGGTGGTGCTGGGTGCTGGGTGCTGGGTCTGAGTGCCGGTGCCGGTTCGCGGTCCGGCGGGTCGGGGCGGCGGCGGGCCCGGGGCCCGGGGGGCAGGGGGCGGAGCGGTCGGGTTCGGGTGGTCGGGTGCGGCTGTGGTCGGTGGCCGCCGGTTGGCGGTTGGCGGAGCCGGTCGGGTGGGCCGGGGGAGCCGGGTCGGGCGGGGCTGGTCGGGCGAGCCCGGCGGCGTTGGGCCGGGCGGGCCGGGCCGGTGCGCCGGTCAGCGGTGGCGCGGGTTGTGCCGGTGGGCCAGTGCCTCGTAGGAGGCGGAGAGCGCCGGGGCGGCGGTTTCGTACGTCCGTTGCGCGACGCCTATGAAGAGGCAGTCGACGACGAGCAGCTGGCTGGTGCGGCTGGACATCGCGGCGGGGCGCAGCTCGCTCTCCCGGGCCGTCGAGGTCGTCAGGACGTGGTCGGCGCACTGCGCGATCTCGCCGTCCGGCCGGCCGGTGATCGCCACGGTCGTGGCGCCGTGGTCGAACGCGGCGCGGAGCGGCTCGATGACGTCGACCGTACGGCCGGAGTGGGTGATCGCGATGGCGACGTCGCCGCCGCGCAGCTGCACGGCGTTGGTGACGGCGAGGTGCGGATCGGCGTGCGCGTGCGCCAGCAGGCCGATGCGGAGCAGCTTCTGCACCAGGTCGTGGGCGACGAGGTTGGACGCGCCGATGCCGTACACGTCGATGCGCCGGGCCGCCGCGATCGCTCCGACGGCCGCTTCGAGCTGTCCGGTGTCGAGCCCGGCCGCGGTGTCGGCGAGGCACTGCTGCTCCTCCCGGGCGAGCTTGGCGACCACGTCGGGGAGCGGGTCGTCGACCGCTATGTCCGCGGTGACGGCGGGGGCGGCGCCCGACTGCTGCTGCGCGGCGAGTCCGGCCAGCGCCAGCCGCAGGTCGCGGTAACCGGGATAGCCCAGCACCCGGGCCGTGCGGACGACGGTCGCCTCGCTCGTTGCCGTACGCTCGGCGAGACCGGTGACGGTGAGCGCCGCGCAGCCCGCCGGGTCACCGGCCACCGTCTCGGCGACCCGCTGCATCGAGCGGGTCATCGACGGCGCCAGCGTCCGCACCTTGGCCGCGAGGGCCGCCGGTGCGGGCGGGGCCGCCTCGGGCACCGGACGGCGCGGCGCGGGGGCCGCCGGACCGGGTGCCGTGCCGGCCGCCGGAACGGGCGCCTCGGAGGGCGCCTCGTCGGCGCTGAAAGTTTCCTTCAGTGGGCTGCTCACGTCTGGAAGGTATTTTCAGTCACTCGTCGCCGTCAAGACCCCTCGGACGGGGGAGACGTACGGAACGCGTGGGCCGTCCGGTGCGGACGTCACCCGCGCGGGAGAATGGAGTCATGGAGTTCGAACAGGCACTGCACGCGGCGCGCGCCCTGGTGATCGCCGACCTGACGGCGGGCGGCGTGGCCGACGCCGACATCGTCTCGCTGGTCGAGGACTCGGTGTCGCACCGCCGTTGGTGGGTCGAGCAGTGGCCGGAAGGCGCGGGCTTCGTGGCCGGCCTGGTCGCGCAGGACGTCCAGGACGCGCTGCTGGAACGGTACGGCCGCTGGCCGCTGTGCCCGGTGTGCACCGAGGGCGGCGACCCGCACGCGCTGGACGTGGAACCGGAACTGGGCGCCGATCCGCACTGGGTCTGCGCGAAGACGTCGGTCGCGGTCGCGCCGGTCGGCGGCCTCGGCGCCGTCCTCGGGAAGTGAGCCCCGTTCCGGGGCCGGGGGCCCAGGGAGGCGGGAGGCGGGAGTGAGCCGGTGACGGTCTACATCGACCCGCCGACCTGGCCGGGCCACGGCCGGATGTGGTCACACCTGGTCAGCGATGTCTCGTACGAGGAACTGCACGCCTTCGCCGAGCGCCTGGGCGCCCCGCGCCGTGCCTTCGAGCGCGACCACTACGACCTCCCCGCCGAACGCTACCGGTCGGCGGTGGAACTGGGCGCGGTCGAGGTCGGCTGCAAGGAACTGCTGCGCAGGCTGACGGAGGCGGGACTGCGCCGCCCGAAGAACCGGGGGCCGGGCGCCCGCTGAACGGCCGGCGGCCGCCCGGTCCCGGAGCCCGGTTTTCCCGAAGAGCCGCTGTACGTGTCCCGCGGGCAACCGGCCGTCCGTCGCGCCCGGCCGCCGGCGGCGGAAGGTCCGGGGCGGGGAGCCGCCGGGCCGGTACGGCTCAGAAGCGTCCCACCGCCACGAAGACGCACACCGCCAGCAGCGTGACCGTGGACGCGACGGCCGCCGCCTCGCGCGCGGCGCCGCGGCCCTGCCGCACGTTCCGGCGCAGCAGCAGCACATGACTGCTGATCGCGCCGCACATCACGATCGCGAGCCCCACGGCCGCCAGCGGCGTCAGCACCGGGGCGATGCCCGTGGCCCACGGCAGGATCAGACCGGCCGCCGCCAGCACCTCGCAGGCCGCGGTCCCGCGGAGCACCGGCAGCGGGAACGGCTCGACGCCCGTCTGTCCCGAAGCGATCAGCCGCTCCTTCGACCAGGTGCCCTTCGCCACCCCCGAGACCAGGAACAGGAGGGCGAGGAAGATCTGGGCGGCCCACAGCGCGACGTTCATCGTGCGGCTCCTTCCGGCGTTCCGGTGCGAGGGCGGCGTCTGCCATCCTGCCCCTTGGACGAAGGAAGCGCACGGGATGTGACGTACGGGCGCGGCCGCGCCGGGTCAGCGCGCTGCGTCCTCCCGGCCGTCACCGCCGCCGTCCCCGCGTCCGGCCGCCGCGGCGGCTGCCGCAGTGGTCGCCGCAGCGGTCGCCTCGGCCGGGGACGGGGTGCCGGAGAGGACGCCGGAGGGTACGTCGGACGGGCCCGCGGCGGAGCCCGCGACCACCCGGGTCGGCGTACGGCGGTGCATGCGCAGCGACACGGCGAGGGTGCCGATCGCGACGGCGGTCAGGGCGGCGCCGGCCCACGCGGTGGCGGTGAAGCCGTAACCGGCGTCGATGACCAGGCCGCCGAGCCAGGGGCCGCCCGCGTTGCCGAGGTTGAACGACGCCGTGACGGTCGCCGCCGCCAGGGTCGGGGCGGCGCCCGCGACGTCGAACATCCGGGCGTTGAGCGCGGGCGCCGTACCGAAGGCGGAGGCGCCGAGCAGGAAGGACAGCGCGATCACGGCTGCCGGGATCCCCGCGGTCAGGGCCAGCGCCACGAGCAGCACCGTGGAGGCGGCCGTACCGCTGAGCAGCACCCCGAACAGGTGCCGGTCCGCGAGCCGCCCGCCGACGGTGGAGCCGACCAGCGCGCCGACCCCGAACAGCGCGAGCACCGCCGGCACCCAGCTGTCGGCCAGCCCGGCGACATCGGTGAGCAGCGGGGCCAGGTAGCTGAAGAAGCAGAAGACGCCGCCGCCCGCGAGCGCGGTCGCCACGATGGCGAGCCAGACCTGCCGGTCGGCGTAGATCCGGAACTCCTTGCTGACCTTCGGCCGCTCCTCGGGGACCGGGATGCGCGGAATCAGCGCGACCACGCCGACGAGCGCGACGGCGGACGCGGCCGCCACCGCCCAGAACGCCGACCGCCAGCCGAAGTGCTCACCGAGGAAGGCGCCTGCCGGCACCCCGAGCACGTTCGCGATGGACAGCCCGCCGATCATCACGGCCAGCGCCCGGGCCCGCGCGGTCACCGGGACGGTGGCGACGGCGACCGCCGCGCCGAGCGCCCAGAAGCCCGCGCAGGCCAGGGCGGAGACGACGCGGGAGACGAACAGCAGCTCGTAGTTCGGGGCCAGCGCGCCGGCGACCTGGCCGAGCCCGAAGACCGACAGCAGCGCGACGAGGGTGGCCCGGCGCGGCAGACGCAGGGTCGCGACGGCGAGCAGCGGGGCACCGACGACCATGCCGACCGCGAACGCGGATATCAGCAGCCCGGCCTGCGGAATCGATACGTCCATGTCGGCGGCGATCGGCGGCAGCAGCCCCGACAGCATGAACTCGGACGTGCCGAGCGAGAAGACGGCGAGGCCGAGCATGTAGACGGCGACGGGCATGCGGGATCGGTCATCGGGCATGACGGCGCCAACACCGCGGCGGAGTGGACCATTCCCGTTCCGCCGGACGGGATCGCTCGGATTGGCCCGGACACGAGGCCCTGCCGGAAGGCGGCCCATGCGCGGAGCGTGCAGCGCAGCGGGGCGATGTCGCGTCGCTCGGAGTCGCGGACGGCCATCGCCCCGCCGGGGAGGGCGGCGACCTCGACGCAGTGCCTTCGCCGCCGGCGGATGCCTTCGGCCCTGTCCCGGTTGACAGGTCGTGCACGTGGGGCTGTGCCTTCGGCTCGGCCATCCCCGGTGCCCTTTCTCCACTTTCGCGATTCGGGCGAGCGAGTCCTCCACCGGAAGGGCCGCCGCCGGGATGCGGCCGGAAGCCCTGGCGAAGGGCGCCACGTCGTCGCCCTCGGCGTACGCCGCGCCGCTGACGTTCCGGGGAGCTGGTGCGGCGGTGGCCGGGAGTTTCACGTCCGGAAGTACCCCGCTCCTTCTGGAGCGGCATCGTCACCGGGCGCGACAGGCGGCCGGAGCACCGCGTGTCAGGGTGCCGCCGTGAGCAGTTCCAGCTCCGTCGTCAGGTTGCGGCGTGCCGTGTGCTCCCAGTGTTCGCCCATCGGGGTGCGGAACAGCCGTTCCAGGCCGAGGAGTTGGCGCAGCACCGCCGCGCGTCCCTCGCGGAAGACGTCGTCCGGGACGAAGCCGTACTCCTCGCGGACGGCTGCCGCGTACGCCGCGTACTCCTCCGGGTCGCCCGCCAGCACCGCGAGATCCGCGTCGCAGAGCACCTCGCCGTTGGTGTCGCCCGGGTCCGGGTCGTGGTACTCGGTGAGCCGTACGAGCCGGGCCGCCTCCGCCGTGCGCACCGGTGACACGCCGGCCTCCGGCAGCGCCAGTTCGGCGAGGCGGGCGCTGCGCTCCTCGTTCTCCGAGCGGTCCGGGCGGTAGACCGCGTCGTGGAACCAGGCCGCGAGCCGTACGGCGTCCGGGTCCGCGCAGTGCCCGCCGATCGCGTCGATCCGGTCGAGCACCGCCGTGAGGTGTTCGACCGTGTGGTAGCGCCGCTGCGGCTCG
The DNA here is from genome assembly GCF_009735685.1 of Streptomyces lycii. GTDB lineage: Bacteria > Actinomycetota > Actinomycetes > Streptomycetales > Streptomycetaceae > Streptomyces > Streptomyces lycii. Next base: position 1,118 of record NZ_WHPN01000068.1, on the reverse strand, counting down.
CTCCAGCGTTCGAGCAGCTTCTCGCCGTACGGAACGGGATCCGGGCGGGCGCCGCCCTCCGGTCCGCTGTCCTCCTGGCAGCGGTCCATGAGTGCGGTCCAGCGGTCGAGCAGCGTGACGGCCATGGATTCATTGTGGTACCGGCGGCCACGGCTGTCGCGGGGGCCTCTTCTGTGGCAATCTTGGAAACATGTCTAGACCAATGCTCGAGGTGATCGCCCTCGACCCCGCCGACGCGGTCGCGGCGCAGGCCGGAGGGGCGGACCGGCTCGAACTGGTCACCGACATCGCGGCCGACGGCCTCACCCCGTCCCGCGAGACCTTCGCCGCCGTCCGGGCCGCCACGGACCTCCCGCTGCGGGTGATGCTCCGTACGGCCGACGGCTTCGCGGCCGGTGACGTCGACGCGCTGTGCGCGCTGGCCGAGGGGCTGCTCGCGGAGGGCGCCGACGCGTTCGTGCTGGGCTTTCTCGACCACGAGGGGCGCCCGGACCTCGTCGCGGTGGAAATGCTGATCGCGGTGATCGAGGGCTGCCGGTGGACCTTCCACCGGGCCGTCGACCGGACGGTGGACCGCGACGCGCTGCGCAAGGAACTCGCCGACCTGCCCGGCCTCGACACCTACCTCACGGCCGGTGCGCCGACCGGCGTCGACGACGGTCTTCCCGTGCTGCTGGCGGAGGCGGCCCAGGCCGGGCAGCCGGGATACGAGCCCCGGCTGATGGCGGGCGGCGGCCTCCGTCTGGACCATGTGCCGCGGCTGCTCGCGGGCGGTGTCGACGCCTTCCACATCGGCGGCGCGGCGCGCCCCGCGGGCTGGGACGCACCGGTCTCGGCGGACGCGGTACGGATCTGGCGCGAGGAACTGGAGGCGGCCGGAGGCCGCGGCGCGGCCGCTCGGCCGGACAACTGAGGCGCCGGCGAGGCGCCGGCGGTCCCGGAAGCCGTCGGGAAGCCGGTCGGGGCCCGGTCGGGGCCCTGACGGACCCGGGTCGGGAGCCTGGCGGACCCAAGTCCGGAGTCTGTCGGACCCGGGTCGGGAGCCTGGCGGATCCGCCGGACTCCTGTCGGATCCGCCGGGCTCCGGCCGGGCCCTTCGGCGGCGGCCGGGGCGGTTC
>NZ_WHPN01000067.1 GCF_009735685.1 Streptomyces lycii | reverse complement strand
TTCGTACGGGTCCAGGCGGGGCCGCCGAAGACGGACTCCCAGTCGTTCGGCGGCAGCTCGCCGCCGGGGCCCTTGCCGGGGCGGAAGTGGAAGCGGTCGCGGGTCGGGGAGCCGGGGCCCTCGCGGAGCGCCTGCCGGAACCAGTCGTGCCGGTCGGAGCAGTGGTTGGGCACCAGGTCCACGATGACGCGCAGGCCGAGCGCGTGGGCCTCGCGGATGACGGCGTCGGCGTCGTGCAGGGTGCCGAACATCGGGTCTGTCGCGCGGTAGTCGGCGACGTCGTAGCCCGCGTCGGCCTGCGGGGAGGCGTAGAAGGGGCTGAGCCAGACGGCGTCGACGCCGAGGTCGCGCAGGTACGGCAGCCGGCGGCGGACGCCCTCCAGGTCGCCCATGCCGTCGCCGTTGCCGTCGGCGAAGGAGCGCGGGTAGACCTGGTAGATCACCGCGTCCCGCCACCAGCCGGTGCGCCCTTCCGCTGCCGCGGGGCCGGCGGACGCCCGGGGCGCTGCCGGCGCGGTGCCGTGGGGGGTGGCGGATGCGGACTCGCCCGTGCCGGTGGGCGCGGCGGAGTCGGCGAGATGGTGGGTCATGTCATCCCTGAGTCG
>NZ_WHPN01000066.1 GCF_009735685.1 Streptomyces lycii | reverse complement strand
GCGCCACCACCGCGTGAAGGTGCGCGGCGCCAGCTCCGGGACGGCCCGTTCCGGCGCGATGCCGCCCAGGCGCTTCGCGAGCGTGGCCAGTGGGCCGACCCCGGTCAGGCGGTTGAGCAGCGGCGCGACCGGGGCGGCGGTCCGCAGCCACAGCGGCAGCAGCCCCATCGCGTAGTGGGCGGCCGGACGGACGCGGCCCGCGTAGTGGTGATGCAGGAACTCCGCCTTGTACGTGGCCATGTCGACCCCGACCGGGCAGTCACTGCGGCAGCCCTTGCAGGACAGGCACAGGTCGAGCGCGTCCCGCACCTCCGTCGAGCGCCAGCCGTCCGTGACGACCTCGCCCGCGAGCATCTCGTGCAGCAACCGCGCCCGGCCGCGCGTCGAGTGCTGTTCCTCGCCGGTGGCGCGGAAGGACGGGCACATGACGGCGGCCCCGGCGGCGGTCGTCTCGCGGCATTTCGCCACGCCCACGCAGCGGCGCACCGCGGCCGAGAAGTCGCCGCCGTCGTGCGGATAGCCGAAGGCGGTGCCGACGGGCTCACGCGGAAGCACGGAGAAGCGCAGATTCTCGTCGAGGCGGTGCGGCCGGGTGAGCATGCCCGGGTTGAGGCCGCCCGCCGGGTCCCACAGGTCCTTGAAGTCGGCGAAGACACCGACCAGCTCCGGCCCGTACATCCGCGGCAGGAGTTCGGCGCGCGCCTGGCCGTCGCCGTGCTCACCGGAGAGGGAGCCGCCGTGCGCGGTGACGAGGCCGGCCAGGTCGGTGGAGAACTCCCGGAAGCGGGCGATGCCGGGCCCGGTGAGCAGGTCGAAGTCGATACGGATGTGAATGCAGCCGTCGCCGAAGTGCCCGTACGGGGTGCCGCGCAGCCGGTGTTCCGCGAGCAGGGCACGGAAGTCCCGCAGATAGCCGCCGAGACGCGCGGGCGGCACGGCGCAGTCCTCCCAGCCGGGCCACGCCTCCGAGCCGTCCGGCATCCGCGTCGCGGTGCCGGAGGCGTCCTCGCGGATGCGCCACAGCGCGCGCTGCCCCGCCGGTTCGGTGACGACCAGGTGGTCCGTCGTGCCGTCGGCGGCCCCGGCGCACAGGGCGTCGGCGTGCGCCCGGGCCTCGGCGGGTGTGCCGCCGCCCATCTCGACGAACAGCCAGGCGCCGCCCTTCGGCAGCGACCGGGCGGCCGGGCCGGGCACCAGGTCGGAGGCCATGCCCTCGACGGTCAGCGGCCCGTGCGGCAGCAGGGTGTGCGCGGCCTCCGCGGCGGCGCTCTCGTGCGGGTAGCCGAGCACGGCCAGGGCGCGCGCGGCGGGCGGCTCGACCAGCCGTACGGTCGCCTCGGTCAGCACGCCGAGGGTGCCCTCGCTGCCGGTGAACGCGCGGGCCCAGTCGGTGCCGTTCTCCGGGAGCAGGGCGTCCAGGGCGTAGCCGGAGATGCGGCGCGGCAGGTCGGGGTAGCCGGTGCGCAGCAGCGCCATGTGCCTCGTGACGAGAGCGGCGGCCCCGTCGCGGAGGGCGGCCGGTACGCCGTCGCCGCCGGGCGCGAGCCGGGCCCTCTCGCCGCCGTGAGTGAGGACGTCGAGGGCGTGGACGTTGTGGGCGGTGGTGCCCCAGGCCACGGAGTGCGAGCCGCAGGAGTTGTTGCCGATCATCCCGCCGATCGTGCACCGGCTGTGGGTGGACGGGTCGGGGCCGAAGGTGAGGCGGTACGGGGCGGCGGCGTCGCGGACGGCGTCGCAGACGGCGCCGGGCTGCACTCTCGCGGTGCGGGCGGCGGGGTCGACGTCCAGGACCCCGTTCATGTGGCGGGTGAAGTCGAGCACGACACCGGTGCCGGTGGCCTGCCCGGCGATGGAGGTGCCACCGCCGCGCGGCACCACCGGCGCGCCGTACTCCCGGCAGACGGCGAGGGCGGCGGCGGTGTCGTCGGCGTCGCGCGGGCTGACGACACCGACCGGGACGCGCCGGTAGTTCGACGCGTCCATGGTCACCAGCGCGCGGCTCGCCGCGTCGAACTCCACCTCGCCGCCCACGGCGTGCCGCAGGGCCCGGGCGAGTGCTGCCACATCGAGATCTGCTGCCATGCGGCCAGCCTGCCCGCTCGACGGCCCAGCGCCACCCCCGGGAGCCCACCGGGCGGGTCGCGGCCTGCCGACGCGCGGGGCTCACGGCACGCGCGGCACGCGGGACTCGCGGCACGCGGGCCTCAACGCGGCCCCGCCCGTGCGTCGACGCCGTCCCGCCCGCCGGGCTCGCCGACGGACGGGGCACGCGGTCGCGGTCAGTGCCGGTCGCGGTCAGTGCCGGTCGCGGTCTTCGAACAGTTCGTCGGCGGTGGCGACCGTGAAGGACCGGTCGAGCATGCGGCTCAGGGCGTCGGGGTCCGTGCACGAGTTGACGCGCGTACGGACGCTCTCCGGGACGGTGACACGGCGCTGTTCCAGCACCCGCAGGACGGCTTCCGCCCGTCCCTCGGCCAGACCCTCGGCGAGTCCCTTGGCCAACCCCTTGGCGAGCCCTTCGGCCCTGCCCTTGGCTTCACCCTTGGCCTTCCCCTTGGCTTCACCCTCGAGGTACCACTCCTCGACGATCGTGCCCCGGCCGGGGAAGAAGTTCACCAAGCCCATCATGTCCCTCCAGGTCTTCCTTGCCGGGGTGTCTCCCAGGCCGATCTCCAGCAATTGCGTGTAGTACGTGGCCGTGTCCCGGTCCTTCAGCGCGCGCAGGGCAGTCGCCAGTGCTTCCAGTATGGCGCTCGGATCGGCCCGGCTCCCGTGTGTCATGCCCGAGAAGACCGCCAGCGTGAGGTCCCGGGCGGCCTCTTCCGGATCCGTGATCACCGGCACATTGGCCGGGCCGAGCACGAGCGGGCGCAGGGTGAGGGCCGGCCAGTCGACGAGCCCCATGTCGAAGGGCCCGGCCGCCCACGTCGCCGTGGGCCGGTCCTGGCACACGACCAGGAGCAGGGCGGGTATCCCGTATTTCGCCTGCAGATATGACAGGTAGTAGGACCAGCTGGACGCCTTCGCGACGTCCTTGCGGCCCTGTGCCTCGATGGCCAGCAGAAAGGGGGCGCCGTCCTCCGGTTCGACCCGCAGCACGCTGTCGACCCGCCGCTCCAGCGGACGGATTTCGGTGGCGTCCGGGGAGAGGACCGTGACGGATGCCTTCGGCGGCAGGTGAACTCCGAGGATGCGGAAGGCCGGGGTCAGCAGCTCCGGCCGGTCCTGGAAGATCCTGTGCGACGCCTCGTGTGGTGAGGTAACCATGATCGGAACGGTAAGGACCCTGGTCACCCGGTTGGCCGTATTCCGTGGGCGATCACTCTTCAGAGAGCGGGTGATCACGCTTTCGAGTGAGCGACATGCTTGCGCTTCCCGGCGCCGCGTCTCGGCCGCGGCGAGACACCCGTCTCATCCGGTGGACGTCTGTCCGGACCGCGAGCCGGAACGGATTACGCTGCCCCCGTGGCTGATATCCAGATTCCCGCTGACATCAAGCCCGCCGACGGTCGTTTCGGCTCGGGCCCCTCCAAGGTGCGCACGGAGGCGCTCAGCGCCCTGGCCGCCACCGGCAGCTCGCTGCTGGGCACGTCCCACCGCCAGGCTCCGGTCAAGAACCTGGTCGGCAAGGTGCGCGACGGTGTGCGCGAGCTGTTCTCGCTGCCCGAGGGGTACGAGGTCGTGCTCGGCAACGGCGGCTCCACCGCCTTCTGGGACATCGCGACCCACGGCCTGATCGAGGAGAAGTCGCAGCACCTCACCTTCGGTGAGTTCTCCTCGAAGTTCGCCAAGGCCGCGAAGCTCGCCCCCTGGCTGGCCGAGCCGAGTGTCGTCGCCGCCGACCCGGGCGACCACCCGGAGCCGCGCGCCGAGGCCGGTGTCGACGTCTACGCGCTGACCCACAACGAGACCTCGACCGGTGTCGCCGCACCGGTCCACCGGGTCGCGGGCGCCGACGACGGTGCGCTGGTGCTGGTCGACGCGACGTCCGGTGCCGCCGGCCTGCCGGTGACGATCACCGAGACCGACGTCTACTACTTCGCCCCGCAGAAGTCCTTCGCCTCCGACGGCGGCCTGTGGATCGCGGCCTTCTCCCCGGCCGCCCTGGAGCGGGCCCGCCGGGTGCACGCCTCCGGCCGGCACATCCCGGAGTTCTTCTCGCTGCCGACGGCGATCGACAACTCGCTGAAGAACCAGACGTACAACACCCCGGCGCTCGCCACTCTCTTCCTGCTCGCCGACCAGCTCGACTGGATCAACGGCCGGGGCGGCCTGGAGTGGTCCGTGAACCGCACCGCCGACTCCGCCGCGCGGCTGTACGGCTGGGCGGAGAAGTCCGAGCACGCCACGCCGTTCGTCTCCGACCCCGCCAAGCGCAGCCAGGTCGTCGGCACGATCGACTTCGCCGAGGGCGTCGACGCGTCCACGGTCGCGAAGGTGCTGCGCGCGAACGGCGTCGTGGACACCGAGCCGTACCGCAAGCTGGGCCGCAACCAGCTGCGCGTCGCGATGTACCCGGCGGTCGAGCCGGCCGACGTCGAGGCGCTGACCCACTGCGTCGACTACGTCATCGAGCGGCTGTAGCCGGGGGCGCGGTCACCGCGCACCCGGACACGGACACGGGAAGGGCCCCGGCGCGCTGCCGGGGCCCTTCCGCGTTCCGGTGCGGCGGCCGCCGCGGCGGGCCCGGCGCGTTTCCGGGCCCCGTCCGCGTGCGCTCCGGCCCCGGTGCCGGTGCGGCCCCCGTGGCGGGGGCGGCCGGTGTTCGGGGTGGCCGGTGGTCGGGGCGGCCCCTCGATCCGGGTGGACCGGTACCGGGAGCCCCGTGGTCGCCCCGTACCGTCCCGGTCGGCGCGCCCCGCCGCTGCTTCGGCGCGCCCCGCGACTGCTCGGCTCGGCCGCTCGGCCGAGCCGAGTCGCCCGGCCGGCCGCTCAGCTGCTCAGCCGCTGGAACCGGCGGACCGCCAGCGGCAGGAAGACGGCCGTGATGACGACCGGCCAGACCAGCGCGGCCCCCAGGGCGTGCTGCTCGATCCAGCTGTCGCCGAGCGGCATCGGGCTGCCGAAGAGGTCCCGGATGGCGTTGGCGGTGGAGGAGACCGGATTCCACATGGCGACGGCGCCGAGCCAGTCCGGCATCATCGACGGCGGTGTGAAGACGCTCGAGATCATGCCGAAGGGGAAGGCGACCGCGAAGAGGTTGCCCGCGGCCTCCTGGTTCTTCACCAGCAGCCCGACCCACACCCCGATCCAGATCAGGGCGAAGCGCAGCAGGATCAACAGCCCGAAGGCGGCGAGGGTCGCGCCGAGGCTGCCGTCCGGGCGCCAGCCGACGGCCAGCGCGATCACCGCGAGCACCAGAAGGTCCAGACAAGCGCTGATGACGTCGGCCACCCCGCGCCCGCTGACGACCGCCGACGGGGCCATGGGCATGGACCGGTAGCGGTCCATGACGCCGTACTCCTTGGTGATCGCGACCATGACCGCGGTGTTCATGAAGCCGAAGGCCATGGTCATCGCGAACATGCCGGGCAGCGCGAAGTCCTTGTAGTCGGCCTGGCCGCCGACGTCCATGGCGCTGCCGAAGACGTAGACGAACAGCAGCACCGACACGATCGGGAAGCCGAGCTGCCAGGCGATGTTGACCGGCTGCCGGATGAGGTGGGTGATCTCGTTGCGGACGATGATCAGGCAGTCCGTGACGGCGTGGTGGAACCGCCGTTCGGGGATGTCGAGGTCCGCGACCGGGGTGCTCGCCGCCCCGGGGTCCGCCGTGCCGTGCTTCGTCACCGTGCTCATGCCGCGGCCCCCTGCTTCTCGGTCTCTTCCGGTCCTTCGGGCCGTCCCTGGCCCTCCGGCCCGTCCGGCCCCTCCGGCTCTTCCGGCTCTTCCGCGCGGTGGCCGGTGAGCCGCAGGAACACCTCGTCGAGGGTCGGGCGGCGCAGGCCGATGTCCTCGACCGCGACCCGCTCCTCCTGGAGCGTCCGTACGACCTCCGTCAGCGCGCTCACCCGGTCGGTCACGGGTGCCGAGACCCGCCGGTTCTCCTCGTCGGTGACCGGCTCGGCACCGGCCACCCGCGCCACCGCCCCGGCCGCCGTCCCGAGGTCCGCGGGCTCGGTGACGACGACCTCGATCTGGTCGCCGCCGATCTGCTGCTTGAGGGCGGCCGGGGTGTCGTCGGCGATCGTGCGGCCGCGCTCGATGACGGCGATACGGTCGGCGAGCTTGTCGGCCTCGTCCATGTACTGCGTGGTCAGCAGCACCGTCGTGCCGTCCGCCACCAGCGAGCGGACCGCTTCCCAGACCTCGTTGCGGCCGCGCGGGTCGAGGCCCGTCGTCGGCTCGTCGAGGAACAGCACCTGCGGTGCGAGGATCATGCTCGTCGCGAGGTCGAGCCGGCGCCGCATGCCGCCGCTGAACTCCTTGACGCCCTTGTCGGCGGCCTCCGTCAGGCCGAACTGCTCCAACAGCTCCTCCGAGCGGCGCACCGCGCGCTTCTTGTCCAGATGGAACAACCGGCCGAACATCACCAGGTTCTGCCGGGCCGTGTTGATCTCGTCCACGGCTGCGGCCTGACCGGTCAGGCCGATCCGGCGGCGCACCGCCCGCGGATCACGGCTGACGTCGTGCCCGGCGACTTCGGCGCGCCCGCCGTCCGGGCGCAGCAGCGTGGCCAGGATGCGCACGGCCGTGGTCTTGCCGGCGCCGTTCGGTCCCAGCAGGCCGTGCACGCTGCCGCGCTCGACGGCCAGGTCGAAGCCGTCGAGGGCGCGCTTCTCCCCGTATCGCTTCTGAAGTCCTTCGGCGAGGACCGCATGTCGGGACGGACTCACGTTCGATTCCCCCTCATCTGGGTACAGCGTATGCAGAAGAGAGTACACCGTAAGCAGTAGCGCGTACAGCGTCCGCAGTTTTTTGGGGTGGGGATACGATGGCCGACGAGATGACGACCGAACACAGTGGCAGCGGAGATCTCAGCCGTAGCCTGGAACTGCTCTGGGGCCTCGACGAACGGCCCGCCCGCGGCCCCAAGCCCGGCCTGACCCTCGACCGGATCGTCACGGCCGCCGTGGCCGTCGCCGACCGGGAAGGGCTCGCCGCCGTCTCCATGCGCCGGGTCGCCGCCGAGCTGGGCGTCGGGGCCATGTCCCTCTACCGCTATGTCCCCGGCAAGGCCGAGCTGCTCGACCTGATGCTCGACGCGGTCAACGCCTTCGACCCGGACACGGCCGAGGACCCCGCCGTCTTGGGCTGGCGCGGCACCCTGGAGGCGGTGGCGTGGGGGAGCTGGGAGCTGTACGTGCGGCATCCCTGGGTCGTCCATGTCGACCAGGCCCGCCCCCTGCTGGGGCCGGGGAGCCTGTCCGGGCTGGAGTTCGCCCTGAGCGGCCTCGCCGGTCTCCCGCTCAGCGACCAGGAGAAGATGAACGTCGTCATCGTCCTGGACTCGGTCGTCACCGGCATCGCCCGCGGCCGGGTCAACACCGAACTGGCCGAGGTGCGCACCGGCATCAGCGACGAGGAGTTCTGGGCCGCCCAGGGCCCCATCCTGGAGCGCGTGATGTCCAGCGGCCGCTATCCGCACCTCGCCGCGCTCAGCCCGGACGCCTTCGCCTCGCCCTTCGAGGCGACCCTCGAACTCGGGCTGCGGCAGCTGCTGGACGGCATGGCGGACCTGATCGCCCGCCGGGAATCGGGAGCGGAGACGGTGCCGGGGCCGTTCACACCCGACGGCTGCTCCCCCGCGCCGGAGCCGCCCGGACGGCCGGAACGGCCCGGACCACCGGAGCCGCCCGCGCCGCGGGACCTGCCGACCCCGCCGGGCCCGGCGGACCTGCCGGACCCGCCCGGTGCGCGGGACCTCCCGGAGCCACCCGGCCCGGCGGACCTGCCGGAGCCGCCCCGGTAGCGGCCGGTCGGCCGCCACGCCGACGCCGACCGCGACGGCGGACAGCGACGGCGGACAGCGGACAGCGGACAGCGGACAGCGGACAGCGACGGCGTGGCACGACACCCGGGCCGTCCGCTCGTCCCGCCGCTCCGCCCATCCGCTCCGCCCCGCCGCACAGCCGAACCGCCGCACAGCGCGCCCGGGCCGGCAGCGGCCCCGGCAGCCCCCGCCCACAAGGCAACCCCCGACACCCCCGGGGACCGGCAACCGGCAATCGGCAACCGGCAACCGGCAACCCCGACGCCCCGGCGACCGACAGTCAGCCTCGTCAGCCGCAGCCGTTTCGTCAGCCACAGCGGTCCCGGCGGTCCCAGCGACCCTGGCAGTTCCGGCGGTCCCGGCGGCCGCCCTGGCAGCGCAGCCCTGAAGGGCCCGGCAGCCCCGGCAGCCCCGGCGCCCCCGGCAGCCCCGTCAGGGCCGTCAGGGCCGTCAGCGCCGCCGGAACAGCCTGCGGGCCCCCAGCACCACCACCGCCGCGACCGCGAACGCCGCCGCGCCCAGTGTCAGGGTGCGGTCCTCCTCGTCCGCCGCGGAGTCGGACGCCGGGCCGTCGTCACCGTCCTTGCCGGAGGCGCCCGGCTCCCCGGACTTCTCCCGCTCCGCCGCCACCGACTCCGGCAGCAGCTCCCCGGTCAGCCGCAGCCGTTCCACCGTGCCGCGCTCGCCCTCCGTACCGAACATCAGCGATCCGCCGTCCGGCGCGAACGTCACCGACTCGCCCTGCGGCTGCACCGGCACCGTCAGCCGCGCGTCCAGCTCGACGGGCCGGCCGTCCTTCCAGGCGTACGCCCGCCCGCCGAAGTAGCTGCGCACCACCAGCCGGGTGCCGTCGGGCGAGAAGGCGGCGTCTGTCGCCCACAGGTCAATGTCGGCGGCCTTCCGGAACGTGTTCACCCCGGACGCCGAGGGCTTCTCCGGGCCCTCGTACAGCGCGCCGCCCTCCTCGCGCTTGCTGATGATGTACATCCGCCCGGTCTTCGGGTGCACCAGCAGCGATTCGGCGTCGCGCGGCCCGGTGTCGTACCGGACGGTGTAGCGGGTGGGGGTGACGGTCGTGTCGCGCAGCTTCCGCGGCTCCTCGAAGCGGTAGACCCACACCTCGGGCCAGCTGCCGCCCATGTTGTCCCCGATGTCGCCCACATGAACGTATCCGTCCGGGCCCACGGATATCCCCTCGACATCGCGCGGCTCGATCCCGGCGAGGGTCACGGTCGCGACGGTGCGGCCGGTCGCGCTGTCCACCGCGTAGACGTACGGCCCGTCCTCGCTGTCGTTGTGCGTCCAGTACACGCCCGGGTGGGCGCGGCTCGCGGCCAGCCCGCTGGACTCGGTGATCCGCTCGTCCTCGACGGTGAACGACGGCGGGGCGCCCTCCGCGACCGGTGCGGCGGCCGCCGGCGGCGCGCCGGCCAGGGACGGGAGCACGGCGGCGGCGAGCACCGCGGCGGCGACCGGGGCAGCGGCGCAAAGGCCGCGCGAAGACGAGGACATGGCAGAAGCCTGCCATCCCCCGCCGGTGTGCAGCGTCACATCGCAGGCCGATGGCCGGTTCCGGGATGATGTCCGGATGCGGATCCTGTTTGTCGGCGACTCCATGACGATCGGCAGCGCCGGTGAACACACCTGGCGGTACCGGATGTGGCAGCACCTGAACCGGACGTACGGCGGGCCGTACCGGATCGTCGGGCCCCGGCGCGAGCTGTACGACCAGGCGGCGGGGGCGGCCGTCTCCCACGCGTACGCCGACCCCGGCTTCCCCGAGCGCGCCCGCGGGCACCTCGCCGGCTGGGGCGAGGGCTGGCTGCACATGGCGCCGCTGATCCGTGAGGAGGTCCGGCGGCACCGGGTCGATGTCGCGCTGGTCTCGCTGGGGCTGATCGACCTCGGTTTCTACACCGACGCCGGGCAGACCGTGCTGAACGCCCGCCGCTTCGTCGCCGAGGCCCGGGCCGCGAACCCCGCGCTGCACCTGGCGCTGATGCCGGTCGTACCGAACATACGGGCCGAGCACGACGCGGCCTTCGCGGCCGAGTGCTCCCGCTTCAACGCGCTGCTCGCCGAGGCCGTCGCCGAACTCGGCACGGCGGACGCGCCGCTGCTGCTCCTGTCGCCGCCGGACGGCTGGGAGACACACCGGCACACCTACGACGGCACGCACCCGAACGCGCTGGGTGAACACGCGCTGGCCGGTGCCTTCGCCGACGCGCTCTACAAGGAGTGGGAGGTCGGCGCCCCGTACGAGGCCGCCGCCGAGCCGTGGGCGGCGGTCCCGGGCTGATCCGTCCGGCGCGGGAGGCCCTTCAGCCGGCGGGCCGGACACATCGGGTCCGGCGGGTGGCGGGCGGCCCACGCCGGTCCTGCCCTACCCGGTCCCGCTCACCCGGCCCGGACTCACCCGGCCCGGCTCTCCGGGCGGACATTCGGCTGCCGGGCCCACCGGGCCGGGAAGCAGGCCCGTCATCCAGTTCCGGAACCCATCGGATCCGGCCTCGCCGGGTCCGTACTCACCGGCTCCGGACCCGTGGCATCCGGACGGACGGGTCCCGCCGGGCCGGTTCCGCGGGTTCTCCGGAACATCCGCGGGTTCTCCGGAACGGGTGCCTTGCTTCGAGTGCACTCCAAGGCGTTGGCTTGATCCATGAAGTACACGCAGCTCGGACGCACCGGACTCAAGGTCAGCCGACTCGTCCTCGGCACCATGAACTTCGGCCCCGCCACCGACGAGGCCGACAGCCACGCCATCATGGACACCGCGCTCGACGCGGGCGTCAACTTCTTCGACACCGCCAACGTCTACGGCTGGGGCGAGAACAAGGGCCGCACCGAGGAGATCCTCGGCAGCTGGTTCGCCAAGGGCGGCGACCGGCGCGACAAGGTGGTCCTGGCCACCAAGGTCTACGGCAACATGGCCGCCGACGGTCCCGCCTGGCCGAACCACGACAAGCTCTCCGCGGTCAACATCCGCCGCGCGGTCGACGCCAGCCTCAAGCGGCTCGGCACCGACCACATCGACCTGTACCAGTTCCACCACGTCGACCGGGACACCCCGTGGGACGAGATCTGGCAGGCGATGGACGTCCTCGTCCAGCAGGGCAAGATCCTCTACGCCGGTTCCAGCAACTTCGCCGGCTGGCACATCGCCAAGGCCAACGAGAACGCGGCCCGCCGCGGCTCGTACGGCCTCGTCAGCGAGCAGTGCCTGTTCAACCTCGCCGAGCGGCGCGCCGAGATGGAGGTCGTCCCGGCCGCGCAGGACTACGGCCTCGGCGTCATCGCCTGGTCCCCGCTGCACGGCGGGCTGCTCGGCGGCGCGATCCGCAAGGAGAAGGAGGGCGGCGCCGGCCGCACCGCCACCGGGCGGGCCGCGGACGCCCTGAAGAACACCCGGCAGCGCGAACAGATCCAGGCGTACGAGGACCTGCTGGAGAAGCACGGTCTGGAGCCCGGCGAGGCAGCGCTGGCGTGGATTCTCACCCGGCCGGGGCTGACGGGGCCGATCGTCGGACCGCGCACGGGAGAGCAGCTCGCGTCCGCCCTGCGGGCGGTCGAGCTGGAACTCTCGGACGAGCTGCTGGCCTCACTCGACGAGATCTTCCCCGGTCCGGGGCCGTCGCCGGAGGCCTTCGCCTGGTGAGGTGAGGCCGGGCGGCGGGAGACGCGGAGCGTCGCCGTGGCGGGAGCGCGGGCGGTCAGCCGCCGAGCGCGGCCGCCACGGCGACGACGACGAGCATCAGCACGAGCGCGCCGCTGACGATGCGGGTACGGGTCTTGGGGTCCACCCCTCGACCCTAACCGGACGCCCGCCCGGGCCTCCGCCCGGGCTCCGCGCGGATACGGACGACCTTCCGTACGGGCCTCCGTACCGGGCTTCCGCCCGGGCTCGGGTGCGGATACGGATACGGACGATCTTCAGCACGGGCCGCGTGCCAGGCTCCGTGCGGGCCGCGCGCCAGGCTCCGTACGGGCTTCCGTACGGGCTTCCGTACGGGTGCCTCACCCTCAGCCGTCCCCCGCACCGTCCCCGGCCGCCCCTCCCGCAGCGTCCGTCGCGGCCCGGCCCAGCGGCCGGACCGTCAACGGCTCGTAGTGCGGCTGCGCCCCGGCCACACCCGGTGCCGGGGGATGGCTGCGGATCAGGGCCAGCTCCCCCACGGTCCACTCCTCCGTCCCCGCGAAGCCCGCCAGCCGCGCCGCGAACGGCCGCAGATCCACCCCGCGGCCGCGCGCCAGCGTCAGATGCGGGGTGTAGCGCAGATGCTCCTCCACCGGGATGCCGGCCCTGCGCCCCGCCGCCGCGGCCGTGGCGGCGAGCCGGGCCACGGCCTGAAGATCGCCCTCGGCCCCGGCCCACAGGGTGCGGTCCCCGAAGCGCCCGCCGCCCGTGAGGCGCAGCGTGAGCGGGCGGTGCCGGCGCGCGGCGCGGCCCAGTCGTTCGGACAGCCGCGGCACCAGTTCGTCGGGCACCTCACCGTAGAAGGCGAGCGTGAAGTGCCAGCCCGCCCGCTGCGTCCAGCGGAGCCGGTCGGCCCCCGGCAGTGCGCGCAGTTCCGCCACCGCCGCGGCCAGCTCGGAGACCGCCGGTGCGGGTGGCAACAGGGCGCTGAAGAGTCTCATCCCGACAGTGTCCCGGGTCCGTCGGTGCACCGGTCCTGCCGTTGGCGCCCCGAGAACAGGCAGCGCCCCGCCGGACGGACGGCGCCCCGGGAGGGACGTCGCCCCGCGGCGGTCCGCGCCCGGAGGGCGGGGGCGGCGTACCCCGGACCGGTCCGCGCCGCGGCCCGACGGCCCGGGGGAAAATCCGCGGGGTAAGGCCGGGGGAAGCCCGGGGGAAGGCCCGGCCGGCCCGCCCCGCGGTCCGCCGGTCACGCCGCGGCCAGCGGTTTCTCCTCCGGCCGCGGCACTTCGCGGGGCACGAACTCGACATGCCGCCGCCCCCGCCGCAGGTCGATCTTCAGCCGGAGGCCGCCGATCCGGGCCAGCATCAGCCCGACGGCGATCGCCGCGACGGCCGAGACGACACCGCCGGTCACGAAGCCGATCCTGGCTCCGTACGCGTCCGTGATCCAGCCGACCAGCGGCGCGCCCACCGGCGTACCGCCCATGAAGACCATCATGTAGAGGCTCATCACCCGGCCGCGCATGGCCGGGTCGGTGGCGAGCTGGACGCTGGAGTTCGCGGTGACGTTCGTCGTCATGCCGAGCATGCCGATCGGCACGAGCAGCGCGGCGAAGAGCCAGAAGGCGGGCGCGAAGGAGGCCGCGATCTCCAGCACGCCGAACAGCAGCGCCGCCCCGACCAGCAGCCGCAGCCGGGAGGCGCCGCGGCGGGCGGCGAGCAGCGCGCCGGCCAGCGAACCGGCCGCCATCAGGGTGTTGAGCATGCCGTACGTGCCGGCCCCGGCGTGGAAGACGTCGTCGGTGAAGGCCGTCAGCCAGATCGGGAAGTTGAAGCCGAAGGTGCCGATGAAGCCGACCAGGACGATCGGCCAGATCAGCTCCGGCTTGCCGGCCACGTAGCGCAGGCCCTCGCGGAGCTGTCCCTTGCGGCGCGGGGTGGTGTCGACCTCGCGCAGTTCGCCGCGGCGCATCAGCAGCAACCCGGCGACGGGCGCGACGAAGGACACGCCGTTGAGCAGGAACGCCCAGCCGCTGCCGACGGCCGTGATCAGCACACCGGCGACGGCCGGGCCGACGAGCCGGGCGGACTGGAAGTTCGCGGAGTTCAGGCTGACGGCGTTGGGCAGGTCGTCGGGGCCGACCATCTCGACCACGAAGGCCTGCCGGGCCGGGTTGTCGACGACGGTGACGACGCCGAGCAGCAGCGCCATCGCGTAGACGTGCCAGACCTCGACGTGTCCGGAGAGGGTGAGCGCGGCCAGGGCGAGTCCGGTGAGGCCCATGGCGGTCTGGGTGAACAGCAGCAGCAGCCGCTTGGGGAAGCGGTCGGCGATGACGCCGCCGTAGAGGCCGAGCAGCAGCATGGGCAGGAACTGCAGAGCCGTGGTGATGCCGACGGCCGCGGAGGACCCGGTCAGGCTGAGGACCAGCCAGTCCTGGGCGATCCGCTGCATCCAGGTGCCGGTGTTGGAGACCACTTGGCCGGCGGCGAAGATCCGGTAGTTGCGGTTCCGCAGCGAGCTGAACATGCCGCGCTTGCGCGGGGCGGGGGCCGTGGGGGGTGCGGGTGCCTCGGCCGCCCCGGGAGTCGTGGGGGTGTCGGAATCGTCGCGGTCAGGAACGGGGGCGGAGTTTGCTCCGGGTCCCGTACTCAAGTGGGTCGCCTCCTGTAGGGATGGTCCTTCTCACATCTGGGCGAGCTTCTCCAGCACGGGTGCGGCCGCGCGGAGAGCAGCCCATTCCTCCTCGTCGAGTTCCCCGGTCAGCTCGGCGAGCCAGGCGTTGCGCTTGCGCCGGCTCTCCTCGAGCATCGACTCGGCCCGCTCGGTCTGCGTGACCACTTTCTGGCGGCGGTCGTCCGGGTGCGGCTCGAGCCGGACCAGTCCCTTGGCTTCGAGGAGCGCCACGATCCGTGTCATGGACGGCGGCTGTACGTGCTCCTTGCGCGCCAGCTCGCCGGGCGTGGCGGAGCCGCAGCGCGCCAGGGTGCCGAGCACGGACATCTCGGTGGGGCTCAGTGATTCGTCGACCCGCTGGTGCTTGAGGCGCCTGGAGAGACGCATCACGGCGGATCGGAGTGCGTTCACAGCGGCGTCGTCCTCGCCGCCGTGGGACAGTTCCGGCATGTTCATTAGCGTAACTCATTACTCTAGCTAAATACAGTGCCGGGCGGGGGGCCAACCGATATGCGCCCGTACGGGTGACCCGTTCCGGCCCCCGGCACACCCCGGCACGCACGAGCGCCCGGAACCACGGCAGGTTCCGGGCGCTCCCGCGCGGTGCGGCGGGTCAGCTCACGCCGAGGATCTGCTCGATCGGGCCGAGCAGGAAGTAGACCAGGAAGCAGACGCCGACGACGTTGAGCAACCACGGAATGGTCCGGAACCGGCCCGTCGCCGTGCGCAGCAGGATGAAGGACAGCACTCCGACGCCGATGCCGTTGGTGATGCTGTACGTGAACGGCATCGAGATCATCGTCAGGAAGGCCGGTGCCGCGACGGTCGGGTCGTCCCACTCGATCTGCCGGATGTTCGACGACATGATCAGGAAGCCGACGACGACCAGCGCGGGGGTGGCCGCCTGCGACGGGACGACCAGCGCGAGCGGGGTGAAGACCAGGGCGAGCAGGAACAGGCCGCCGGTCACGAGGTTCGCGAGTCCGGTCCTGGCGCCCTCGCCGACGCCCGCCGTGGACTCCACGAAGCAGGTGGTCGCCGAGGCCGAGCCGTAGCCGCCCGCCGCGACCGCCGCGCCGTCGACCATCAGGATCCGGCCCATGCCGGGCATCTGGCCGTTCTCGTCGGTGAGCCGGGCCTCCTCGCCGACGCCGATGATGGTGCCCATCGCGTCGAAGAAGCCGGACAGCAGCACGGTGAAGACGAAGAGGCAGCCGGTGAGCAGCCCGACCTCCTCGAAGCCGCCGAACAGACTCACCTCGCCGATCAGGCCGAAGTCGGGGGCGCCGACCACCTGGTCCGGCACCTCGGGGACGGTGAGGCCCCACTCCATCGGGTCGATGTCGGCGATCGCGTTGATCACGACGGCGACGACGGCCATCACCGCGATGCTGATCAGGATCGCGCCCTTGGTCTTGCGGATGACCAGGATGAAGGTCAGCACCAGGCCGAGCACGAAGATCAGCACCGGCCAGCCCTCCAGCCGGCCGCCGATCCCGAGCCCGAGCGGGACGGTGGTCTCCGCCTTGTCCGGGTTGCGGGTGACGAAGCCGGAGTCGACCAGGCCGATCAGCGTGATGAACAGGCCGATGCCGATCGCGATCGCCCGGCGCAGGCCGTTCGGGATCGCGTCCAGCACCCGCTGCCGGAGTCCGGAGGCGACCAGGATCATCAGCACCAGGCCCGCGAGGACGACCATGCCCATCGCGTCCGGCCAGCTCATCTCGGGGGCGAGCTGGAGCGATACGACGGCGTTGATGCCGAGCCCCGCGGCGAGCGCGATCGGGACATTGCCGATGACGCCCATCAGGACGGTGGTCAGTCCGGCCATCAGCGCGGTGGCGGTGATCAGCTGGCCGGTGTCCAGATGCTGCTCGTATTTGTCCACACCGGCGCCGAGGATGATCGGGTTCAGCACCACGATGTAGGCCATCGCGAAGAAGGTGGCGAGGCCGCCGCGGATCTCACGGGGGATGTTCGAGCCCCGCTCGGAGATCTTGAAGAACCGGTCGAGCCCGCTCCCGGAGGACGGAGGTGGCGGCTGCTGGTCGACCTTGGCGCTGGTCGAGGAGGGCATGGGGACCTCAGTGGGGGACGGGGCCGGGGACGGCGGAAGCGAGATGAAGGGTACGGGCCCGGTCAGCCTTGGAGCATCACACGACGAAATCCAGTCAGTCTCGGGCCGAATCAGTATGAATGTATAGGCCAAAGATCGCCATCTCCGCGCGTAGACCCCTATGGGGCCGCGGCTGGAACCCGGCCCGGAGGCGCGTAATCTGGAGAGCGCTGCACACACACTCACGATCGGCACACGACCGGGCACACCGGTCGTCGCCGGCCGGCCGCACCGGCCGGGCGGCGGCCACGACGGAACGGACGGGGACGGCGACGATGGGCAAGTGGACTCCCCGGCACGAGGCGCCGGAACCCCTTGAGGGCAACGTCGTCGCCACCGTCACCGGCGGCACGGTCGTCTGGTTCGGCCTCTTCCTCGTCCAGCTCCCGTTCTACGGCCCGCTCGACGCGAACGGCCGCCTGTGGTGGCTCTGGACATGCCTCGCCGGGGCGTTCCTCGGCTGCATCGGCATCGGTTACGTCCGCCGCCGCGAGGCCGCGATCCGGCGCGCCGCCGAGTCCGGCGCGGCGCGCGGCACCGGCGGCACCGGCGAGGCGGAGACGACCGGCGAGACCACTGGGAACCCCGGGACCACCGGGAGCCCCGGAAACCCCGGGCCCTCCGGCGACACGGGCGGCACCGGGGACACGGGCGGCACCGGCAGCCATTCCGAGGCCCCGGCGGCCTGACCGAACGGACCGTGCCCGGACCGCACGGATCGTACGTACGGAAGCTGACCGCGTGAACCGCGCCGACGGCCCGGCCCGCACCCCGTACGACGCACAACCGGACAGCCGGAAAACCGGCAAACCGACCGGACACCGGGGCACCCGGAACAACCGGCCACGACGCAGCGGCAGGACCGGCGGACCGGAGCCGCACCCGGGGTGCCCGGCCGGAGCCGCGCCCGGGATTCGCCCCGGGCATCCCCGGCCGCCACCAGCCATCCCCGGCCGCCACCGGCCGATCGTCGTCCCCCGCCCCGCGCGTCAGTCGAACCAGCGGTCCCGCGCCAGTTCCTCCGTACGCGACGGGTCCTCCAGCAGCGCCGCCACCTCGAAGCGGCGCGGCCACTGCCCGGCCGCCCAGGCCAGACCCGCCGCGACCCCCTCCAGCGTCGCCGCGTGCAGCACCCCGTCCCGAGTGCGCCGCCAGTCGGTCTCCACGCCGCCGACGCGCAGCTCCTCGTGCTCGACGTACGTCTCCGGGGTGCCCTCCCCCAGCAGGGTCCGCACGGCGTCCGGTACCCGCCGGACCTCGCCCCCGCCGCCGTCCACCGGCGCTTCGTGGACATCGCTGAGCAGCCGCACCTGCAACAGCTCCGCCAGGGCCGCCGCCGACCCCGGGCGCACCGGCAGCAGGGGCCGCTCCTCGGCCAGGGGCAGCAGGTCCGGGGCGTCCGCGATCACCGCGTCCGCCGCGTCCACGACACGCACCTCGCCCCGCGCGCCGACGACCGCGCGCAGCTCGTCCGGCAGCGTCACCTCGTCCGGGTCGAGCTGGGCGAGCGCCCCGTACAGGGCGTGCAACTGCGCCGGCGTGACCGGCCGGTCCGGGTCGGCGAGCCGGGCCAGCAGCTCGGCGGCACCGCCCGGCTCGTCGAGCAGGGCCGCCACGGAGGTCCGTACGCCCAGCGCGCGCAGCACCTGTTCGTCCTCGAAGCCCGCCGCGTCCGCCGGCTCGTACAGCCCCGCCAGCAGCGGATCGCCGCCGGCCGCGCGCAGCCCGGCCGGGCGCCGTCCGCCGAGCACCGGATGGCCGCGCAGCCACCAGGCCGTGTAGGGGCGGACCGTCTCGGCGGTGCCGTCGGGGAGCAGCACCCGCACCGGTGCGGTCAGCGCGTCCCGCAGCGGGGGCCGGGCCAGCAGCGCCAGGGCCTGCGGCCAGGCGTCGTCGTCGACGAGGTCGAGGTCGCGCACGGCGACGATCTCCGTGGCCACCGGCGGCACCGGGCCTTCGGGGAGCTGGTCGAGCACGTCCTCGCACCACACGTCGACGGAGTCGAGCAGCCCGGCGTCGTCGGGCTCGGCGTAGTCGCCCTCGCGCGGCTCCAGCTCGTCGGGGTCGAGGACCACGTCGGTGGTGCGGACGAGGGCGAAGTCCGCCTGTACGCCGACGGCGGCCAGGGTGTCCTCGCCCCAGCGCCCGGCGAGTTCCGCGTCGCAGGCGGCCAGCTCCCCCTCGCGGATCACCCGCTCGAAGGCGCTGCCGGGGAACACCAGCTCCCCGGCGGGCGCGGGCTCCCCGTCCTCGTCGGGCAGCGCCAGCGCGCCCAGCCACGGTTCGTCACCGGGGGCGAGTCGCGCCGCGCGGACCAGGCCGAGGACGGCTTCGGCGAGTTCCTCGGCGTCGAGCGGACCGCTGTCGTCCGGGCCGCCCGGGTCCCAGGCGTCCTCGTTGTCGAGGGAGGCGGCGACGGCGGCGCGGACCTGCGGGGTGGTGAGCACGGCCCGGGGCGAGGCGGGCAGCGCGCCGAGCTTCTCCAGCAGCGGATGAGCGGCCTCGGGGTGCGCCACCTTGAGCCCGAGCCGGGCCAGGGTGGCGGGATCCGGACCGCCGCCTTCGTCCCCGGACGCCCCGCCGTCCTTCGGCAGCGGCAGCAGGACCTGCCGGGGGCCGATCGTCGTACGGCCGTCGGCGAGCGGTACGGGCAGTCCGCTCAGCCGCTCCGGGTCGGTGCCCGCGAGGCTGTCGTACAGCCGCCGCCACCAGGACGGCGCGCGCTCCACACCCGCGAGCCGGTCGACCGCCTCGCCGAGCGGGACCCGGGCCACGTCCAGCGCCCGCAGCTCGGTGCGCCGCTCCAGTCCGGCGGGCAGCAGGCTCGGGAACAGCTCGGCGAGCACGCGCACGGTGTCCGCGCCGGCGCCCTCGACGATCTCGGCGTCCACGGGCTTCACCGCGTGCACGTCGTACGCCTCGTCCTCGGCGGCGGGGGCGTCGGCAGCGTCGGCCGGGGAAGCGGCCGGTTCGGGGAACTCCGCGCCCGGCCGCTCCCCGCCGGTGTCCGCGGCGGGCGGTGCCCCGGCGGACGGCAGGAACGGGACGCGCGGCAGCAGCCGCAGCACCTCGGCGCGGATCCGCCCGTCCAGCTCGCCCTTGCCCAGCGGGCCGGGCACCAGGCCGATGGTGCCGGTGCCCACCGGGCGCCAGTCCCGCAGCAGCTCCGCGTACGCCTCCGCGGCCCGTACCGCCAGGAAGTCCGTGAGCGGACCCGGCGCGGTGTGCCGCCGCGTCGGCTCCAGCGGGAACGAGGCGATCAGCAGCGCGGGCAGGCCCAGCGGCTCGTCGGTGGGGGTCGGGGCGTGCACGACAGGCGCCGTTCCGGGGCGTGCGGGCGCGCCGTCCGCGTCGGCCGGCACCGCCCAGGTCACCGACCACACCGGCCGCAGCCGCTCCTCCACGGGGCGGTCCGCGAGCAGCGCCGCGTCCAGCCGGCCGCCGGCCGAGGCGGTGCGCCAGCGCACGGGGCCGCGCGCGCTGTCCTCGACCACCGTGTACGGGCCGTCCGCGCGGCGGGTCAGCGTCCGTACGCCCTCCGGGGTTTCCACGACGACCTCGGTGAGCCCGGGCAGCGTGAGCAGCAGCGCGTCGTCGATCCCGGCGAGCAGCCGCGTCGCCAGGTCGGCGGCGGCACCGTCCCGCAGGGGCAGCACGACGGCCGTGTCGTATCCGGAGGGCGGCGCGCCCTCGGCGGGCAGCGGCAGCCGCAGCAACGGTACGTGGCCGTCGCGCCGCCGCAGTTCGCCTGCGAGCCCGGGGCTCGCCCCGGCGGCGTCGAGCGTCAGGTCCCGGGCCTCCGCGAGCGACCAGCGGACACCGCCGGTGCGGCTGACGACTGCGGGCTCGTCGCTGACACCGAGGACGGCGGCGAATCCGACACCGAAGCGGCCGACGGCCCGCACGGCGGACGCGTCCGTCCCGGGCCCGCCGGGCGCGGCCGCCGACTCCGGCGGGGCGGCCTCCTCCCGCTTCGCCGACGCGCGCAGGGTCGCCAGGGACTCCACGCCCGCCGCGTCGAGCGGCGCGCCGGTGTTGGCCGCGGCGAGCACGGCCGGGCCGTCACCGTCCGCGGGATGCAGGGTCAGCCGGAGTCTGCCGGGCACGCCCGCCCGGGCCGCCGCGTCGGCGGCGTTCTGCGCCAGCTCGACGACGAGCCGGTCGCGGTAGCCGCCGAGCGCGAGGTCCTCCTCGGCGTTCGCGTCCTCGCGGAACCGCGCGGGCGACGCCGCCCACGCGTCGAGCACACCGCGTCGCAGCCGCGCAGTCCCGTACGGGTCCGCCCCGCCGGTCGTCGCCCGCACCATCGCCGTGCCGCTCACGTGTCGCTCCCTCGTCCGGGCCGGTGTGACCTGTCAGCGCCGAACGTACCCGCCTCCGGCCCGGTCCGGGGTCCCGGGGCACGCTCCCGGCCGCCGCGCACGGCGAAGCCCGCGGGAAGCCGGCGGCTCCGAGCGGTCGCCCGCCCTCCGACCGGCGTGAGGACCGCCGGGACACCCGCCGTCCCCCGTGGCCACCGGCGTGAGGCGGGCGGGGCCGGAGGGATGAGGCGGGGGCGGCCGGAGGGATGAGGCGGGCGGGGCCGGAGGGGCCCCGGACCGGACCGGGCCGGAGGGCTCCCGCACGCTCACCTGCGTGTGTGAGCCGCCGGGCTCGTGAACACGCGGTGCGGGCCCCGCTCTCCCTGAGCCACCGCCCGCCGCCCCACGACGAACCGGCACGAACGCAACGAGCCCGGCACCGCCCCGGCGCGGACGGGACCGCCGCGGCCCGGCGCGAACCGGAACCCCGGGCGGCGGCCCGCACCTGCACACACAGCACTCCGGACCCGGGACCGAGCGGCCCGCACCCGCACACACAACACACCGGCCCCGGGACCGAGCTGCTCTCCGGCCCGGTACGGCTGAACCGGCACGGACTGACCGTTCCCGACGCGAGACCGACAACCGGCCGCCGAAAGCCGACAGCCCACAGCCCACAGCCCACAGCCCACAGCCGGATGCAACCCGCCCCGGCGGCACCGGCGCTCCACCGCGCCGAAGCAGGCAAGCCCGTCACCGAGCAGGCGAGCCGCGCGGGCGGCGGCCCGTAACGGCACAGCCCACGAAAACCCCGGCACGGAGCAGCCCCGGACCGACACCACACACCGAGCCCGGCGCGGAGGGCCCGCACGGAGTTCGCGGAGCGCCCTCCGCGGCGCGGCGCGGCCGGCGAGGTCAGGAGTGGCCGAGTTCTTCCGCCGGTGTCGTGTCCTCCACCGAGCCGCCCGACCGGTCGGGGTGGAGGCTGAAGGGGTCGACCCGGGTCTCGTCGATCACCGGGTCCGCGGGCCGGGGCGGCTTCGGCATGACCGCCGCCTCGGAGTGCGCCCCGCAGCCGTACGTCAGGGAGACGACCCGCCCGTCGGCCGGGCTGAACTCGTTCGCGCAGACGCCGAAGGCCTGTCGCAGCGAGCCCGCGATCGGCATCAGGAAGCCGCAGCTCACACAGGGCGCGGGGGCCGCCTGGGCCATCGCGGTCTTCGCGCCGAACGACTCCTCCCAGCGGTCGGCGGCGATGTGCAGGCCGAAACGGGACAGCACCCGCGGACGGCCCAGGCCCAGTTCGTCGGCGACGGCGGCGACCCCGGCCCGGGCGGGCAGGCCGGCGGCCGGCAGGGCGGACGGCGGCCCGGCCGCGACATCGGCGTCCTCGACGGCGGCGAGCTGTTCCATCTCCTCCGAGACGGGCGAGTTCGGCGGCGGGGCGTCCTCGCCGGTGAAGCCGGGTTCCAGCCGGAGGTCCTCGGCCTCGGTGGGCAGCAGGTCGCCGGGACCGAGGTCGCCCGGGCGGAGCCGCTCGCTCCAGGGCACCCACTCGGGCGCGAGGAGCGCCTCGTCGCCGGGCAGCAGCACCGTCTCGTCCAGGGTGACGACCTTGGCGCGGGAGGCGCGGGCGACGGTCACCGCCCAGCGCCAGCCCCGGTAGGCGGGCTCCTTGCAGGCGAAGTAGTGCGTCACGACCCGGTCGCCGTCGGCGACGACACCGAGGTGCTCGCCGACGGCCTCGGCACCGGCGGCCTCGACCGCCTCGGCGTGGGCCATGTCGACCGCCTCGGCGCACAGGCGGTCCGGGGTACGGCTTCGCATCGTCGCAGCACTCACAAGAATCGATTCTCTCCTACGCCGTCTCACGAGTGCGCCGACCGGCCGGGCCGAGGGACCGAGTGAGGCGGCGGACGGAGCGGACCACCGGGCCGCGTCGACGTCCGCGCCTGATCGGGCTCGATCGGCCCCGGGCGCACCTGAACGAACCCGTTCCGCGGGAACGTGTCGAGGCGCGCGGCCGAGATCGACCGCCGATGGCGCATTGTGCACGCTACCCCCAAGAGCGGTGCCCGGCCCACCCTGCCCTCCACTTCGGCCCGTCCGTGAGACCGCCGCGAGACCCCCGGAGCCCCCCGAAGAGCCCTGGAGAGCCCCGGAGAGCCCTCGTGGACAGCTGAGAACCCGCTGAGAATCCCCTGCGGGCCGACCGCGGGCCGACCGCGGGCCGACCGCGGGCCCACGGAGAATCCACCGCGAGCCCGCAGGAAGACCGCCCGGACACCGCCGGACCCAGCCCACCACGGACACCGCGCCCCACCACGGACCCGCCACGCGCCGGCCGCGGAACACCCCGGAGAACATCCCGGGAGCCGCCCGCGCGACAACCCGCGGGACGAGCCGCGCCGGGAGCCCGGGAACACGCCCCGCCGGCCCGGGGAACGGCCGCCCCGCCGGCCCGGGGGCCGCCGGGGTCTGCGCCACCCCGGTGACCGGCGGCGGGCTCGTCGGAACAATCAGCCATGCGTCCCCGGAGTTGGGGCAGTATGACGAGGTGGCCTCCGATCCGACAGCCCCGCCCGGCACGGGCCGCCCGGCGTCTTCCGGCCGGGCGCGCCGGAGTTCGCCGTGTCCCGGCTGAGGGCGTTCGGCCGCGCCCTGCGGTTCCCCTTCACCGCGACCGCCCGGCGGATCCGCCGGGCGACCCACGCGCACGGCGCGGGCGAGTCGGGCCTCGGCAAACTGATCGAGCTGCACGCGGTGAACTCCGCGGGCGACATGCTGATCACCATCGCGCTCGCCTCGACGGTGTTCTTCTCCGTTCCCACGGACGAGGCCCGCGGCCGGGTCGCGCTCTATCTGGCGATCACCATGGCGCCGTTCACGCTGCTCGCGCCCGTCATCGGCCCGGTCCTCGACCGGCTGCCGCACGGGCGGCGCGCCGCGATGGCCGCCGCGATGCTCATCCGGGCGCTGCTCGCGCTGGCCCTGTCGGGCGCGGTGGCGACGGGCGGCCTGGAGCTGTATCCGGCGGCCCTCGGCGTGCTGGTGTCCTCCAAGGCGTACGGGGTGGTGCGCTCTGCGGTCGTGCCCCGGCTGCTGCCGCCCCGGCACTCCCTGGTGAAGGCGAACTCGCGGGTGACCCTCGCCGGGCTGCTGGCCACGGGCGCCGCCGCGCCGGTCGGGGCCGGGCTCCAGGCGATCGGCCCGGGCTGGCCGCTGTACGGGGCGTTCACCGTCTTCGTCGTCGGCACCTTCCTGTCCTTCCTGCTGCCGCCGAAGGTCGACTCGGCGAAGGGCGAGGCCCGGGCACAGTTCCTGGAGGTCAGGAGCCCGGTGACGGACGGCCCGGAACGCG
>NZ_WHPN01000006.1 GCF_009735685.1 Streptomyces lycii | reverse complement strand
CGGATACGAGATGGCCCTACTGGTCGACCGCGCCGGCAGCGTCCTCACCCCGGACCTGCGCGCGGAACTCCAGGGAAGCCTTCTCAACTGATAAACAACCAGTGCGTTTTGCGCCACCGCGCCATAGGGTGCGGTGGCGCGGGACCCACAGCGGGGAACGGCAGAGCACAGGTAGTTGGAGGAGGAGATCGTGGCAACGCCCCCGAGCGGATATCCCTACGGCGGTCAGCAGGCCCAGCCGCAGGGTGAACCGCCCCAGCGGTACAACTTCCCCTCCGCACCGAGCCACCAGGAGCCGCCGCAGCAGCGGCAGCCGTTCGACCAGGGTCCGCCGCCGCGGATACAGCCCGTGCAGCCGCAGCCGCGTCGGCAGCACGGCTCGCCGCCGAGCGGGAGCCAGAACCCGCTGGTGCGCCCGTACGCCATGACGGGCGGCCGGACCCGGCCGCGTTACCAGCTCGCCATCGAGGCCCTCGTGCACACGACGGCCTCGCCCGGGCAGCTTCAGGGGCAGCTTCCGGAGCACCAGCGGATCTGTCATCTGTGCCGTGAGATCAAGTCGGTCGCCGAGGTCTCCGCGCTGCTCACCATCCCCCTCGGCGTCGCCCGAATCCTCGTCGCCGACTTGGCGGAGGCCGGGCTTGTCGCCATCCATCAGCCCGGCGGCGACGAGTCCGCCGGCGGACAGCCAGACGTGACACTGCTCGAAAGGGTGCTCAGTGGACTTCGGAAGCTCTAGCGGCGCGGCCCGCTCCACCACGTCCGCGAAGATCGTGGTGGCGGGCGGCTTCGGCGTGGGCAAGACCACGTTCGTCG
>NZ_WHPN01000065.1 GCF_009735685.1 Streptomyces lycii | reverse complement strand
CGGGCGGTGGGCGCACGGGAACTCCGCCGGTGGTGCACGGGAATTCCGCCGCTGGGGTGCACGGGAATTCCGCCGCTGGGTGCACCGGAACTCCGCCGGTGGCGTACGGGCTTCCGCCGGTGGGTGCACGGGAATTCCGCCGCCACCCGCGACCGGACGGTTCCCCCTCGCACCGTCCGCGCCCCGTCCGGCACCGTCCGCCCCTCGCGCACGGCCGCGCTGTCGTCACGGCGGCCCGTCCTCTCCCCCGGGGAGGACGGGCCGCCGTTCCCGTGCCGCCTCCGCCTCGCGGGGCGGGGAGGCCGGCCGGTGGGGCGGAACCCGTCCACACCCCCGGCCGAGGACGGGCCCGCCTTGGCCCGAGTGTTCTTCGTCTCTGTGTTCGGGCTCAAGGGAAGCGGGGGGTCTGTGGCTCGGAGGTGACCGTTCCGCTACGGCCCGAACACCGAGTGCGGGTGCTGTTGCCGACGGGTAACGACACGGGGCACCGCGTGGCACACTGACGCCACCTGGGCGTATCCGCGCACGTTCCCGAGCGGGCGCGCGACGGTGCGCCCGGCGGGGGCGGAACCGAGCGGAACTGAACCGCCGCCCCGGGCATCCTCCGGTACGAGGGCCTCCGTTACGCGGGGTCCGCCGGGCGCGGGGGAGTGGCGCGGCTTGGGAGGGCTCGCGTCGCCCGGGAGCAGTGGCACGCGTGGGGGACAGGGGGAGGCGGACATGCCTCGTTGGAAGCCGCTGCCGGACGAGCTGGACCCGCGGGTGCGGGAGCTGGCGAACCGGTTGCGCGAGATCGTGGACCACAGCGGACTCGCCGTCTCCGCCGTCGCGGACCGGACCGGCTACGGCAAGTCGTCCTGGGAGCGCTATCTGACCGGGCGTCTGCTGCCGCCGCGGGACGCGGTCGTCGCTCTCGCCGGAGTGACGGGCGCGGACCCGGGCGGGCTGAGCGACCTCTGGGAAAGGGCGGACCGCGCCTGGACCCTGACGGAGGCACGGCTGGACGGCCTCACCACGGGGCAGCAGGATCCGGAGCCGGAGTCCCGCCCGGATCCCCGCCCGAGATCCCGCGCTGGACTCCGCCCGGCGACCGGCCCCGGGCTCCGTCCGGAGTCCCGCCCGGAGTCCCGCCCGGAACCCCGCACCGCCCCGCTGCCCGGCACCGCCCGGCCGGCCGCCGTCGCGCCGTCGCCCGACACCACCCCGTCGCCCGGTGCCGTG
>NZ_WHPN01000005.1 GCF_009735685.1 Streptomyces lycii | reverse complement strand
CGGATACGAGATGGCCCTACTGGTCGACCGCGCCGGCAGCGTCCTCACCCCGGACCTGCGCGCCGAACTCCAGGGAAGCCTGCTGAACTGACGCGACCGACGCATCCGACGCCCCGACCGACGCACGACAGCAAGCCGA
Organism: Streptomyces lycii; assembly: GCF_009735685.1. Lineage (GTDB taxonomy): Bacteria > Actinomycetota > Actinomycetes > Streptomycetales > Streptomycetaceae > Streptomyces > Streptomyces lycii. Next base: position 579 of record NZ_WHPN01000005.1, on the reverse strand, counting down.
CCGCTCAAGCCGGCCAGCCGCCCCCCTCGAACCACCCACGGCCCCCCACCGGCACAGCCAGACGACAACCGTTGTCCAGCCCGGAGGAACCATGACCCCGCCGCCCGTCTCGCCCGGCCCCTACGGCGCCGCTCATTCCGCGCCGTACGGGGACGAGGGCGACCAGCCGCTGGTGCGGCCGTACGCCATGACCGGGGGCAGAACCCGGCCGCGCTACCAGCTCGCCATAGAGGCTCTGGTCAGCACCACGGCCGATCCGTCCCAGCTGGGCACCCTGCTCCCCGAGCACCAGCGGATCTGCCATCTGTGCCGCGAGGTGAAGTCGGTGGCGGAGGTCTCCGCGCTGCTCGCGATCCCGCTGGGGGTGGCCCGCATCCTGGTCGCGGACCTCGCCGAGGCGGGGATGGTGGCGATCCACCAGCCGGGCGGCAGCGACGAGGCCGGCGGGACGCCGGATGTGACACTGCTCGAAAGGGTGCTCAGTGGACTTCGGAAGCTCTAGCGGTCCGTCCCGTGCCACCACGTCCGCGAAGATCGTGGTGGCGGGCGGCTTCGGCGTGGGCAAGACCACGTTCGTCG
>NZ_WHPN01000064.1 GCF_009735685.1 Streptomyces lycii | reverse complement strand
GTCCGCGCGCCGGGCACCCGCACCGCCGCGCCCGCACCCGCACCGCCGCACCGCACCCGGGCCTCGCGCCCGGGCCTGCGTCCCCGCCTGGCCCCGGTGCCCGAGTGCCGTACCCCACACCCGGCCCTGGCGCCCGAGCGCCGTATCCCGTGACCCGGACCCCGTACCCCGCGCTCGGGCTCGGGGTACGAATACGACCCCCGCAGCCCGCAGCCGGCCACCGCGAGCCCCCGGGCCCGTACCCCACGCCCCGGCCCGGGCGTGGGGTACGGTCCCGGCCCGGGCGTGTTGGCGGCGAGGCCCCCGGCGGCGGCACAATCGATGCATGAGCCCCCTGCTGCGCCGCTCCCCGCGCCCCGACCCGGCCGACCGGCTCGTCACGCTGATCGGCAAGCCCGGCTGCCACCTGTGCGACGCGGCCCGTGACGTGATCACCGCCGTCTGCGCGGAGCTGGGCACCCCCTGGGAGGAGAAGGACATCACCCGGGACGAGAAGCTGCACCACGCCTACTGGGAGCAGATCCCCGTCGTCCTCATCGACGGCGCCCAGCACGACTTCTGGCGGGTGGACCCGGCACGGCTGCGCGCCGCGCTCGGCGGGTAACTCCGGCGTCACGGGACGTTCACGCCCGCGAATCCGCCCGACTCCGGCCGGTGCTGCGCAGTGGCTATGCTCAGGGCCATGGCCTCTCTCGGACGGCTCACCCCTCGCAGGCGCTCCGCCACGGCACGCAGCGTGCTCGCGGGCGAGGCCGCAGCCGAGGCAGCCCGCATCACCTCGGCGACGGACACCCTCGCCGGCGAGACGATCGCGCCGGAGGCCGCGGAACCGGCCGAGCCGGAGTTCCCCGTCAGCGGAGACGTCCGCGCCGCCGCCTTCTTCGACCTCGACAACACGGTCATGCAGGGCGCCGCGCTGTTCCACTTCGGCCGCGGCCTCTACAAGCGGAAGTTCTTCCAGAAGCGCGAACTGGTCCGCTTCGCCTGGCAGCAGGCATGGTTCCGGCTGGCCGGGGTCGAGGACGCGGGCCACATGGAGGACGCCCGGGAGAGCGCGCTGTCCATCGTCCGCGGCCACCGCGTCTCCGAGCTGATGGAGATGGGCGAGGAGATCTACGACGAGTACATGGCCGGCCGGATCTGGCCGGGCACCCGCGCGCTCGCCCAGGCGCATCTCGACGCCGGGCAGAAGGTGTGGCTGGTGACCGCCGCCCCGGTCGAGGCCGCGACGATCATCGCCCGCAGGCTCGGGCTGACCGGGGCGCTCGGCACGGTCGCGGAGTCCGTCGGCGGCGTCTACACCGGCAAGCTGGTCGGCGAGCCGCTGCACGGCCCGGCCAAGGCCGAGGCCGTCCGGGCGCTGGCGGTCGCCGAGGGCCTGGACCTGGGGCGCTGCGCGGCGTACAGCGACTCGCACAACGACATCCCGATGCTCTCGATCGTCGGCCACCCGTACGCCATCAACCCCGACAGCAAGCTCAAGGAGCACGCCCGGGAACTCGGCTGGCGGCTCCGGGACTACCGGACCGCACGCAAGGCGGCCAAGGTCGGCATCCCCGCTGCCGCCGGGGTCGGGGCCCTGGCGGGCGGGGCCGCGGCGGCCGCGGCACTGCGCCGCCGCCGATGACGGGAGCCGGCCCGCTGCGGCCGGCGGATCACGGGCCGGCACGGCGGCCGGGTCCGGGGCCGCGCGCCCGGAACACACCACCCGGCGCCGCCGTTTCCCCACGGACCTCCCAGAACCGGCGCACCGCCACATCACAACCCGGAAATGGGCAGAAGGCGACTGTGAACGATCCAAGATCGCTCATCGTTCGATATCGGATCGGTCGTCAACCCACAGGGCACGGGAACTAATCGATGATTTGAGCAACGGGGTGTAGCGTCGCCTGTACGAAGCGTTATTCTCCTCAGACGCATTCCGGTCCCATCAGCCCTCACACCGGGTGAACGGTTCCGCACTGCATGTGATGAAGCTCTGCCTCTGGGAGTCCCGTGTACCCACACGTCGGGGTTGACGCCTCGGGCCTGGCCACGCTCCGCGCCGCGGTCCTCGACCGGCTCCGCGGTCTCGTCCCCACCGCGTACGCCGTCCCCGCCCTCGCCGCGCATGTCCCCGCTGCCGTCCCCGCCCCCGTCCGCCCCGTCCCCGCCCATCCCGTCCACACCGCCCGCGCCCTGGCCGCCGAGAACGCCGCCGTGACCCGACGGGCCCCGCTCGCCTCCGGTACCTCCGGCACCGCCGGCGCCGCCGGCACCGACAAGGGCCCGGCCAGAACGGCCCGGCACCCCGCCGCGGGCAGCGACAGCCGTCGCATGATGGATCTCGTCGAACGCGCCCAGCAGGGAGAGGCCGACGCCTTCGGCGCCCTCTACGACCAGTACGCCGACACCGTCTACCGCTACATCTACTACCGCGTCGGCAGCAGGGCGACCGCCGAGGACCTCACCAGCGAGACGTTCCTGCGCGCCCTGCGCCGCATCTCCACATTCACCTGGCAGGGCCGCGACTTCGGCGCCTGGCTCGTGACCATCGCCCGCAATCTCGTCGCCGACCACTTCAAGTCCAGCCGCTTCCGGCTGGAGGTCACCACCGGCGAGATGCTCGACGCCAACGAGGTCGCCCGCAGCCCCGAGGACTCCGTCCTGGAGACGCTGTCCAACGACACCCTGCTGGACGCCGTCCGCCGGCTGAACCCGCAGCAGCAGGAGTGCGTGACGCTGCGCTTCCTGCAAGGGCTCTCGGTGGCCGAAACGGCGCGGGTGATGGGGAAGAACGAGGGTGCGATCAAGACCCTCCAGTACCGCGCGGTGCGCACCCTGGCCCGGCTCCTCCCGGAGGACGCCCGCTGACCGACGCCCCTCCCCCGCCGACCGCCCGTACGACGGCCGCCGTACGACAGCCGCAAGCTGGCCGGTGCGACCGCCGACCGCACCGGCAAGCACTGACCGATGGCCGATGGCCGATGGCCGATGGCTTACGGCTGGTGGCTTATGGCTGGCGGCTGACCACCGCCCGACGTCACCCGCCGACCGGCAACCGCCGACCGCCCACCGCCCGCCGCTCACCGCCGTCCGTCGACCGAGACCCCGCCGGGGACCGTCCGCCGAACGGAGCACCCACCCGCTCCGTCCGCCCCCGGCGGGGATTGTGGCGCGTCCCACACCGGCCGGATCGTCATTCCTGCGTAACCACTTCCCGCAGCCGCTCGTTGTCCGGGGTGCAGACTCCCGGCGGTCGCGTCACGCCTGCCGCCGACTCACTCGATCGAGTGGTTGCGCTCAAGGTGCGCAACTTCCCCGTTGGTCACGGAGTCGCAGGTGATGAGGAGAGGAGGTGCCGCCCGTGATCGGATCCGTACCGGCGCACCGGCGGGCGAACGCCTTCGCCGACGCCCTGGACGAGCAGTCACGCGAAGACGGCACGGCGCGACAGCCCGGCCAGTCGGCGGACGACCCCGAACAGGGCAGACTGCTGGAGGTCGCGGCCGGACTCGGCGAGGTGCCGGCGCCGGCGCTGGACCCCGAGGTCAAGACCGTGCAGCGGGCCCAGCTGGTCGCGGCCGTGGAATCCATGTTCGCCGAGGACGGCGGCCCGGCAGGCCGGCCGGTCCCGGAGCAGCGTTCCGGCCGTCACGCCCACCGGGCGAGCCCGCTCCACAGGCTCAAGCCGCGCTCCCGCTGGTCCAAGGGGATCGCCGCCGGCGGGCTGACCGTCGGCGTCGCGGCCGGGGCGTTCAGCGGCGTCGCCGCCGCCAGCTCCGACGCGCTGCCCGGCGACTCGCTCTACGGCCTCAAGCGCGGCATGGAGAACATGGAGCTAGGCTTCGCCGACGACGAGCGCGACCGGGGCGAGATCTATCTCGACCAGGCCTCGACCCGGCTCGGCGAGGCCCGTCGGCTGATGGAGCGCGGCCGCTCCGGCAGCCTCGACCACGAATCCCTCGGGGCCGTCCGCCGCGCCCTCTCCGGCATGCGGCACGATGCCGCCGAGGGTCACCGGCTGCTCCGCTCCGCCTACGAGCGGGACGGTTCGCTCGGCCCCATGCAGGTCCTCAACTCCTTCTCCGAGACCCACCGGAGCGGCTGGCGCGCGCTCAAGGACCGGCTACCCGTACAGCTCACGGACGTGAGCGACGAGGTGACGGACGTCTTCGACGCCATAGAGGACGAGGTCGGACCGCTCAAGTCGCTGCTGCCGCAGCCGCCCGGCGGTGACGGGCGCGGTGGCGGGGACAGCGGCTCCGGTTCCTCCGGCCCGTCCGGTTCGGAGCACACCTCGCAGGAGCCGACACCGTCGCGGAGCGACCCGTCCACGGACGGCTCCGGCCGGGGCGACAGCCCCGAGCCGTCCGAGACCCGGCAGCGGGAGGACGGACTGATCGGCGGCGCGGGCGACCTGCTCGACCCGCCCGAGTCCGGCGGCACCCTGCCGTCCTCCCCCGGCGGCGAGCGGGACGGCACACCCGCGCAGCCCGAGATCACCCTGCCGCCGGTGCTGCCCGGCCTGCTGCCCGGACTCGGAATCAGCCAGGAGGAAGCGGGCTAGTTCCCCGTCGACCGGCACCGCGAGCCGCCAGCACGAGTCGGCACCACAAGCCCGAACAGGCCGACGGGTCGACAGAGCCGACAGAGCCGACAGAGACCAGCGAACAACCGACAGGAGCGACAGGAGCGACAAGGGCGTTCAGCGCTCCACGTGAGACCGGCACCGCCATGCCGGCGACCGGTGTGCCCCAGCGAGCCGCTGGGGCACACCGGTCGTTCGCTTTCGGGAGACCAGGGCTTCCGCGACGACGGTCCGATCCGTACCGGAGCGGACCGAACGACCGGATCCCAGGAGCCACGGGTCACAGTCCACAGCAGTCCACAGTCCAGGGCGACAGGCCACATGCCGCAGGCCACAGGCCACACGCCGCAGGACACACGCCGCAGGACACGGGCCACGGGCCACGGGCGGCGATCCACGGCGGACCCAGTAGCGGCGAGGCCCGGCAGCCCGGAGCAGCGGGACGCGGCAGCGCGCGGAACGGCTCAGCAAGACCGCGGCCTCAGCCTCAGAAGAACACCGAGCGGCGCTGCACCAGCAGCTTGTAGAGGGTGTGCTGGATCGTCTCCCGGACCTGGTCCGTGAGATTGAACATCAGCATCGGGTCGTCGACCGCATCCTGCGGATAGCCGTCGGTCGGGATCGGCTCCCCGAACTGGATCGTCCACTTCGTCGGCAGGGGCACGGCCCCCAGCGGCCCGAGCCAGGGAAACGTCGGCGTGATCGGGAAGTACGGGAAGCCCAGCAGCCGGGCGACCGTCTTGGCGTTCCCGATCATCGGGTAGATCTCCTCGGCGCCGACGATCGAGCAGGGCACGATCGGCGCGCCCGCCCGCAGAGCCGTCGACACGAACCCGCCCCGCCCGAACCGCTGGAGCTTGTACCGGTCGGCGAAGGGCTTCCCGATGCCCTTGAAGCCCTCCGGCATCACCCCGACCACCTCACCCCGCTCCAGCAGCCGCTGAGCGTCCTCCGCGCAGGCCAGCGTGTGCCCGGCCTTGCGCGCCAGCTCGTTGACGACGGGCAGCATGAAGACGAGGTCGGCGGCGAGGAGCCGCAGATTCCGGTCCGCCGGGTGGTTGTCGTGAACCGCCACCTGAAGCATCAGCCCGTCCAGCGGCAGCGTCCCCGAGTGGTTGCAGACGACCAGCGCGCCGCCGGTGTCGGGGATGTTCTCGATGCCTTTCACCTCGACCCGGAAGTACTTCTCGTACAGCGGGCGGAGCAGCGACATGAGGACCTGGTCGGTCAGTTCCCGGTCGTAGCCGAACTCGTCGACCTCGTACTCCCCGGTGACCCGGCGGCGCAGGAACGACAGGCCGTGCGCGAGCCGCCGCTCCCAGCCGCCACCCGGAGCGGCACCGTCCGCGCCGCTCCCGTCGGCGC
>NZ_WHPN01000063.1 GCF_009735685.1 Streptomyces lycii | reverse complement strand
GTCGCGCCACAGCAGGCGTTCGGCGGCAGCGGCGAAACGCCCGAAGGCGGCCACGGGATGACCGCGCGAGGGATCGCCCAGGGCGAGGTCGCACAGGAACCCGAGCACGGCACCGCCGGCCGGCCCGGGGACGGGGTGTTCGGCAGGCATCGGTCAGACCGCCGTCACGCCTCGCCGGAAGATCTCGGGCACACGGCGGGGCGTGTGCGTCAGGGGTGCACAGGGGAAGAGCGGTCGGCGGCAGCCGGGCATCGCAGTGTCCTCACTCAGGGTCCGCGCCCTGGCTCGACGTGACCGGCGGTGAGAGTCTCCTGGCTCCCGGATCCGCGCCCGCCCCCGGCCTTCCAGCCCGCGTGCGGGCCGTGACGTCTCGGTGGGGGTGCGCTCCCCGGTGACAGTGGCGGGACCGCGCCGGATTCGCACCGGCTTCCTCTCCTGCCGCCGTTTGGCCCCGGCAGTCCACCACGCCCGGCGACCCCCGTCAACTTCCCCTTGACCTGCGACGGAGGAGTGTGCGCGGGCGCACACCGGGGGCGCGCCCGGAGCCCGTACGGGCGGCGGGCACGCGAAGGCCCCGGGGGCGGGCGGCGTTGCGACGCCGCCCCTCCCGGGGCCGGTGACCGAGGCGCTAGGCGACGATCAGGTAGATGCCGTACGCCACGGCGGCCGCGCACAGCGCGAAGCAGGCGTAGGCGCCCGCACGGGCCGCCGGCGCCGGAGCGGCGCCCGGCGCCGTGGACCCGGAGTCGGGCTGCGGCTTGCGGGAGGTGCCCACGATGCCGACCGTGAACAGGCCGACGATGGCGACGGTCACCACGAGGCTGACGCCGAAGACCTGGCCGAGTGCTGCCCAGTCGATGTCCATGCGGTGCTTCCTTTTCCTGTCCCGGCCTGTACCTAGACCGCGGCTGCCTTGTCGGCGGGCTTGTTGGCGGGCTTGTCGGCGGGCTTGTCGGCGGGCTTGTCGGCGGGCTCGGAGGTGCCGGCCGGCTCGGACCGGTCGGTCGCCTGCCCGGAGACCTGCGCGGCGGCGGGGCCGGCGGGCGGCGGGGAGACGGCCTGCACGGCGGCGGTGACGACCCCCGCCGGCTCGTCCTGGAGCCCCTCGGACCCGGAGGTCCGCTGGGCCGGGATGTCCGGCGTGTTGACGTTGGTGTGGTCGACCGGCTGCCGCCGCGACTTCTTCCAGATGGCGAAACCGGCGGCGAGAGCCAGCACCGCGACGGCGGTGACGCCCCAGTCGCCCTGTCCGGCCAGCAGGGCCGCCGCACCGGCGACCAGGCCCGCGGCGGGCAGGGTCAGGCCCCAGGCGATGAACATCCGGGTCGCCGTCGACCAGCGCACGACACCGCCCTTGCGGCCGAGCCCGGAGCCCATGATCGCGCCCGAGCAGACCTGGGTGGTGGAGAGGCCGAAGCCGAGGTGCGAGGAGGCCAGGATGACGGTCGCGGCACCGGTCTGGGCGGAGAAGCCCTGCGGCGGCTGGATGTCGGTGAGGCCCTTGCCCATGGTGCGGATGATGCGCCAGCCGCCGAGGTACGTGCCGAGCGCGATGGCGACACCGGCCGAGGTGATGACCCAGAACGGCGGGCCCGCGTCGGGGTCGAGCACGCCACCGGTGATCAGCGCGAGCGTCATCACACCCATGGTCTTCTGCGCGTCGTTCGTGCCGTGCGCGAGGGAGACCAGGGCGGCCGAGGCGATCTGCCCGGCACGGTAGCCCTTCGCGGTGTCCCGCTCGTCGCGCTTCTCGGTGAGCCGGTAGGTGAGCCGGGTCGCGGCCATCGCCGCGAGACCGGCGACCAGCGGGGCGGCGACGGCAGGGATGAGGACCTTCATCATCACCACGTCGACGTGGACCGCGCTGCTGCCGGCCGAGAACAGGGTGGCGCCGATCAGTCCGCCGTAGAGGGCGTGCGAGGAGCTGGAGGGCAGGCCCACCAGCCAGGTCAGCAGGTTCCAGACGATCGCGCCGACCAGCCCGGCGAAGATCACTTCGGGTTGGATGCCGCTCTCGTCGACGATGCCGCCGGAGATGGTCTTGGCGACCTCCACGGAGAGGAAGGCGCCGACGAGATTGAGGACCGCCGACATCGCCACCGCTGTCTTGGGCCGGAGTGCCCCGGTGGAGATGGTGGTGGCCATGGCGTTGGCGGTGTCGTGGAAGCCGTTCGTGAAGTCGAACACCAAGGCCGTGATGATCACGATCCCGATGAGAAGCGTGATGTGTTCCATTCACCCAGGCAATCGTTCGGGGGCCAGAGACATTCGTGACGCTAAAGAGGGTCGGTGAACGGAAGGTGAACTGAAGGGGGCATCCGAGTGCTATTGCCGGACCGGAGTTCTGCGCGCCCCCGGGCGATGTGAGCGGGCATATGCGGACAGTCACGGGCAAAGTGTGAGGTCTTCTTCAAGCAGCGATTGAACACGATCGGGCGTTCCGGCAAACAGCTGTGCTGCCGGGCGAGTTGGCGGACGGTGAACGGGAGGAGCGCCGGGGGGCCGGGGGAACCCCGGGGCGGGCCGTCTGCCAGCATCGGCCGCGGAGGTGAGGCGGATGACACAGCGGCACGCCCACACGGACGGCCCCCCGGAAGGACACCGGGACGGATCCACGGAGGGGCACCGGGGCGGACCGGGCGCGTCCCGGCCCTCGTACGGATCCCCCGCGGACGCCCCGTACGACGCTCCGGACGGCTCCCCGGAGGACCTCTCCCGCGTCTCCCCGGACGACTCCCTGTACCGGGACGCCTGGCGCGAGCTGGTGGCCACGGCCCGGCGCACCGCCCGGGACGGGCTCGTCGTCGGCACCTCGGGCAATGTCTCGCTGCGGGTCGGGGACACCGTACTCGTCACCCCCAGCGGTGTGCCGTACGACCGCCTCGGCCCCGCCGACGCCGTCGCGGTCGACCTCGCCGGACGGCAGGTGACGGGCACCCTGAAGCCGACCAGCGAGCTGCCGCTGCACCTCGCCGTTCACCGGGAGGGCCGGAGCGGCACCGAGGCCGTCGTGCACACCCACGCCGTGCACGCCACGGCCGTGTCCACCCTGGTGACCGAGCTACCGCTCGTGCACTACACGGCCGCCGCGCTCGGCGGCCCCGTGCGCGTCGCGCCGTACGCGCTCTACGGCAGCGACGAACTGGCCCGGCACACCCTGGACGCCCTGCGCGACCGCACCGGCTGCCTGCTGCGCAACCACGGCACCGTCACCTGTGGCGCGACTCTCGACCAGGCGTACGACCGCACCGCGCAGCTGGAGTGGATGTGCCGCGTCTGGCTGGCGGCCCGCTCGGTGCCCGGCCTGGAACCCTCCCTGATCTCCGCCGGACAGCTGCGGGAGGTCTCCGAGAAGCTCGCCGGCTACGGCCCGCAGGGCTGAGCGGCGGCGGCCGCCGCGTCACTCCGCGGGCGTCCCGTACTGGCAGCGGCCCCCCGGCCGCAGCACACTGGGACGGATGCGACCTCGTACAGCGGCGGCCGTCGCCGCGACCACCGTGCTCGGCGCCGCCGCGGCCGCGGTGGCCGCCGGACGCCACGCCTGCGACAACGCCCTCAAGCCGTCCCGGCCGCTGCCGAGCGACCCGCGGCTCACCGTCCACGCCACCACCGCCGACGAAGTGGCCCTGACCCGCGCCCTGGCCTCGCAGCGGCCCGGCACCTACGGGCTCACCGGCCGCGACACGCACGCCGTCGTCGGCCCCGTGCTCGGCGGAGCATCGCATTCCGCCGACACCGTGGTGCGCCGGCTGGTCCGGGTGCAGCGCGGCCACCTGAGGCCCGGCTCCCGGATGCGGCTCACCCCGCAGGTCTACGTCGGCGACCCCGGCGAGGCGCACGGCCTGGACCACGAGGACGTGGAGGTGCCCGGCGAGCTGGGGACGCTGCCCGGCTGGCTGGTGCCCGGCGGCCGCGACACCTGGGTCGTCACCGCCCACGGCCTCGGCACGACCCGCGAGCACCCCATGGTGGTCATGCCCTTCCTGCACGACCGGCAGTTCCCGGTGCTCGACATCGCCTACCGGGGTGACCCGGGCGCGCCCCGGTCCCCCGACGGCGTCGGCCATCTCGGCGACACGGAGTGGCGCGACCTGGACGCGGCCCTGCGGTTCGCGGTCCGGAGCGGCGCGCGCCGCGTCGTGCTGTACGGCTGGTCGACCGGGGCCACGATGGCGCTGCGCACCGCGGCGGACTCCGCGCTGCGGCACCGGATCAGCGGACTGGTCCTGGACTCGCCGGTGCTGGACTGGCGGACGACGGTCCGCGCCCTCGCGGCCGCGCACCGCACACCGGGCCCGCTGCTGCCGCTGGCGGTGCGGGCGGCCCAGGGCAGGGCCGGGCTGGGAGACGCCGGCCGGGGCGGGCCGGGGCACGGCGGCCGGGCCCGTCCCGGGAACGGCGGCGGGGCCGGAGCGGGGGAGCGGGCCGCACTGGGGTCCGGCAGCCGGTCCGGGGCCTGGGATCCCGCGGGGCTCTCCGTTCCGACGCTGATCGTCCACGGCCCCGACGACCGGCTCGCCCCCTGGGACATCTCCTCCCGCCTCGCCGAGGCGCGCCCCGACCTGGTCAGCCTGCACGTGGTCCGGCACGCCCCGCACGCCGCGATGTGGAACGCCGACCCCGAGGGCTACGAGGAGGCGCTGCGCCGCTTCCTGACCCCGCTGATGTGAGCCGTGGCCGGTCCGCCGCCCACCCGGCCGGAGGAGGCGTCGCGGCGGCAGGGCCGGGCGGGGGAATGCCTGAACGGTCCCCGAGTTGGGATTTCCGGGGGTCAGCCGCGAGACTGCTCCCGTGACGTCCCGTACCCCGCGCGACTCCCGGCTTCATCTCGTACCCCGACGGCCGATCGCCGCTGCCCGCGAGGCGGTGACGACGCGTCGCAAACGGAAGGGCCCCCCGGCCTGGGGCGCCTCCGCCCCCACACCGCCGGCCGGCACCCCCGCCCCGTCGGAACTGGCCCGGCACGCCCGGGAGAGGCTGAGCGGCGCGGTACGGATCGCCCGCTGGGCCGACGCCGAACGCACCCGCGACGGCGGTGGCCGCCCCGCTCCGGGCGGTACGGGGGCGCTGTCCGGGGAGGCGGCCGAACGGGCCGCGGAGGCGCTGGGGCTGACGGCGCACCAGGCCAGGGCGGACTGGGACCGGGCCCGGCTGGCCGGTCTCGTCGAGCTGCACGGCGGCGTGGCCCGCCCCGGCTGGCGGCTCCAGGCCTGGGACCGCGACGACACCGCGGCGCTGCGCGGCTGGGTGGCGCTGCTCGACGCCTGGTCGATCGCCCACCCGGCACCGTCGGCCTTCGCCCCCACCGTGGTGGCCGAGGTCGTGGAGGCCGTACCGCAACTGCTGTCGCTGCTCCAGCTGTCGGCCGGGCCCATGCCGGTGTCCGCGCTCCGGGACCTCCTGGAACAGCGGGTCGCCGAGCTGCGCACGGAGCGCTGCGAGGTGCCCTACGGCGGTACGGGCACCCCGGCCGCACCCGGCCGCCCGGAACCGGGTGCCCCCGGCCCGGCGACGCCCGCACCGGGGGCCGCCGGACCAGCGGCACCGGAGGGCCCCGGTCCGGAAGTGCCCGCAGCGGCGGCGCCCC
>NZ_WHPN01000062.1 GCF_009735685.1 Streptomyces lycii | reverse complement strand
CGGCGGGGGAGCGCCCGCTGGGTCACGGCGTGCGCGGCCAGCACCCTGCGGGAACGGTCGGGGCCGGACGGCAGGATCAGATAGGCGAGCCGGACGAGCCGCGGATAGTGCTCGACGAGCGCCGCCTCGGCCAGCTCCGGCCCCACGGCACCGACGGCGCCCGCCGGGCGGCCCGGCGGGCGGGGAGCGGTCGGGTCTGCGTCTGGGCGAGTCACAACCAGCTGAACGAGTGATGCGGGCGTTGGTCACCGGGGCCGGACGGGACGGCGCGGGTGGGACGCCGCCGCCGAGGTGGCGCGCCGCGGTCCCGTGCGGGGGAGGGACCGCGGTCCCGTGGGGGTGAGGTGCCGCGGCCCGTTGCGGGGGAGGGGCCGTGGTCCCGTGCGGAGGACGGACCACCGTCCGCCCCGGCGTGGTGCCGCCGCCGCGGTCCCGCCCGCGAGCGGCGCGACGGCACCACCCCCGTGCCCCGCCCCCGTAACCTTCCCCGCCTCCGCCTCCGCCTCCGCCTCTGCCTCAGGCGCGGGCCGCGTCGCACCGGTGTGGGTGCCGCCGCCGGCCCGGCCCGGTGCGGGCGGCCACCCCGCCGGGCCGTTCAGTCGGTCCGCCAGCCGCTGAACTCGACGAGTCCGCGCGCCGGGCCGCCCCCGTTCGCCGCCGTCATGAACATCCCCGTGTCCTGCCCGTCCGCCGCCGCACCCGGCACCCGGACCGTGCCGACCGCCCGCCAGGTCGTGCCGTCGTCGGCCGAGAACTCCCCGGTGTACGAGTCCCTGCCGGTCCGGGTCAGCCGGAGCAGCACCGGTGCGGCCGTCCCGGTCACCCGGCGGTAGGTGTCGAGGGTGCCGTCGCCGGTGGAGTCGAAGGAGAGCACCACCCCGCTGGACGGCGTGACGGCGAGGTTCAGGAAGCCGGGCGCGCCCGCCTCGGCCAGGTCGTCCCGGACGACGATGCCCGCCCGGGCCCAGGGACCGGTGTTCTCCTGGCTGTCGACGCGCACGGTGACCACGGCCCCGATGGTGAGCGCGCCCGGGCGGTACAGCGAGCCGAACTCGGCGGTCGCGCGCCACAGATCGGCCCCGCCGCCCGCGATGCCGTAGCGGTCGGCGAGCCGGCCGAAGACGGCGTCGTTCGTGGTCGTCGTACGCCATTCCGCGCCGAGGGCGCCGGCCAGATGGAGGACGCCGGGGTGGGTGGTGCGGACCCGAGCGCGGCCCTCGCCGTACCGCACCGCCGTCTCGTACGGCAGCGGGGTCAGCGGCTTCTCCAGGGGCCGGTCCGGGGCCGTGACCCGCCAGCGGGTCTCTGCGGTGCCGCCCGCCGGGACGCCGGGCACCGAGACGGGGCCCAGCGGCTCGGCTTCGAGGGCGTTGCCGCCGCCGGAGCCCTCGAACGCGAAGTCGACGGTGCCCGCGGGGGCGAGCCCGTTGAGGTTGCGGAAGGCGGCGGTGAGGACGGCGCTGCCGCCGGGCGGCACGGTGGCCGGTTCGGCGGTGACGGTCACGCCGCCCTGGTACGGGGCCGTCGCGAGCGCCCGGTGGACCGTGCGGGCCACGTTCTCCAGGTTCGTGCCGGGCTCGGTGGGATAGCGCCTGCGCTCCCGCGTCCACGGTTCCTCGGTCGCGTACCAGTCGAAGGACTTCGGTTCGCGCTCCTCGGCGAGGGCGGACTCCAGTTCCTCCAGATAGCTCCGCCACTGCGGGAGGTGCACGTCGCCGATGAGGCCGTGCCAGTCGCGGTTGGCGTAGTTGGCGAGCCGGCCGCCGTCCGCGGTGGGCCGGTCCGCCCAGGTGGTGACGAGCACCCGGGCCGTGCGCTCCAGCTGGGCCTCCTCCTCCGGGTCCGACGCCATCCGCCTGGCGTCCTCGAGCCAGGGGCCGAGCAGGAACCGGCGGTCGGCGAGGGCCAGGTCGTCGCTGAGCCGCATCAGCCGGAGCCACAGGGCGGCCAGTCCGGTGAAGGCGGAGCGGTCGCGGCGTTCGTAGGCGGTACGGAGCTGGGGGAGCAGCACCCAGGAGCGGTTCGCGAGCGCCTGCCGGGCGGTGTCGGCGAGGTCGTAGTGGAAGGTGTCGGAGCCGCGGAGCCCCTTCGGCACGGCCATCAGCGCGGCGAACGCCCGGTCGAAGCCCGGCAGGTCGAACGCCGGGGTGTGCGTCGCGTAGTGGGTGCCGGAGTTCGCGGTGAGGCTCGGGCGGGCGGCGAAGATGCTGTCGTGCGGGCGGCCGTCCCGGCTGCTGATCTCGTACGCGGTGTCGCGCAGCGCCGAGAAGGCCGCGCGGGCGTGCTCGTCCCGCTCGCCGTAGCGGAAGTCGGCGTACCCCTGGAACCACGCGGTCCGGTCCACCGGCTCCTGCCGCCAGGCCAGCTCGCTGAACAGCTCGAAGGCGGCGGGGTCGCGCTCGGCGGCCTCGGCCATGTAGGCGGTGCCGACGAGTCTGCTGCCGGGTCTGTCGCGCCAGGCGGTGAAGCGCTCGGCCCACATGTGCGTCTTGGCGCCGACGGTGGTGCGGCCGCCGAAGTTCGGGATGGTGCCGAACGCGTACGGCGCGCCGCCCCAGTCGGTCTCCCGGTCGGTGACCGTGTCCAGGTCGGAGAGGCCGTCCACGACCAGCACCCGGTCCTGGTCGAGGGCGTCGAGCACGTCCCGGCGCGGGTTGTCCTGCCAGCCGAGGATCACCCACACGGAGTCGGGGCGGGCGGCGCGCAGCGCGGACTCGACGGCGCGGGCGGCCTCGGGAACGGGCACGTCACCGGGGTCGCCGCCCTCGTGCAGCAGGTCCATCTTGAAGTGGCTGACGGGGCCGAAGAGGTCTTCCTGGTGGCGGTAGAAGGACGTGGCGGCCTCGGCGAAGACCTCGGTGCGCGGGTCGAGCCAGTCGGGCCGCTTCAGTCCGGCCCAGGTGCCCTGCGGGACGGTGCGGGCGCCCGGGTTGCGGTCGGCGAAGCCGTCCGGGACGGTGCCGAACCAGCCGGGCAGCACCGGGGACATGCCGAGTTCGCGCATCCGGTCGGTGATCCGGCGGGCCAGCGCGGCGCGCCGCGCGATCAGCTCCGGGCTGACCGGGCCGCCGTAGCCGCTCATGTTCTGCAGCAGCCACCACGGCTGGTGCGAGGGGGCCGGGATCCAGGCGCGGGCCTCCGCGTCCGTGTAGCCGAAGTCCTGGAGCAAGCGGTGGTAGACGGCCTCCTGGCCGGCGGTGACCAGCACCTCGTTGCAGCCGTGCAGGGCCATGACGTCGATCAGGCGTTCCCAGCGGGCCCAGTCGGCGTACGGGGCGGTGTAGCCGTCGTGGGTGTCGTTGAGCGCGAACCGGTGCGGCACGGTGGCGGACCGCTCCAGCGGGCTGTCCGGCGCGGGCAGCCGGTCGGGCAGCGCGGTGTGCGTACCGGCCCAGGAGATGTGCGCGCGGCAGACGTACTTCAGATACCAGTGCGCGCCGGTGAGGAGGACCGCGGGGCCGGTGCCCGAGATCTCGACGGCTCCGGCGGCGCCTGCGACGCGGAAGCGCTCCGGGCCGCCGCGCAGGGCCCGCAGCCGGAACTGGGCGGCGTGCCGCTCACCCAGCAGCCGCTCCAGGGCGGCGCGCGCCGGGGCGGTGTCGAAGAGCGGCCGGCCGGCGGGCTCCGGCGCCCCGGCCGCGGCGCCGGCGGGGGAGTGGCTGCTCAGAGCCGTACCGAGGCCGATCGCTCCGGCAGTGCCCAGCAGCATGCGTCGAGTCAATCCGGTCACGAACGCTCCCCACGGTGCGTAGCAAAGCGACAACAGAAGAGTGAGTTGTGCACGGTAATGACCGGATTGGGGCAGAGCAATGGGGCGCGCGGACCTGCCGTTCTCCACCCGGCGGCGCTCCGGAACGGGCACGATGGCCCGTGCGTGGGGACGCATCACGTGGAGGATCCGACGATGGGACGCAACTTCCGTACCGGGGCCGCCGCTTTGACGGCCGGCGGCGTGCTGCTGCTCGCCGCGGGCTGCGGCGGAACGGACGACGGAACCGGGAGGAAGGACCGCGGGGCCCCGAGGACGGCGACCGGCACCGTCGAACAACTGGCCGAGAAGGCCACCTGTGAGCCGGACATCCAGATCGACGCCGCCGAACTCCGCCAGGGTCTCTGCGGCGAGGGGGACGGGCGCTACGTCCTCACCACGTTCGCCACCCACCGGGGACAGCAGGACTGGCTGTCCGAGGCACAGGCGTACGGAGGCTCCTATCTGGTCGGGCCGAAATGGGTCGCGGTCGGCGAACCGGAGGTGCTCGCCGGTGTGCGCGACAGCCTGGGCGGCGAGGTGGAGACGGCCCCGTCGCACGGCGGCTCGGAACACCCCGGGGAGAAGGAGCACCCCGGGGGCGCGGAACCCTCCGGGAAGCCGGAACCCTCCGGGAAGCCGGGGCACTCCGGTGACGGGGGCTCCGGCGGGCACGGCGACGGGCACTCCGGTGACGGGGGCTCGGGCAGGCACGGCGACGGGCACTCCGGCGCGCATTGACGCGGACCCGTTTCGTACGGTCCGTCTCGTGAGGCAGCCCGTGCGGTACGCCGACTCGTGCCGTGCGGGGGCCCGCCCCGTGCGGCGGCCCGTGCG
>NZ_WHPN01000061.1 GCF_009735685.1 Streptomyces lycii | reverse complement strand
CCGCGCGCGGCCGTGGCGGCCGCGGCGGCGTTCCTTCAGGCGGCAGCGACAACCCCCGGACGCACCTGGCGGGTACGGGACTTGCTCGCCGGCCCGCCGCCCGGGACTCCGCCTCCCCCCGCCGGAACGGCCGGCTCCGGCACGGGCTCCGGCTCCGGTACGGGCTCGGGCACGGATGCACTCCCGCTCGGCCCCGCCCTGCTCCTCGCGCATCTGGACCGGGCAGGCATCGCCTCGGCTCCGGCACCGCGCTCCGGAGCGGCGGCGGACGGCGAGGGCCCGGCCGCGGCCGCCGGCGGCCGGAGCGAGGACGGGGCCACGGACGCCGGGAACCCGCCCGCGGCCGCCGGCGGCGCGAACCGGGCCGGGCCCGGGGACCGGGAGGGCCGGACCGGTGACGGTGCGGGCGCTTCCCGGTCCGCCGCCCCGGTGCCCGGTCTCGTCACCGGGCCGGACGGCCGGTGCGCGCCGGTCGTCGCCGCTCCCCTGGGCCGGGTCACCGCCGCCGCCTGGCGGCTGCTCGCGGAACTCGCCGGGCGCGAGGGAACGGCGGAGCTGCGGGTGACGCCCTGGCGCGGCGTCGTCGTCCCCGGGCTCCCCGCGGACAGCGGCCCGGCGGCCCTGCGGCGGCTGCGGGACGCCGGGTTCGTGACCGATCCCGGTTCGCCCTGGTACGGCGTGGGCGCCTGCACGGGGCTGCCCGGCTGCGCCAAGTCCCTGGCCGACGTGCGCGCCGACGCGGCCCGGTCGGTCGTCGGGGCGCTGCCCGTCGTGCGCCCGGAGACGGCGGCCGGGAGGCTGCCCGTGTACTGGTCCGGCTGCGAGCGCCGCTGCGGCCGTCCCGCCGGAGCACGGGTCGACGTCGTGGCCGTCGCCCCGGGGACGGGCGACGGGGCGGTGCCCGGCTACCGGGTCACCGTCCGGGGCACGGAGCCGGAGACGTACCGCGCCCCGGCGGCGCCCGGTCCCGTACCGGCTCCCCATCAGACGGCCGCGGCACCGGCGGCGGCCCGTGAAACGACATCAGCGAGGGCACAGTGACCGTGTTCGACTACGAGAAGGACGGCGCGGCCATCTACCGCCAGTCCTTCGCCACCATCCGCGCCGAGGCCGACCTCACAGGGCTGCCCGCGGACGTCAGCCAGGTCGCGGTCCGGATGATCCACGCCTGCGGCATGACCGACCTGGTCCGGGACCTCGGCTACACCCCGTCGGTCGTGACCCGCGCGCGGGCGGCACTGCGCGCCGGTGCCCCGGTCCTGTGCGACGCCCGGATGGTCGCGAGCGGGGTCACCCGGAAGCGGCTGCCCGCCGGCAACGAGGTGCTGTGCACGCTGGCCGACCCCTCGGTGCCGGGACTGGCCGGGCGGATGGGCACCACGCGCAGCGCCGCCGCGCTCGAACTCTGGCGCGACCGGCTCGACGGGGCGGTCGTCGCCGTCGGCAACGCGCCGACGGCGCTCTTCCGGCTGCTGGAGATGATCGAGGAGGGCGCGCCGCGCCCGGCGGCGGTCATCGGTGTGCCGGTGGGCTTCATCGGCGCGGCCGAGTCCAAGGAGGCCCTGGCCGCCCACCCGGCGGGCCTCGACCACCTGGTGGTGCGGGGGCGGCGCGGCGGCAGCGCGATGGCCGCGGCCGCGATCAACGCGATTGCGAGCGAGGAAGAGTGAGCGAGCAGCAGTCCCGGCCCACCGGCCGGCTCTACGGAGTGGGCCTCGGCCCCGGCGACCCGTCGCTGATGACGGTCCGCGCGGTCGAGGTCATCGCCGGGGCGGACGTCGTGGCGTACCACAGCGCCCGGCACGGCCGGAGCATCGCGCGGTCCATCGCGGAACGCCATCTGCGGCCCGGGCACATCGAGGAGCCGCTGGTCTACCCGGTCACCACGGAGACGACCGACCATCCCGGCGGCTACCGGGGCGCCCTCGACGAGTTCTACGAGAAGGCCGCGGCCCGGCTGGCCGCGCATCTCGACGCCGGGCGCACGGTCGCGGTGCTCGCCGAGGGGGACCCGTTCTTCTACGGCTCGTACATGCACATGCACAAGCGGCTGGCCGACCGCTATCCGACGGAGGTGGTCCCGGGCGTGACCTCGGTGAGCGCCGCCTCGGCCCGCCTCGGGAAGCCGCTGGTGGAGGGCGAGGAGGTGCTGACGATCCTGCCCGGCACCCTGCCGGAGGAGGAGCTGACGGCACGGCTCGCCGCCACGGACTCGGCGGCCGTGCTGAAGCTGGGCCGCACCTTCCCGGCGGTACGCCGCGCCCTGGACCGGGCGGGCCGGCTGGACGACGCCCGGTACGCGGAGCGCGCGACGATGAGCGCGGAGCGCACGGCGCCGCTGGCCGAGGTCGATCCGGAGTCGGTGCCGTACTTCTCGGTGGCGGTGCTGCCGAGCCGGGTCGCGGAGGCGACGGGTCCGGCATTCCGCGCGCCCGGTGCCGCGCGGGAGACGGACGGGACGGACGGGACCGGCACTGCCGGGGCGCCCGCGGACACCGCCGGCGAGGTCGTCGTGGTCGGACTGGGCCCCGCGGGACCGCTGTGGCTGACGCCGGAGGCGCGCGGCGCGCTGGCCGCCGCCGAGGACCTCGTCGGCTACACCACCTATCTGGACCGGGTCCCCGACCGTCCGGGGCAGCGGCGGCACGCGTCCGACAACAAGGTGGAGTCCGAGCGCGCCGAGTTCGCCCTGGACCTGGCCCGGCAGGGGCGGCGGGTCGCCGTCGTCTCCTCCGGCGACCCGGGGGTCTTCGCGATGGCCACGGCGGTGCTGGAGGTCGCGTCCGAGGGGCCGTACCGGGATGTGCCGGTGCGGGTGCTGCCGGGCATGACGGCCGCGCACGCGGCGGCCGCGCGGGCGGGTGCACCGCTCGGGCACGACTACGCCGTCGTCTCGCTCTCCGACCGGCTCAAGCCCTGGGAGGTGATCGCGGGCCGGCTGCGCGCCGCGGCCGCCGCCGATCTGGTGCTGGCGCTCTACAACCCCGGCTCGCGCAGCCGGAGCTGGCAGGTCGGCAAGGCCCGCGAGCTGCTGCTGGAACACCGGGCGCCGGACACCCCGGTGGTCCTCGCGCGCGACGTGGGCGGCCCGGAGGAGCGAGTGCGGATCGTACGGCTGGCCGAACTGGAGCCGGAGCAGGTCGACATGCGCACCATCCTTCTGGTCGGGTCCTCGCAGACGCGGGCGGTCACGCGCGGCGACGGCCGGGAGACCGTCTGGACGCCCCGGCGCTACCCGGAAGGATGAGCCGGCGCGGGAACCGCGCCGGTCAGGCCAGGACGCCGCGCAGCCAGGCGGCGGCCTCGCCGGGGCCCGGCACGGACGGTACGTCGCCGGGCACCGGGGGCCGGGTGACGACGACCACCGGCAGCCCCGCCTCCCGGGCCGCGGTCAGCTTGGCCGCGGTCGCCCGGGCCCCGCTGTCCTTGGTCACCAGGACGTCGATGCCGTACCGGCGCAGCAGCTCCGCCTCGCCCTCGACGGTGAACGGCCCCCGGTCGAGCAGCACCTCCATGCGCGGCGGGTGCGGCGGCTCGGGGGCGTCCACCGAGCGCACCAGGAACCACGGCGCGGACAGCCCCGCGAAGGCGGCCAGCCCGGTCCGGCCGGTGGTGAGGAAGATCCGCTCGCCCAGGCCCGGCAGCAGTTCCGCGGCCGCTTCCAGCGACGGCACCGGGTGCCAGTCGTCGCCGGGCCCGGCGGCCCAGCCGGCCCGGCGCAGGGCCAGCAGGGGAACATGGGTCTCGGCGGCCGCCCGGGCCGCGTGGAAACCGATCCGGCCGGCGAAGGGATGCGTGGCGTCGATGAGTGCGTCCACCCGGTGCTCGCGCAGCCAGGCGGCCATGCCCTCCCAGCCGCCGAAGCCGCCGACGCGGACCTCGCCCGCGGGCAGCCGCGGGGCGGCGACCCGGCCCGCGAGCGAACTGGTGACGCGCAGCCCGGGCTCGCCGGTGAGCTGCCCGGCGAGCTGCCGCGCCTCGGAGGTCCCGCCGAGGATCAGCACATGGCGGGGTGTCGGGCCGGTCATGGAGTGCCTTCCGGACGGTTGCGGTGCCGGGGCATTCTCCCCCGGGCCCGCCGACCGGACGGTGACCGGGTCGG
>NZ_WHPN01000060.1 GCF_009735685.1 Streptomyces lycii | reverse complement strand
CGGCGGCCGCGCCCGGTGTCTGGCGGTTCGGCCACCGCCCCAGGCCGCCGCGGGAGCCGGACCGCATCCCGGGCCGCTCGCTGCTGAGCGGCGCGCTGATCTCGTTCCTGTGCGGCTGGCTGGTGTGGTCGCTGTGTTTCAACGGCTACCTCGGCAGCTACTGGCTCTGGCCGCTCGATCTCCTGACGCCCGCGTCGTGGGCGAAGGGCGACAGCATGCCCGCGGTCTGGGCCTCGAACATCTATGTGCTCCTCTTCACCGCGCTCCTCGTCGTCGTCTTCGGCCGTCTCGGCCGCTGGGCCGAGATCCACCGCCGCTGGATCGCCCCCGCGCTCTCCCGGGTCTGGGCCGAGATCCACCGCCGCTGGATCGCCCCCGCGCTCTCCCGGCTCCGGAGCGACGACGCCGCCGGAACGCAGCCCGCCCCCGAGCCCGGGGCCGACCCCGTGGAGTGGCCGGAGCTGCGTTCCGGCGGGGCGCCCGACGCCGCCGAGCGGCTCGCCGCGGAGAGCCGGGCCGGGCGGATGACCGACGTCGACCACGCCCGGATCTCCCGCGCCTGGCAGTCCGTCCGGAGCCGTCCGGAGCGGCTGCCCGCCTTCACCGACACCGTGCTCCGGCAGGGCGCGGCGGCCTGCGCGCACCCGTCCGGCGCACGCGACCTGCCGTACCGCACCGCGCCGCACGACCTGGTGGCCCGTCAGGTGCGGCTGGGCACCGTGGCCGACGGCGAGCGGAACCCGTACGAGCGGCGCGGCGCGGGTTTCGCCCTGTCGCCCGAGCTGCTCGGCACCTCACTCCTCGCCGTCGGCCCGCCCGGCTCGGGCAAGACGACCCGGCTGGTGCGGCCCGTGCTGGAGTCCCTGTGCCTCCAGGCGCTGGCCGGCCAGGCCGCGGTGGTCTCCGTCGGCGCGGCGGGCTCCGTTCCGGCCACCGACGAGGTGTTCGACGTGGTCGTACGGATCGGGCATCCCGAGTCGGCCCACGACCTGGACCTCTACGGCGGCACCACGGACCCGGACGAGGCCGCCGCGGTGCTCGCCGAGGCACTCATCGGTGATCTGGCCGCGGCCCGGACCGCGGCCGGCGCGCGCCGGGCGGGCACCGCGCTCGCACAGTTGCTCGGCCCGTTCCGCGCCGCCTACGGCCGCTTCCCGTCCGTGCCCGAGCTCCGCGAGCTGCTGGACGGCTCGCCCGCCGCGCTCGACGCCCTCCGTGCCGCCCTCGACGGCGCCGGGGAGACCGCGCAGGCCCGCGAACTCGACGCCCGCGAACGCCGTTCGGGCCGTTCCGACGACGCCTGCGCGCTGCTCGCGGACCGCCTGGCGCTGCTGGACCGGCCCGCCTTCGCCGGTTTCTTCGCCACCGGCGGCGACAGCCGGCCGTTCTCGTTGCGCTCCCTCGAACATCCGCTGCGGGTGCGCATCGACCTGCCGGAGCGGGGGCACGCCGAGGCGTCCCGCATCCTCGCCCGGCTCGTGCTCGCGCAGTTCACCGAGTGTGTCGCGGGCCGTGCCGACCGGTCGCTGTTCGCCTGTCTGATCCTCGACGACGCGTCCGACACGGTCACGGCCGAGGCGCTGCGCGGCATCCAGCGGCTGCGTTCCGCCAACGCGGGCGTGCTGCTCACGCTCCGCACGCTGGACGACGTCCCGGAGGACCTGCGCAGCGCCCTGCTCGGCGCGGTCGGCTGCCGGATGGCGTTCGCCGGGGTGACGACCTGGGACGGTGCCCGGTTCGCCGAGGTGTGGGGGAAGGAGTGGGTGGAGGCCCGTGACGTCACCAACCGGCAGATCATCGCCGACGAGCCGCTGACCCGGGTCGTGCACTTCGTGCGCCGGCTGGTCACCGGCAAGGCCGTGACCAGCGAGTCCATCACCGTCAGGCAAGTGGAACGGGAGCGTTGGTCGGCGTCCGAGCTGGCGCACTCCGTGCCGCCGGAGCACGCGGTGGTCTCGCTGACGACGGTCCGTGGCGAACATGCGCCACCCCTGCTGGTGAATTTGCGGCAGTAGCCACCGGCAAATGCCAGGGTTTGGCTCCCGGCCTTTCCACCGCTGAGGCAGAATTGGCGCAAGCGGTTCATACGAGGCGGCGTGTTGCCAGCGCCTCCCGGGCGGATCTGAAGGAGCCATGCCACCCACTCTCGCCTCCCTGGTCGGGCACTCCGCGCTCAAACTCGGCGTGCGCGCGGGGGAGGGCCGGCTGGACGCACCCGTTCGCTGGGCCCACGTCAGCGAACTGGCCGACCCGGTGCCGTATCTCGACGGCGGTGAGCTGCTGCTGATCACCGCGCTCAAGCTGGACGCCGAGGACCGCGACGTGATGCGCCGCTACGTCCGCCGGCTCGTCGACGCGGGCGTCGTCGGGCTCGGCTTCGCCGTCGGCGTCAACTTCGAGGACATCCCGCCGGCGCTCGTCGAGGCGGCCGAGGCCGAGGACCTGCCGCTGCTGGAGGTGCCGCGCCGCACCCCGTTCATCGCCATCAGCAAGGCCGTCTCGGCGGCGATCGCGGCCGAGCAGTACCAGGCCGTGACCGCCGGGTTCGAGGCGCAGCGGGAACTGACCCGGGCGGCCCTCGGCGCCGACGGACCGGCCGCCCTGCTCGGCAAGCTGGCGGCGCACGTCGACGGCTGGGCCGCGCTCTACGACGTCTCCGGGAGCGTCGTCGCGGCCGCTCCCGAGTGGGCCTCCAGACGCGCCGCCCGGCTCACCGCCGATGTCGAACGGCTGCGCGAGAGACCTCCGCCCGCGAGCGTCGTCGTCGGCGGCGCGGACGCCGACGGGGACGGGGACGGGGGCGGCGGTGACCGGGTCGAACTCCAGTCGCTGGGCACCGGGCGCCGGTCCCGCGGCGTTCTCGCGGTCGGCACCGGCGGCACTCCGGGCACCGCCGAGCGGTACGCAGTGAACTCCGCCGTCGCCCTGCTGACCCTCACCACCGAGCGGTCACGCGCGCTGAACGAGGCCGAACAGCGGCTCGGCGCCGCCGTGCTCCGGATGCTCCTCGCCGGCCAGCCCGACCACGCCCGCGCGGTGGCCGGAAGCCTCTACGGCAGCCTGCTCGACGCCCCGTTCCGGGTGATCCTCGCGGAAGCCGCCGACAGCCCGGCCGGGAACGACACGTGGCCGGGCGAACCGGCCGCCCCGGACCCGCTCGCCGCCCTGGCCGACACCATCGAGGCGGCCGGCGCCCGCGCCGGCGAGGCCGTCCTCGTCGTCCCCGACACCGGCCGGCTCACCGTCCTCGCCCCGGACGGCGGCGCGGCCGTCGCCGCCTGCGCGGCCGAGGCGGAGGTGCTCGACAGCCGCCGGGGCGGCTCCTCCGCGCGGCAGCGGGACACCGCGGCGGAGGACGCCTTCGTCGTGGGCCTCTCCGCGCCGGCCGGCCCGATCGCCGCGGCCTCCGCCTACCGCCAGGCCGAGCAGGCCCTGTCGGTGGCCCGCCGCCGGGGACGCGCCCTGGTGGAGCACGAGGAGGTCGCCTCCGGGTCGGTGCTGCCGCTGCTGGCCGACGACGCCGTACGGGCGTTCGCGGACGGCATGCTGCGCGGGCTGTACGAGCACGACGCGAAGGGCCGAGGCGACCTGGTCGCCTCGCTGCGCGCCTGGCTGTCGCGGCACGGCCAGTGGGACGCCGCCGCGGCCGACCTCGGGGTCCACCGGCACACGCTGCGGTACCGGATGCGCCGGGTGGAGGAGATCCTGGGCCGCTCCCTGGACGACCCGGACACCCGGATGGAGCTGTGGCTGGCGCTGAAGGTGACCGACTGACGGCAGCGTTCCCGCCGGCCGCCCGGACCGGGGCGTCCCGCGGGCCCGGGGCGCCGCGAACCGCACCGGAGCTGACAAAGGCGCGGCAGCTCCACTCCATCACGGATAAACGCCATTCCGCCGTGCCGCCCCTACGGTGGGTGAGGAGCAACCGCATCATCCCCACCACCTCGAAGGGCCGGGATCCGCTGTGACCAACACCCACGCGTTCTGGCTCGCCGGCCGCCCGGCGACCGGCGAAGACACGTTCGACGTCACCTCCCCCTGGGACGGCCGCCTCGTCGGCGCGGTGAGCGTCCCGACCGAGAGCCAGGTCGAGGAGGCCGTCGCCGCGGCGGACGCCGTCCGCGCCGAGTTCGCGGCCACCCCGGCGCACGTACGGGCCGCCGCGCTCGACCACGTCCACCGGCGTCTCGTGGAGCGGACCGACGAGATCGCCGGGCTGATCTCGGCGGAGAACGGCAAGCCGGTGAAGTGGGCGCGCGGTGAGGTGGGCCGTGCCGTCTCCGTCTTCCGGTTCGCCGCCGAGGAGGCCCGCCGGTTCAACGGCGGGGACGCGCAGCGCCTCGACACCGACGCGGGGGGCGTCGGCCGGCTGGCCCTCACCCGCCGCTTCCCGCGCGGCGCCGTGCTCGGCATCGCGCCGTTCAACTTCCCGCTGAACCTGTGCGCCCACAAGGTCGCCCCGGCGATCGCGGTCGGTGCACCGATCGTCCTCAAGCCCGCTCCGGCGACGCCGCTGTCCGGGCTGCTGCTGGGCGAACTCCTCGCGGAGACCGACCTGCCGGCCGGCTCCTGGAGCGTGCTGCCGGTGCCGAACGACCGGATGCCCGCGCTCGTACAGGACGAGCGGCTGCCGGTGATCTCCTTCACCGGCTCCGGGCCGGTCGGCTGGTCGCTGCTGGACGCCGCGCCGCGCAAGCACACCACCCTGGAACTCGGCGGCAACGGCGCGGCGATCGTCCTCCCCGACTGGTCCTCGGACGAGGACCTGGACTGGGCGGCCACCAGGATCGCGGCCTTCTCCAACTACCAGGGCGGCCAGTCCTGCATCTCCGTCCAGCGGGTCATCGCCGACACCACCGTCTACGACCGGCTGGTGCCGCGGATCGTCGCCGCCGTGGAGAAGCAGGTGACGGGTGATCCGTCCGACCCGTCGACCGATGTCGGGCCGCTGGTGAGCGAGGACGCGGCCAAGCGGGTCGAGTCCTGGGTCGAGGAGGCCGTCCGGGCGGGCGCGGTGCTGCTGACCGGCGGCGAGCGCAAGGGCGCCTCGTACGCGCCGACCGTGCTCGAGGACGTGCCGCGGGACACCCGGATCGGCTGCGAGGAGGTCTTCGGGCCGGTGCTCACGCTCACCCGGGCCGACGGCGAGGAAGCGGCGTTCGCGGCGGCCAACGACTCGAAGTACGGCCTTCAGGCGGGCGTGTTCACGCACGACGTGCAGACGGCCTTCCGGGCCCACCGGGCGCTGGAGGTCGGCGGCGTGATCGTCGGCGACGTGCCGTCCTACCGGGCGGACCAGATGCCGTACGGCGGCACCAAGCAGTCGGGGGTCGGCCGCGAGGGCGTGCGGTTCGCGATGGAGGACTACACCTACGAGCGCGTCATGGTCCTCACCGGCCTGGACTTGTAGTCCGCAACGGCCGGGCCCGTTGTCCGCAGCGGCCCGGCCCGCGGTCCGTCACCGGCCGGGCGTGTGGTCCGGGGCCGGCTGACGACCTGTCGGTTGCTCCGGCCGGGCGTGTGGTCCGGGACCGGCTGATGAACCTGTCGATTCGCTCCGGCCCGGCCCGGCCCGGCTCGTGCTCGGGGTCCCGGCCCGGCCTGGGGACCTGTGGTCCGCGGCGGCCCTTCCCGTGGGGTGTGGGGCCGCACCGGCACAGGCCTCGCGGTGCCCGCCCCGCGGTGCCCGCGGGGACGCCCGTACGGGTCCGGGCCGTTCCGGAAGCGGGAACGCTTCCCGGCGTCGCGGCAGCTCCGGGGACGCGGCCTCCCCGGCTGCCCCGGCCGGGCGGACCGTCGCGGGCTGCCGGACGGACCGGTTCCAGCACCGGGACCCGCCACCCGGCGCCGACCCGTGGCCGTCGCGGAGCCATTCCATGGCCGCAGTGGGGCCGACCCGGCGACGCCGGCGCGCCACCCGCCCGGTGGCGGCGCCGGCGGTGCGCCGGGTCAGCTTCCTCCGGCCGCCGGGGACGGCTCCCTCGGTTCGCCCCCCGGGCCGAAGTCGAGTCGCGCGAGCCGCACCGGCCCGCGCAGGGTGACGTGCAGCTCCTGTACGCCGCGCGGCGCGTCGGCCGGGGTGACCGAGACCAGCCGGTACGAGTACCGGCTGCCGGTGCACTCCACCTCGGCCTCACCGAGCGGGGTGCCGTCGGCCAGCGCCAGCTCGACGACTGCGGTCCCCGGCTCCTCGCGGGCGGCGTGCAGCGTGATCCGGCCCGCGCCCGTGCCCGTACCGGCGCCGCCGAAGTCGCAGTCGCGGTAGACGAGCCGGGCCGGCACGGTGCCGTCCGCCGGGGCGACGGCGTCGCCGCGCACCCGGCTGCGGTCCACCAGGACGGCGCCGGCCGAGGAGTCGAAGCAGGCGGCCTCCAACCCGCTGCCGAGTACCGGCCGGGGCTGGGGCGGCGGGCCGTCGACGGTGAGCGCGGCCGTGAGCCGGATGTCCGCGCTGGAGGCCCCGGCCTGCAGTTCGTAGCGGCCGGGATCGGTGGTGTGGCGGCCGTGCGCCACGTCCCAGTGGCCGAGCGCCGCCAACGGGACGGTGAACGCGAACCGCTCCGGAACGCCCGGTTCCAGCCGCCGCCGCTCGTGCGCGACGAGCTGCCGGTGCGGGCGCGGAACACGCGGCTCCACGGCGCGGGCGTACAGCTGGACGACCTCGTCGGCGGGCACCGCACCGGTGTTGGTGACGGTGAGGGAGGCCGTCAGCTCCTCGCCGTCCCGCTCGACGACGAGGTCCTCGTAGCGGAAGTGGCTGTAGGACAGCCCGTGCCCGAAGGGGTACAGCGGCGTGCCGTCGAAGTAGAGGTAGGTGCGGCGGGAGCCGATGATGTCGTAGTCGAGCAGGTCCGGCAGGTCGGCGTCGGAGGCGTACCAGGTCTGCGGCAGCCGTCCCGCCGGTGAGACGTCGCCGAACAGCACCCGGGTGAGGGCCGTCCCCGCGGCCTGTCCGCCGTGCGCGGTCCACAGCACGGCGGGCAGCGCGGCGTGCGCGTCGCCCACCGCGTACGGGTAGCTGCTGCTGACGACGAGCACGGTGCGCGGGTTGGCGGCGTGCGCGGCGCGCCACAGCCGGTCCTGCTGCCCGGGCAGCGCGACGGTGTCCCGGTCCTCGGTCTCCCGGCCGTTGACGAAGGGGTCGTTCCCGGCCGCCACGATCACGGTCCCGGCGCCGGCGGCCGCGCGCGCGACCGCGTCCTCGCCGCGCTCGGTGACCTCCACGGCGAACCGCTCCGCGCCGGACGCGTCCTCGGCCGCGGCCCGCAGTCCCTCCGCGGTGACGGTGACGTACCGCCCGGTGCCCAGATGCCGCAGCGCCTGCTCCGCCCCGCCGCTGCCGGGGGCCGGTTCCAGGGCGAAGGTCTCCTGGACGACCCAGCCGCCGGGCCGGTCGGCGGACGCCCGCAGGAAGCCGTCGGCGGCCACGCTCAGACAGCGGCCGTCCGGCGCGCGGAGGGTGAGCACGCCGCCGCCCCAGTCGGTGAGCGCCAGCTCGGCCGGGTCTCCGCCCGCCGTGACCGGGGGCAGATCCGTACGGCCCTCCGCGTGCGCGGGGTTGAGCGAACCCTCGTCGGCCGCGGCGGACACCTCCGCGGTCTCCGGTACGGACACCCAGCCGCCGGACGCGCACCGCAGCCGCACCCGGTCGTCCCCGTCGGCATACACCACCCGCCCGGCACCGAGCCGTTCCACGAGCGCTTCCCGCAGGGTGCTGCGCCGGAGGAAACTGCCGCTGTACCAGTCGAGCTTGCACACGTCGGCGAGCGGCCCGACCACCGCGACCCGGTCCGCCGCGCCGCCTGCGCCGGCGGCCGTGTCCCCGGGAACGGCCGTCGCGCCACCGGAGCCCGGTCCGGTGCCGCCGCCGGGGGCCGCCCCGTCGCGGTCCCCGGCGGCGGCGCCCAGCGGCAGCAGGCCGTCGTTCTTCAGCAGTACGACGGCCTGCTCCGCGGCCTCCCGCGCGAGCTGCCGGTGGGCCGGGGTGTCGAAGGACTCCGGCCCGGTCCCGGCGTACGGGTCGAGCTCCGGGTCGAACTCGCCCAGCGCGAAGCGCATGGTGAGCAGCCGCCGGACGGCGGTGTCGATGTCCGCCACGTCGATGAGGCCCCGCTCCAGGGCGCCCCGCACCCGGGCGGTGATCACCGACGAGTCCTGGTCGTGGTCGGTGAAGCTGTCCACGCCGGCCCGCAGCGCGGCGGCCGTGGCCTCCTCGTGGGTGTCGAAGTACCGCTCGGAGTCCGCCAGGTTCGAGGGCGCGCCCGCGTCGGAGCAGACGACGAGCTGCCGCTCCGTCCAGCGGCGCAGATCCTCCCGCAGATACGGGGAGACATGGTTGGGGCGCCCGTTGACCAGGTTGTACGCGGGCATGACACCGGCGACCGCGCCCGCCTCGACGGGCCCGCGGAAGGCCGCGAAGTCGTACTCGTGCAGCACGCGCGGCGGCACGGAGGAGGAAGTGGTGTCGCGGTCGGTCTCGTTGTTGTGCGCGAGCCAGTGCTTCAGCACCGGGGCCGTCCGCCAGTACACCGGGTGGTCGCCGCGCAGGCCGCGGGTGTAGGCGGCGGCCAGCGAGGCGGTCAGCGCCGGGTCCTCGGCGTAGCCCTCCTCGTTGCGGCCCCAGCGGGGGTCGCGCAGCAGATTGACCGTGGGCGCCCAGACGTTGAGCCCGACGCGCGGGTCGCGGGAGCGCATGGCCCGCACCTCGGTGGAGACGGCCTCGCCGATCCTGCGCAGCAGTTCCGGGTTCCAGGTGGCGCCGAGCCCGACGGCCTGGGGGAACACGGTCGCCGGTCCCATCCAGGCGACTCCGTGCAGCGCCTCCTGCCCGGTGCGGAACGCGCCGATCCCGAGCCGTTCGACGGCCGGCGCGAACTGGTGCAGCATCGCGATCCGCTCGTCGAGCGAGAGCCGGTTCAGCAGGTCGTCGGCGCGTTTGCGCATGGATCAGGACTCCTCCGTGATCACTGCCCGGGTGCCCCGATGCGTCCAGCGCGCATTCGAAGCGCTTCGATGCTGGGCGTCCGCACCACGGGGTGTCAAGGCGTTCTACGGCAATGGCCGAATGGGCCGGGATGTCCGCGACCCGTGGATTCCCGCGAAGGGAAGCGTTTTTTCGGCAGCGACCCTTGCGCCACCCCACCCCCGCACTTAACCTCGGCGCAACATCGAAGCGCTTCGACCACTGGTCGTACGGCGGCTACGCCACGAAGGGTTGACGCAATGCCGAACTCCCAGGCTCCGGACTCCGTTTCCGCCCAGAGCCGGCCGCATCATCCGCACAGCAGACGGACGTTCCTCGCCTCCACCGCGGTGGCCGCCGCCGCGGTCGCCGGGGGCGGCCCGCTGCTCACCGGCTGCGGGGCGGCCGAGAGCACCGGCCGGGGCGGAACCACCAGCGGCAAGGACCTCAAGAAGCTGCTCCCCACGTACGTCGCCTCGAAGGCGAGCGAGCCGGACATCCCCGGCCGCAACGGTTCCAGCCCCGGCTTCACCCGGGTGCCCGAGGAACTCACCGCCTCGGTCTCCGGCAAGCCCGGCAAGGGCGGAACCTACACCGCGTACACCCCGCTCTGGGGCACACCGCCGCCGAAGGACTCGGCCTACTACCGGGCGGTCGACGAGGCGCTCGGCGCGAGGATCCAGTGGCGTACGCAGGACGGCAACACCTACGGCGAGAAGCTCGGTGCCGTCCTCGCCTCCGACGACGTCGCCGACATCGTCTGCGTCCCGCAGTGGGAGATGGCCGGGCGGATCCACGGCGCGATCAGTGCCAAGTTCGCGGACCTCGGCCCGTATCTGTCCGGTGACAAGGTGAAGAAGTACCCCAACCTCGCCGCGATCCCCACCGAGGCCTGGCAGATGTCCGTCTTCGGCGGCAGGCTCCGCGGCCTGCCGATGCCCGCCCGCCCGCTCGGCGGCGTCGTTCCGTTCTACCGCCAGGACGTCTTCGAGAAGGAGGGCTACGAGGTCCCGAAGAGCCCGGACGCGTTCCTGGCCCTCGCCAAGGAGATCACCCGCCCCAAGAGCCGGGTGTGGGCCTGCGAGGACATGTGGTGGTCCGCGCAGATCATCTTCGGCTGCCCGCCCGAGAAGCCGTACTACTGGCTGGAGCGGGACGGGAAGCTCGTCAACAAGTTCGAGACGGATGCCTACCTCGAGGCGCTGGAGTGGACCCGCAAGCTCTTCGCCGCGAAGGTCGTGCACCCCGACGCCGTCGCCGGCAAGGCCAACGACGCCGCTGTCCGCTTCACCTCCGGCCAGTCCCTGATGATGAACGACGGCGACGCCAAGTGGTACGGCCTCACTGCGGAACAGAAGGACGTCAACCCCGAGTTCGTCATCCAGGCCATGGACTTCTTCGGGCCCGACGGCGGCGACCCGGTCATCTACCAGGGCGCCCCCGCCAGCATCTGGTCCTTCCTCAACAAGAAGCTGTCCAAGGCGCAGATCGAGGAGTGCCTCGCGATCGCCGACTTCATCGCGGCGCCGTACGGCACCCGCGAGCAGCGGCTCGTCGACTACGGCGTCGAGGGCGAGCACCACACGATCCGGGACGGCGCGCCCGTCAAGACCGAGCTGGGGGTCAAGGAGGTCGTGGACACCTACCGCTTCATCGTCTCCGCCGAGGCCACCGTCTCCTATCCCGACCACCCGCAGGTGGTGAAGGACTACTGCGGCTGGATGCAGCGGATGGGCGCGCACATGCGCAAGCCGCTCTTCTTCGGCATGCAGATCCAGGAGCCCAACCGCTACGCCTCCCTCGCCACCCCGTTCGAGGATCTCGCCAAGGACGTCGTGCGCGGCCGCAAGTCGCTCCGCGACGTGCAGAACGCGGTGTCCGACTGGCGCAAGGGCGGCGGTGACAAGCTGCGCGACTGGTACGCGGAGCTGCTGGAGAAGAACGGCAGCGGGGTGTGAGCGAGGCCGTGCGCCCCGGGACGGCGAGCGCGCCGGAGCGGGCCCCCGCGGCCCCGCCGGCGCCCGCGCCCGGCGGCCGGTGGCACCGGCTGCGCCGTGACCGCTCGCTGCTGCTGATGGCGCTGCCCGCGGTCGGCCTGCTGGTGCTGTTCGTCTACGTCCCGCTGATCTGGATCACGGTCGCGTTCAAGGACTACGACCCGTACGTCTCGGGGCTGTGGTCCAGCCCGTGGACCGGGCTGGAGAACATCACCCTGCTGCTGGAGGACAGCCGCTTCTGGGACGCCGGCGCGAACACCCTCGCCATCACCTTCCTCCAGCTGGTGCTGTTCTTCCCGGTGCCGATCGCGCTGGCCCTGCTGCTCAACAGCCTGCTCAGCGAGCGGCTCCGGGGCGTGGTGCAGAGCGTGCTCTATCTGCCGCACTTCTTCTCCTGGGTGCTGGTCATCACCGTCTTCCAGCAGATGCTCGGCGGCGCCGGGCTGCTCTCCCAGCTGCTGCGGGCGCGCGGTTACGAGGGCTTCGACCTGATGACCGACCCGGGCGCGTTCAAGTTCCTGGTCACCGCGCAGATGGTCTGGAAGGACGCCGGCTGGGGCGTGATCGTGTTCCTCGCGGCCCTGTCGTCGGTCAACCAGGACCTGTACGAGGCGGCCGCCGCCGACGGCGCGGGCCGCTGGCGCCGCATGTGGCACATCACGCTGCCCGCGCTGCGGCCGGTCATCGCACTGCTGCTGGTGCTGCGCGTCGGCGACTCGCTGACCGTCGGCTTCGAACAGATCCTGCTCCAGCGGGACGCGGTCGGCCCGGGCGCCTCCGAGGTCTTCGACACCTATGTGTGGTGGGTCGGCCTCGCCAGCGGCGACTACGGGGTCGCCGCCGCGGGCGGGCTGGTCAAGGGCCTCTTCAGCCTCGTACTCGTGCTGCTGGCCAACAAGGTCGCCCATCTGCTGGGCGAGCAGGGGGTGTACCGCAAATGAGCGTGACGGACCTGCGCAGGACCGGGAAGGCCGCCGCACCGGGGACCGCGGACGGCCCGGGGCTCCCGGCGGCCCCGCCCCGGCAGCCGCGGCGGAACCCCGGGCGGCCCGTCTGGGAGGAGGACCCGAGCCCCGTCGGCCAGGGCCTGAAGGGCCTCACGCTGCTCGGGGTGTGCCTGGCGATCCTGGGGCCGCTCTGGGTCGTGATCGTCACCAGCCTCTCCGACCGGAGGACCATCACGGAGGCGGGCGGGCTGGTCGTCATACCCCGGACGGTCACCTTCCAGGCGTACGAGGAGCTGCTGAGCGGCGGCACCGTCACCCGCGCCGCGATCGTCAGCCTGCTGGTCACCCTCGTCGGCACCGTCCTCAGCATGACCGTGTCCGTGCTGTGCGCCTACGGGCTGTCCCGGCCGGGCTCCTTCGCGCACCGGCCGATCCTGATGGTGCTGCTGATCACGATGTTCTTCAGCGCCGGGCTGATCCCGACCTATCTGCTCGTCACCGGTATCGGCCTGCAGGACAGCTACTGGGCGATGATCCTGCCCAGCGCGATCTCGGTCTTCAACATCCTGGTGCTGCGGGCGTTCTTCATGAGCACCGCGCCGGAGCTGATCGACAGCGCGCGGATCGACGGCGCGGGGGAGTGGCGCATCCTGCTGCGCATCGTGATGCCGCTGTCCAAAGCGGTGATCGCGGTCATCTCGCTGTTCTACGCGGTCGGCTACTGGAGCCAGTGGTTCAACGCGATGATCTATCTCAACGACGCCGAGAAGTGGCCGCTGCAGATGATCCTGCGCCAACTGGTCATCAAGCAGCAGGCCCCGCAGGGCATGTCACAGATGATCGCGACCCAGCAGGTCCCGGGGCTGGCCGTGCAGATGGCGGTGATGGTCCTCGCGCTGATCCCCGTCGTGATCGTCTACCCGTTCGTCCAGAAGCACTTCACCAAGGGCATGCTCACCGGCGCCATCAAGGGCTGAACCCCCGGCACAGCGCCCGGGTCCCGCCCCGTCCCCCCCCGGGGGGCGGGGCCCGGAGCACCACCGGGCCCCCCGGGGCGGGAGCACGGCAGCCGGAGCACGGCACCGGGCCGCGGCCCCGGAGCACGGCCCCGGAGCACGGCACCCGGCGCGCGCTCGCACGACGGCGGCACGGGACGCGGCGGCACCGCCCCCGGCGCCGTTCGCCACCCAGCGGAAGAAGGGCAAGGCCATGTCAGAGTTCCCCGGGCGCCCCCGCCGGCGGCCCGTCCCGGCCGGCACCGCGGCCGAGGGCCCGCCCGGCACCGTCGGCTCCCGCACCGCCCGTTCCCGCACCGCCGGGCCCGGCACCGTCGGCCCCCGTACCGCCCCGCCCGGCCTCCCGTCCGGAGGTCCCGTCTGATGGAGCGCGGACCCGGACTGGAGGACGCCACCCGCGGCCGCGTCCTCTTCGGCGGCGACTACAACCCCGAACAGTGGCCGGAGGACGTCTGGCCCGAGGACGTGCGCCTGATGCGGGAGGCGGACGTCAGCCTCGTCACCGTCGGCGTCTTCTCCTGGGCGCGCATCGAGCCCCGCCCCGGCGTTTTCGACTTCGGCTGGCTGGACACCGTCCTCGGCCTGCTGGACGACGCGGGCATCGGTGTCTGCCTCGCCACCCCCACCGCGTCCCCGCCGCCCTGGCTGGGCGCCCGCCATCCGGAGACGCTGCCGCGCGACCGGGCGGGCAACACCGTCTGGTACGGCTCCCGCAACCAGTTCTGCGCCTCCTCCCCGGTCTACCGCGAACACGCCCTGGCCGTCACCGAGGCCGTCGCCGCCCGCTACGCCGGCCATCCGGCGCTCCGGCTGTGGCACGTCGGCAACGAATACGGCACGCACTGCTGGTGCGAGGAGACCGCCCGGCACTTCCGCCGCTGGCTGCGCGAGCGCCACGGCACCCTCGACGCCCTCAACGAGGCCTGGGGCACCGCCTTCTGGAGCCAGGGCTACGGCGACTGGGAGGAGCTGATCCCGCCCCGGCAGGCCCAGTACATGATCAGTCCCGGGCAGGCGCTGGACTTCCGCCGCTTCACCAGCGACGCGCTGCTGGAGTGCTTCGAGGCGGAGCGCGACGTGCTGCGCCGGCACGCCCCCGGCGTCCCCGTCACCACCAACTTCATGCCGCTGTTCCCCGGCGTCGACGGCTGGAGGTGGGCGGAGCGCGAGGACGTGGTCTCCGCCGACATCTATCCCGACCCCGCGGACCCGCACGCCGGCGCGTACAACGCGCTCGCCCAGGACCTCACCCGCTCGCAGGCGGGCGGCCCCTGGGCACTGCTGGAACAGGCCGCCGGCGCCGTCAACTGGCGCGGCGTCAACCGCCCGAAGCCCGAGGGGCTGACCCGGCTGTGGTCCCTCCAGGCCGTGGCCCGCGGCGCCGACGCGGTCTGCTTCTTCCAGTGGCGCCAGTCCCGCCAGGGCAGTGAGAAGTTCCATTCGGCGATGCTGCCGCACGCGGGTGAGCACAGCCGGACGTTCCGGCAGGTCCGCGAACTGGGCGCCGACCTGGCCCGGATCGGCGCCGCCGTCGCCGGCGCGGGGGTGCCCGCCGGAGCTGCGGTCCTGCACGACTGGGACTCCTGGTGGGCCGGGCTCGGCGAGGGCCGGCCGTCCGCGCTGCTCGACCGCGAGACCCTGCTGCGCGCCTGGCACCAGGCGCTGTGGGAGGCGAACGTCACCACCGACTTCGCCCGGCCCGAGTCCGACCTCTCCGGCTACCACCTCGTCGCCGTGCCGCACCTGTCACTGCTCACCGACGCGGCCCTGGACAACCTCACGTCCTACGTCCGCGAGGGCGGCACCCTCGTGTGCGGCTTCTTCACCGGGGTCACCGACGAGGACGACCGGGTCCGCCCCGGCGGCGTCGACCCGCGGCTGCGCGAACTCCTCGGCGTCGGCACCGTTCACGACTGGTGGCCGCTCGCCGAGGGCGAGACCGTCACCGCCGAGAGCGCCCTCCCCGGCCTGTCCGACTTCACCGGCACCCTCTGGTCCGAGGACCTCGACCTGACCACCGCGGAGCCCGCGGCCCGCCTCACCGGCGGTGAGCTCGACGGCCGGCCCGCGCTCACCCGCAACGCCTACGGCTTCGGCACGGCCTGGTACGTCACCACCCTCCCCGAACCCCGCGCGCTGCGCGCCCTGCTCGCGCGCGCCGCGGACGAGGCGGGCGTACTGCCTCCGCTCACCCGCCTCCCCCCGGGCGTGGAGGCCGTACGCCGCGGCGGCCTGCTGTTCCTGCTCAACCACGGCCCCGCCCCGGCGGGCGTCCGGCTCCCGGCACCCCACACCGATCTGCTCACCGGCCGGGAGTACGAGACCGGAATCCACCTCGAACGCCACGGAGCCGCAGTGCTGCGGCCCGCGGCAGCGCACCACCGTCCCCCCACCAGCAAGGGAGAATCACCGTGAACCGACCCCGTCCGCTGCCCCGCGGCCGCGCCACCCGCCGGGCCTTCCTGGGCACTGTCGCCGCACTGGCCGCCACCGCGGCGTTCGCCGTCTCGCCGGCGCAGGCCGCGGCCTGGGAGACCTCAGAACAGTGGGGCACCTGGGAGAACGGCGGCTACACCCTCTACAACAACATCTGGGGCTCGGGCGCCGGGTCCCAGACGATCTGGGCGGACTCCTTCAGCGACTGGGGGGTGCGCGCCGACCACCCGAACACCGGCGGCATCAAGTCCTACCCCAACGCCAAGAAGGTGGTGAACCGCCGCATCGCCGACATCGGCTCGCTGAGCAGCCACTACGACGTCACGGTGCCCTCCTCCGGCGCGTACAACACCTCGTACGACATCTGGGACACCGACTACGACCACGAGATCATGCTCTGGGTCAACCAGACGGGCGCGGTCGGCCCGCTCGGCTCGCACCAGGCCGATGTCGCGCTCGGCGGGCACAGCTGGTCCGTCTACAAGGGCGACAACGGCTCGAACAACGTGTACTCGTTCCTGCGCACCTCGGACTCCACCTCCGGCACGGTCGACATGAAGCCCGTCCTGGACTGGATCACCGAGCAGGGCTGGATGTCCGCCGACGAGACCATCGGCGACGTGCAGTTCGGCTACGAGATCACCTCGTCGGCCGGGGGCCTGGAGTTCACCACCAACGACTTCGGCGTCTCCTCCGGCTGACCCACCGCCCGGCCCGGACCGTCTTCCGGCCCGGACCGGCCTCCGGACCGTGGGGTCCGGCCCCGAGCCGGCGGCGCGTGAACTGACCGCGCGCCGTCCGAGGGCAGCGGCGCGCTCCACCACCTGACGGGGGGAGCGCGCCGCTGTCCGTGCGCCGACGGGTGCGGCGCGCCGGCCGTCCGTACGGTGGTCCGAGCCGTCCG
>NZ_WHPN01000059.1 GCF_009735685.1 Streptomyces lycii | reverse complement strand
CGGCCCGGCCGCGAACGCGGCTGAGCGGGACCGGCAGGAGCCGCGCGCGCACCGGGGTCCGGACGAACCCGGGCGGACCGGGATGTGCTGCGGACCGAGGTCCGGGCGGAGCCGGGGCCTCAGACGGGCCGGGCGGACCGGGCGGGCTTGACGGACCTGGCGGACCTGGCGGACCTGGCGGACCTGGCGGACCTGGCGGACCGAGTGGACCGGGTGGACCGGGGCCAGGGGCCAGGGGCCAGGGGCGGTACGGGGACGGGGCCGGTTGCCGGTCGCCATCCCGGCCGTGCCGCCCCGGTCGCGTGCCGCCCGGCCGTGCCACCGGCCGCCGTCGGCCACTCTGCCGTCCGTCGGCCGGAGCCGCCGGGACACGGAGCCGCGACCGCCGTCGCCCAAGCTCCGGGGCGGGCCGGGAACGGCCGGGGGTGGCCGGTGGTGGCGGGTGAGGGGGAAGGCCCCGGGAAAACGGATGAGAGGTGACCGCCGTCCGGCGGTCACCTCTCCTGGGAATCTTGAAGACGGGAATCCTGAAGACTCTGTCGAAGGCTCGTCGTCGCGTGAGAACTCGCTGTCGCGGGAAGGCTCGCTGCCGCGCTCAGCTGCGGCTCGGCTGCCGTCGAAGCTCAGTGGCCCTGTTCGTCACGGCGCCGCTGCCAGCGCTCTTCGATGCGGTTCATCATGGACCGGCGCTGCTTGGCCTGCCGACGGCTCGCCGGGCCGCCGGCGCCGGTATCACCCGCCTGCTGTTCACCCGGCTTGGGCGCCTTGCGCCAACCGGTGACGGCGAGCACGGCGCACCCCAGCATGACGAGGAATCCCACCACGCTGATCCAGATCTGCTGGGCGACCATTCCGGCCATGAGGAGCGCGATACCCACCAGAAAGCCCGCGACCGCTTGGTACACCCGGCGCCGGGTGTACGTCCGCAGCCCGCTTCCCTCAAGCGCTGTCGCGAACTTGGGATCTTCGGCGTACAGCGCTCGCTCCATCTGCTCGAGCATTCGCTGCTCGTGCTCCGAGAGCGGCACGGAGTCCTCCTACTCGTCGGTCGCGGGGGGCGACCGGGGTGCGACCCTTTCAAGGATAGGCAGGGATTCGCCCCCGTGAAACCCGCCCCTCTGCGCCAATTCCCATTTGCGGACCGCCACATCGGGTCAGGTCGCAGGGCATGTGTTCCCCTGACGCCCGTCCTTCATGCCGGACCGTGTTCCCTCGATCATACGGGGCAATGCCGCTGATCGGGTGAGGCTGTGGCCCACGGCATGTGCGAAGGGTGTGCCGGGCGACTCCGGAGGGTGTTCCCGCCCCGTTCAGCCGGAGTCGCGTTCGGCCAGGACGTGCAGTTGGCTGGCCACCGACCGGAAGGCCGGGAACTCCGCCACGGCCGCCTCCAGCCGGAGCAGGGCGTCCACGGCCCCCGGCTCGGTGTCCACGAGGGCGCCGGGAACGAGGTCCGCGAACACCCGGACCCCGTGCACCGCCCCGATGCCGAGACCGGCCGCCTCGACCAGCCCGGTCAGCTGCTCGGCGCTGAACCGGCGGGGCACCGGGTCCCCCTCGCCCCAGCGGCCGTCCGGGTCGCCGAGGGCCTGCCGGGCCTCGTCGAAGTGCCCGGCCAGCGCCCGCGCCAGCACGGCGCCGCCGAGCCCGGCGGCGAGCAGGCTGAGGGTGCCGGACGGGCGGAGCGCCGCGACCGCGTTGCGCACGCCCTCCGCGGGGTCGTCGACATACTCCAGGACGCCGTGGCACAGGACCGCGTCGTACCCTCCGCGCTCCGCGACCTCGAACAGGCCGTGCGCGTCGCCCTGGACGCCGCGCACCCGGTCGGCCACCCCGGCCTCGGCGGCGCGCCGCTCCAGGGCGAAGAGGGCGTTGGGGCTGGGGTCGACGACCGTGACGTGATGGCCGAGCCGGGCGACGGGCACCGCGAAATTGCCGGTGCCGCCTCCGGTGTCGAGGACGTCCAGGGCTTCGCGCCCGTCCCGGGCCGCGGCTTTCGTCCGGCGGTCCAGGGCCTCTCGGAGCACGTCCCAGACCACGGCGGTACGGAGAGAGGCGCGGGGGCGCATCGGGTCGGACACAGCGGGTGGCTCCTCGGCGCGGGACCGCCGCGGGGCGGCGGGTGGGGAACGGGTCGGTCGGCACTGCGGACGTCCCCACCCTATTGCCTCGCCCGGTCAGCCCGCGTCGGGCTCGGCCCCCGCCCCGGACCCCTCTCCGCGCGGCTGCGGAAGCAC
Organism: Streptomyces lycii; assembly: GCF_009735685.1. Lineage (GTDB taxonomy): Bacteria > Actinomycetota > Actinomycetes > Streptomycetales > Streptomycetaceae > Streptomyces > Streptomyces lycii. The sequence continues at coordinate 15,061 of NZ_WHPN01000059.1, read as the reverse complement.
CGGCTGGAGCGCCAGCAGCCGCTCGACGATCCGCAGGAACATCCCGGCGTCACGGATCAGGTCGTCGGCGTCGCGGCTGCTCGCCGCGTCGGCTATGCCGGCCTCCGCGCGGGCCCTGCGGCTCGCGCCGGCGGCGAAGAGGGCACTCCATTCGGTCAGCTCCGGAGCCACCTCCGGCAGCACCTCCCAGGCGCTGCGGATCTGACGCCTGCGGCGCGGGGTGGGCTCGGGCCTGCCGCGGACCGCGAGCACCGCGGCGGCGGTACGCAGGGCGGCGAGATGGGCGGTGGCGAAGCGCTCGTTCGGAGTCGGGAGCTCCGCGGCCTCCTCCAGCCCGCTGCGGGCCTGGGCCAGCAGGCCCAGCGCCTCGGGCGGTGCCCCGGTCCGGCGCACCACGGGGTGGACATCGCTCGCGGGGCTGGTGGTCGCAGGTGCAGGGCCGGCGCTGCGGCGTCGGCGCGCTGCGGCGGACATGGTCGCCATGACGAACCTCCTGTCGTCGCGGACGGCCTCTGGGCCGTATGACCACATCGTGGGGCACACCACTGACAATCGCCGCGACCTGCGGTTTTTCACCCATGCCGGGGATGTCACCGACCCGGCGGAAGCGGCTTTCCGGAACCCGGCACGAGCCTCCCGGCGCTTGAGCGGCATACTTTTGTACTGACTGGTCAGTTCAAATTCTGCGAGAGGAACGGAAGGAGAGCCGGGAATGGACAGCTCCTCCCCCGCCGGCGCGGCGGTGTCGGCCACCGGTTTCGGTGTCCGCGGTCCGCGCGGCTGGGCCGTACGGGACATCACGTTCGAGGCGGAGCCCGGCGCGCTCGTGGCCGTCGAGGGCCCCTCCGGCTCCGGCCGCACCTGCCTGCTGCTGGCGCTCACCGGCCGGATGCGGGCGCATGCCGGACACGCCGAGATCGCGGGGCTGCGGCTCGCGGGCTCGGGGCGGGCCGGATCGCGGCGGGCGGGCCGGATGGCCGCCGTGCGCCGGCTGAGCGCACTGGGGCCCGTTCCCGGAGTGTCCGAGCTGGAGCCGTCGCTGACGGTCGCGGAGCATCTGCGGGAGCGCGCCCTGCTCCAGCGCCGCTTCGGCGGCTCACCGTTCGCGCTGCTGCGCCCCCGGGCCGAACGCGCGGCTGACATCCGCGAGCGCACCGGCACGGCCCTGCGGACGGCGGGACTCGACCCGGACACGCTGCCGAAGGGCGCGCGGACGGCCGTACGGGATCTGGACCGGCTGGAGTCGCTGCGGCTGTCGGTGGCGCTGGCGCTGGTCTCCCGGCCCCGGCTGCTGGCCGTCGACGACGCCGACCTCAAGCTGTCCGCGGCGGAGCGCACGGATGCCTGGGCGATGCTGCGCGGCGTCGCCGCCGCGGGCACGACGGTGCTGGCGGTGTGCGGCGAGGCGCCGGAGGACGCCGTCCGGGTGCGGACCGGCGCCGGGGACCGTACGCGACCGGAGCGGACGGGAGAGCCGGACGAGCGGGCCGCGGGACCGCGCGGGCGGGCCGGAAAGCCTGACGAGCAGGCCGTCGGACCACGCGCGCAGACCGGAAAGCCGGACGAGCAGGCCGGGAAACCGGAGGGCACGCGGCACACCGACCGGGCGGACCGCACAGGCAGCGCAGGCAGCCCGGAACAATCCCGACGAGCAGACGGGACGAGCCCCGCGGACAGAACCTACCCCGCTGACCGAACCGGACGAGCAGACCGGGCAAGCCCCGCGGACCGAACCGACCCCGCGAACGGAACCGGCCTCGCGGACCGAACCGACCCGGCGGACCCGGCCGACCCCACGGACCGTCCGGACCCGCCACACCGTCCGGACCCGGCACCCGGCACCGCACGGCACGAAGCGAACGGAACCGGAAAGGGGGCGGCCTCCGGTGCGTTCGCCGAAACTCGCCGCGCTTGAGCTGAAGCGGTTCGGCAGGGGCCGGCTGCCCCGGGCGGCGCTCGCCGCCCTGCTGCTGCTCCCGCTGCTCTACGGCGCGCTCTACCTGTGGTCCTTCTGGGACCCGTACGGCCGTCTCGACAAGCTCCCGGTCGCCCTGGTGAACGCCGACCGGGGCGCCACCGCCGACGGGGAGCGGATCACGGCGGGCGACACCATCGCCGAGGGCCTGCGCGACAGCGGTGTCTTCGACTGGCACGAGGTCGGCGCCGCCGAGGCGCGCGACGGTGTCGAGAACGGCCGCTACTACCTGTCGCTGACCGTCCCGGCCGACTTCAGCGAACGCGTCGCGTCCAGCTCCGGCGACAGCGGGGGCACGCCCGGGACAGCGGCGCTGCGCGTGCGCACCAACGACGCCAACAACTACGTCGTCGGCCAGATCTCCCGGACCGTCTTCTCCGAGGTGCGCGCGTCGGCCTCGGCGGACACGGCCCGTTCCTTCCTCGACAGGATCTTCGTCTCGTTCTCCGACATCCACGGGGCCACGGAGAAGGCGGCGAAGGGCGCCGACGACCTGGACGAGGGCATCGGGAAGGCCCACAGGGGCGCCGGTGACCTGGCCGAGGGGCTGACCGAGGCCAAGAAGGGCAGCGGCAAGCTGAAGAAGGGCCTGCGCACGCTCGACAGCCGCGCGGACGACCTGGAGAAGGGCGCCGGCCGGGTGGCGGACGGCACCGGGGAGCTGGCGGACAAGGCGGCGAAGGCAGCCGGGGTGGTGCCGTTCCTCAAGGAGAACGGCGACGAGATCGGCCGGGTCTCCGGGGTGGTCGCCGACACGGCGGGAACCGTCCGCGAGCGTCTGGCCGACCTCCCCTCCCCCACCACGGCGGACCGGCTCGCGGAGGACTCCCGGGAGGCCGAGGACTTCCTCGCGGCCGACCACGAGGAGCGCTGCGAGGGCACGCTCACTCCGGACGCCGCCTGCCCGCGGCTCGCGAAGGCCGCCGAGGCGGCCGGGACGGCGGCCGGTGCCGCGGAGAACGTCCGGGCCCTCGTACGGAACGAGGACGGCGAGCTGGACCGGCTCGACCGCGAACTCGGCACCGTGCAGACCTGGGCGCGGAAGCTGGAGCGGAAGGCTCCCGGTCTCTGGAAGGACGTGGACGCCGCGGTCAAGAAGATCGACAAGCTGGACGAGGGCGCGAAGAAGGTGGCCGCCGGCGCGGACGCCATGCACACCGGGCTGACGACCGCGAAGGACGGGGCCACCGGACTCGACACCGGGGTGCGCACCCTCTCCACCGGCGCGAACGGCCTCGACGGCGGCCTGGTCGAGCTGGTGGACGGATCCGGTGAGCTGGCCGGGGGGCTGCACGACGGCGCCCGGAAGATCCCGGACTACGACGAGCGGGACCGGGACGCCCGTACGGAGGTGATGGCCGACCCCGTGCGGCTCGCGGCCGAGTCGCTGCACCGGGCGCCGAACTACGGCACGGGCTTCGCGCCGTACTTCGTCCCGCTGTCCCTGTGGGTCGGGGCCATGGTCGCGTACATGCTGATCCGGCCGCTGAACCGGCGGGCGCTGGCGGCGGGGGCGTCGTCCTGGCGCGTCGCGCTGGCCGGCTGGCTGCCGGTCGCGGCGCTCGGGGTGCTCCAGACCGCCGCGCTGCTGTCCGTGCTGCACTGGGGACTCGGGCTGCGGCCGGTCCGGGCGGCCGGGACGGCCGGCTTCCTGCTGCTGGTCACGGCGTGCTTCGCGGCGCTCGTGCAGTGGCTGAACGCCCGCTTCGGCCCGGCCGGCCGCATCCTGGTGCTGGCGCTGCTGATGCTCCAGCTGACCTCGGCCGGCGGCACCTATCCGGTGGAGACCAGCCCCGGGTTCTTCAACGCCGTGCATCCGTTCCTGCCGATGACCCACGTGGTCGAAGGGCTGCGCCGGCTGGTCACCGGAGGCGGACTCGGGCCGGTCTGGCAGGGCTGCGCGGTCCTCACCGCCCACACCCTGGGCGCACTGGCGCTGACCGCCTGGTCCGCCCGGCGGCAGCAGGTGTGGACGCCCGCCCGGCTGCATCCGGAGCTGAGCCTGTGAGCCCCGTCACCCGGCACCGTCCCGCACCGGGCAGAATCGGCGCCATGGACAGCAGCACCCGCCGCCGGGCCACCCGCAGCAAGCTCTACGACGCCGCCGTCACGCTCATCGCCGAGAAGGGCTTCTCGGCCACCTCCGTCGAGGAGATCGCCGAGCGTGCCGGGGTGGCGAAGGGCACCGTCTACTACAACTTCGCCAGCAAGAACGAGCTGTTCGAGGAGTTGCTGCGGCACGGCGTCGGGCTGCTGACGGCCTCGTTGCAGCAGGCGGCGGACGAGACGGCGGAGCGCGGCGGCAGCCGGGTGGACGCGCTCGACGCCATGATCCGGGCCGGGCTGGTGTTCATCGACCGCTATCCGGCCTTCAGCCAGCTGTACGTGGCCGAACTCTGGCGCACCAACCGCACCTGGCAGTCGACGCTGCTGGTGGTGCGGCAGCAGGCGGTCGCGGTGGTGGAGACGGTGCTCCGCGAGGGCGTGGCGGCCGGTGAGCTGAGCGAGGAGATCGACGTGCCGCTCACGGCGGCGGCCCTGGTCGGCATGGTGCTCGTCGCGGCCCTGGACTGGCAGGCCTTCCAGCCGGAACGGTCCCTGGACGACGTGCACGCCGCGCTGTCCCGGCTGCTCCAGGGACGGGTCGCGGGAGGGGCCTGAACGGCGGGCCGCCCGAGCGGCGGGGGCCGGGCGGCAAGGGGTTGAACGGCGAGCCCGGGCGCCGGGGGCCGGGGATGGGGCCGGGCCCGGGAAACGGAACGAGCCCGGGCGGTGGGGGCTGAGCGGCACGAGCCCGAGCCGCGGGAGCCCGAGCGACGGGATCCCGAGCCGCGGGGGTCCGAGCGGCGGGAGCCCGAGCCGCGGGACCAGTCCGGGGTCGGCCGGAGGGACACGGTCCGCGCGACGGGCGTGGCCCGTCACACGAGACCGGGCGGCGGTCGCGCGCGGGACACCGGGCTCGGACTCGCACCCGGGCGGTTCCCGGACGCACGCGGCCCCGGAGGTATGCGGCCGGACCCACCTGGCGGACGCATCTGGCCGCCCCGGACGCACGTGTGCCGCCCCGGACGCACGTGTGCCGGCCCGGTCCGGCGCGATCCCCCGTCGCGCCGAACCGGACCGGCGTTCCCCCGTCCCCCGTCCCCGTGCTCCCGGCGGGAGCTTCCCCCCGGGGACTCCCCCGGGTCTCCCCGGTGAAGCTCCCCCGTGGTGCTCCCTCCGGGCTTCAGAGGTGCCGGCCGTTCCGCCGCCCCGTGTCGGCGGTGCCGCTCGGCCCCTCTTCCGTGACCCCCACTCTTCCGCCCCGCGGGCCCCCGGCCCATCCGCGCGGATACTCAACCGCGCGCTGGGTGCGCGTACTCAGCCGCTGGGTCGCCGTCGCCGGGCGCGGATACCCAGTCCCGGCGGCCCGGCGGGACCGGCGGAGGCCCGCGGCACGGGACTGCGGCCCGGGCCGGAGGCCCCGGCGGGGCCGTTCCGGAACGCGGATAGGGTCTCGGCCATGGCGAGAATTGCGGTGATCGGGGCAGGAGCGGGCGCGATGGCGGCCGCCGCCCGGCTGGCCGTGGCCGGGCACCGGGTGACGGTGCACGAGCGCACGGAGACGTACGGCGGGGCCGTCCGCCGGTTCGAACGGGACGGCTTCGCCTTCGACACCGGGCCGGGCCTGCTGCATCTGCCCGCCGTGTACCGCGACCTGTTCGTGAAGACCGGCAAGGAGCCGCTGGAGCGCTGCGTCGAGCTGACCCAGGTGGACCCGGCGAGCCGGCACGTCTTCACCGACGGCACCGCGCTCTCGCTGCCCAACGCCTCCCGGGCCGGCGTCGTACGCGCCCTGGACGAGGCGCTCGGCGCGGGCACCGGGGCGCGCTGGAGCGATCTGCTGGGACGCGCCCGGAAGGCCTGGGACGCGACCCGGCGGCCGCTGCTGGAGGAACCGCTGCGGCCGGGCGCCGGCGAGCGGAGGGCGCTGGGCCGCGATCCGTACCCGGCGGCTCCGGGCCGCCGTTGGCCGCTGCCGCGCGGACGGCGCCCGCGGACGCTGGCGGAGCTGGCCCGGCGCGAGCTGCGGGATCCGCGGGCCGCCGCCCTGCTGGAGAGCTACGCCCTCGGTCACGGCTTCGATCCCCGTGCCGTGCCGGCGGGCGCGGCCGTGCTGCCGTATCTGGAGCAGACCTTCGGCAGCTGGTACGTGCGGGGCGGCATGCGGGCGCTGGCGGAGGCCCTGTACGAACGCTGCCGGGCCCGCGGGGTGGAGTTCGTGTTCGGTTCCGAGGTGACCGGGGTGGCGCTCGACGGCGGGCGGGCGGCCGGTCTCACGTTGGCGGGCGGCGGGACGGCCGACGCCGATGTCGTGCTGTCCGGGATCGACGCCCGGCGGCTGTACGGGGAACTGCTGCCGCCGGAACACGCGGCGGCGCTGCCGGAGCACCCCGGGCACTCCCGCTTCACCGTGCTGCTGGCGCTGCGCGGCCCGCGCCCGGAGGGCACCGCGCACCGCACGGTGGCGCACGCGGCCGACCGCGCCGCGGAGCTGGCCGGGCTGGACGGGGACACCGGCCGCCGGGGCGGGGCCGGTGCCGTCACGGTCACCGTGCTGCGACCGGACGACCCGGCGCTGCGCCCCGACGACGGGCACGAGACGGCCGTGCTGTCGGTGACCGTGCCCGCGCACGCCCCGGCCGGCGTGGGGTCGCCGGGGCACGCGTCGCCGGGGCACGGGGTCGACTGGACGGCGGAGGGCCGGGCGGAGCGGTTCGCGGACGTCGTGCTGGCCGCCGCCGAACGGGCGGAACCGGGCCTCGCCGAGCGGGTGCTGTGGCGCGAGCTGCGGACGCCCGCCGACGTGGAGCGGGAGACGGGGGCGCCCGGCGGCTGTGTGCCGGGACCGGCGCTCGCGGGCGCGGGGGGCGCGTTTCTGCGGGCGGACAACCGCGCGGCTCCGGCGGGGCTGTATCTGGCGGGCGGATCGGCGCATCCGGGCGGCGGGCTCGCGCACGCCGGGATGTCCGGGGCACTGGCCGCCGGGCTGATCACGCACGGCGACGACTGGCGCGGCTCGGAATGACCCGCTCGGAACGCGGCGGGCACGACGCCCGGGCGCGGCCAGGAAGGACGGGCGCGGTCCGCAGTCATCCGGCGCGGCCCGGACCGACCGGCGCACCCCGGCACAACCGCCGCGCCCCGGAACGACCCGCGCACCCCGGCACAACCGCCGCGCCCCGGAACGACCCGCGCCGCCCACAGCAACCCGACACGGCCCGGAATGACCGACACGGCCCGCAGTGATCCCGCGCGGCCCGCCGCCGCGGCCCGGAAGAACCCGCGCCGCCCACAGCCACCCGGCACAGCCCGGAATGACCAGCACGGCCGGCAGTGACCCAGCGCGGCCCGGACCGACCGGCGCACCCCGGCACAACCGCCGCGCCCCGGAACGACCCGCGCCGCCCGCAGCACCCCGGCGCGCGCGGCTCGCAATGACCGAGGCCGCTCGGGACGACCCCGCGGGCCCCCGAGTCGGCGCGGCGTCCCGGCTTCCGTGCCTGCCGCGTGGCACCGGGCCCCTCCGCCCGTGCCGAGGCGGCCGGCCCCGGCAGCGGCGGCGCCCGCCGCCCCCTCGGCAGCGGTCCCGTCCCCGGGCCGCCCGCGCCGCCGTCAGTAGCGGTACTGCTGCTCGTCGTAGTCGCTGCTGTAGCCGGGCGGTGCCTGGTACGGGTACGGCTGCTGCACGGGCGGATCGGCGGGCGGCTGCGGATAGCCGTAGCCCGGGTCGCGCTGCTGCGGGACCCAGACGCCGCCGGGCGGGGTGTCGGGGTGCTGCGCGGCGTACGGGTCTCCGGCGTACGGGTCGGCGCCGTACGTCTGCGCCGGGTACGGGTCCGCGGGGTAGGAGGGGTCGGGGGCGCCGTACGGCTGGCCGCCGTACTGCTGGCCGCCGTAGGGCGCGTAGCCCTGGTCGTACTGCTGGCTGCCGATGTACGGGTCGGAGTAGGGGGCGTAGCCCTGCTCGGTCTGCTGGTCGTATCCGCCCGGGTAGCCGCCGGTGTCGTAGCCGGTCTGCCAGCTCGCGGCGGCCGCGTCGTGCTGGACGTAGCTGCCGTAGCCGTCGTCGTAGCCCGCGAAGCCCCCGGTGTCGGCCCGGCCGCCGGGCACCCCGGCCGCCGCGGCGGGGCGGTCGCCGAAGTGCGGGTCGCCGTAGCCGGAGCCGCGGTAGACGCCGTACTCCCCGGTGTCGTCGGGCATCGGCTCCAGCCGGTGCACGGGCTCGTCCGGGCCTGCCGGGTAGCCTCCCTGCCCGGGTACGGACTCCTCGATCCCGGAGACCTCCAGCGTCGGCTCCGCCGAGGGAGCGGTGCCCTCCTTGCGCCGCCGGCTCGCGCCGGGCTTGCCGCCGATCGCCCAGCCGGTGGAGAAGCCGCGCCGGAAGGAGAGCGTGACGTACGTCTGGCCGACCGCGAAGGCCATCGCGCCGACGGCGATCACCACGACCGAGGGCATCAGCACGCCGACGACCACGCCGGAGAAGCCGGCGAAGGCCAGCACCCGCCAGCGCAGCCTGGCCTTGTACTGCAGCAGCACCTCGCCGAGCAGCCAGAGCGCGACGACCCCGAATGCGATGTAAAGGACCGTCCAGCCCATGTGCCGCCCCGCTTCCGCCGCTGCCGGCCGTCAGGGCCGCTGGTGCAGCCCCAGGTTCTCGTAGATCTCCAGTGTTGCCGTGGAGTGGTTCAGGGTAATGAAGTGCAGCCCGGGGATGCCCTCAGCCATCAACCGCGCGCACAGCTCCGTGGCGTACTCGATGCCAATGGAGCGTACAGCGGCCGCGTCGTCTTTGACCGCGAGGATCCGGTCGGCCAGCTCCGGCGGGAAGGTGGCGTTGCTCAGCTGGGCGAAGCGCTCGATCTGCCGGACGTTGGTGACCGGCATGATCTCGGGGATGATCGGGGTCTCGCAGCCCGCCGCCGCGACGCGGTCCCGCAGCCGCAGGTAGTCGTCGGCGTAGAAGAACATCTGGGTGATCGCGAAGTCCGCGCCGGCCCGGCACTTGTCGACGAAGTGACGTACGTCGCTCTCCCAGTCGGTGGAGCGCGGGTGCATCTCGGGGAACGCCGCGACACCGACGCAGAAGTCGCCCGACTCCTTGATGAGCCGGACGAGGTCGGCGGCGTAGCCGACCCCCTGCGGATGTCGTACCCACTCGCCCATCGGGTCGCCGGGCGGGTCGCCGCGCACCGCGAGCATGTTGCGGATGCCCGCGTCGGCGTACTGGCCGATGACGTTGCGCAGCTCGGCCACGGAGTGGTTGACCGCGGTGAGGTGGGCGACCGGGGTGAGTGTGGTGTCGGTCGCGATGCGCTCCGTGGCGCGAACGGTGCCCTCGCGGGAGGAGCCGCCTGCCCCGTAGGTCACGGACACGAAGGTCGGGGCGACCGCCTCGATCCGGCGGATGGCCTTCCACAGGGTCCGCTCGCCCTTCTCGGTCTTCGGCGCGGCGAACTCGAAGGAGTACGACTGCTTGCCGGAAGCGAGGAGGTCACGCACGGTGTGTGCGTGGTCGGTGCGGGTGGAAGGGGTGCCGAGGGCCATGTCGGCAGGTTAACCAGCGGTTCCGCGGGCACCCAACCGTGTCCAGCACTCGGACAGCCCGACGGGTACGCCGGCGGGGCCCGCGCGGACGCCGGGCGGCGGCCCCGGGGGCGCGGCGCCCGCCGCGGCGGGGAGCGTGCCGCCCGTCACAGGGGCCGTGCACGCAGCCGGGCGGCCAGTCCCGCCGCCGCCGCGCCCGGGTCGTCGGCCTCGGTGACGGCGCGCACGACCACGACCCGCCGGGCCCCGGCGTCCAGCACCTGGTCGAGATTGCCCGCGTCGATGCCGCCGATGGCGAACCAGGGGCGTCCGGCGCCGCGGGAGGCGGCGTGCCGGACCAGGTCCAGGCCGGGGGCGTGCCGCCCGGGCTTGGTGGGGGTCGGCCAGCAGGGGCCGGTGCAGTAGTAGTCGGCGCCGGGCTCCCCGGCGGCGGCGTCCGCCTCCGCCGCGCTGTGCGTGGAGCGGCCGATCAGCGGGGCGTCCCCGATGACGGCCCGGGCCGCGGGCACGGGCAGGTCGCCCTGGCCCAGGTGGAGCACGTCGGCGCCGGCGGCGTGCGCGACGTCGGCGCGGTCGTTGACGGCGAGCAGCTTGCCGTGCCGCCGGCAGGCGTCGGCGAAGACCTCCAGGTGTTCGAGTTCTTCGCGGGCTTCCATGCCCTTGTCGCGCAGTTGCACGATGTCGACCCCGCCGGAGAGGGCGGCGTCGAGGAAGGCGGGCAGGTCGCCCTGGCGCCTGCGGGCGTCGGTGCAGAGGTAGAGCCGGGCGTCGGCGAGCCGCGCGGCGGCGTCGGCGGTGGGCATGCGGGTCCCCCGGTCGGCGGCGCGCGGCCCGGCTGTCGGGGCGGCCGGGTCGCGCGCCGCGGGTGGTCGTTCCGAAATTCTTCGCGGTCCGGCCGGCTTTCCGGCGGTCCGCCCGGCTGTTCCGGCGGCCCGTCGGTGCCGGGTCAGAACTGCCGGGTCAGACGGCGAGCGCCTGGGCCCGGCGCTTCACCTCCGTGCCGCGATTCTCGCTGAGCGCCTGCGCGGGGGTGCCGGGCAGGGTGGGATCGGGGGTGAAGAGCCACTCCAGCATCTCCTCGTCCGTGAACCCGTCGTCCTTGAGGAGGGTCAGGGTGCCGGCGAGGCCCTTGACGACCCGGTCCCCGGAGATGAAGGCGGCCGGCACCTGGAGCACACGGTTCTCGCCGCGGCGCACGGCGATCAGCTGGCCTTCCTTGACCAGCTGCCGGACGCGGGTCACTTCGACGCCGAGCCGTTCGGCGATGTCGGGAAGGGTGAGCCAGTCGGAAACGAGCGCTTCGGTCTTCGTGTCAATCTCGGTCACGTCACCAGACTGCCATCCGGGACCGACAGCCGGTAGCTCGGCACGGCCGGTCGTCCGCCGTTCCGCAGCTCAGGCGGCCGCCGACTTCAGCGGAACGGACGGATCCGCGGCCCGCTCCGGGTCCAGCCGCGCACCGGCGCCGATCAGTTTCCGGCCCTGCGCCAGGTCCCGCGGGCGGCCGACGGCGAGCAGCGCGACGAGCGTTCCCTCCCGCAGCCAGCAGACCGACCAGGAGGCGTTCCCCGGGTCGCCGCGCCACACCATCCGGTCGGCGCCGGCGTGGTGGCCCGCGTACTGCACGAAGCGGCCGAACTGCTCCGACCAGAAGTAGGGCACCGGGTCGTACCGGGGCACCTCGGCGCCGCCCCGCACGATGTGTGCGGCCACCGCGGCGGGCCCCTGGAGCGCGTTGTCCCAGTGGTGCACCAGCAGCCGTTCGCCGTAGCGCGCGGAGGGGAACGACGCGCAGTCCCCGGCCGCGTAGACGTCCGGCACGGTGGTGCGCAGCCTGTCGTCGGCCCGTACGGCGCCGCCCTCGCAGAGTTCGACGCCGGAGCCCGCGAGCCAGCCGGTGGCGGGGCGGGCGCCGATCCCCACGACCACGGCGCCGGCCCGGATCCGGGAGCCGTCCGCCAGCAGGACGGCCCCGGGTTCGACGGCCGCGACCCGGGAGCCGGTGAGCAGCCGGGCGCCGCTCTCGGCGTACCAGCCGGCCATCCGTTCGGCGACCTCCGCGGGGAGCGCCCCGGCCAGCGGCCGGTCGGCGGCCTCGACGACGGTGACCGGGCAGCCCGCCTCGCGCGCGGCGGTGGCGAACTCCGCACCGATCCAGCCCGCCCCGACCACCACGACCTCCCGCTGGGCGGCCAGGACGGGACGCAGCCGCAGCGCGTCGTCCAGGGTGCGCAGCATGTGCACGCCGGGCGCGGTCTCCCCGCCGGGCAGCGGGACGGGTTCGGCACCGGTGGCGATGACCAGCCGGTCGTACGGCACGGTGCCCTCGGCGGTCACCAGGTGCCGCTCCGCGGGCCGCAGCGCGGTGACATGCCGGCCGAGCAGCAGTTCGACACCGAGGGCGGCGAAGTCGACGTCGAACGTGGCCGGGCTCTCCGGTCCCCCCGGTCCGGGGTGCGCCTCGGCCGCGCCGAGCAGCACGGCCTTGGACAACGGCGGCCGGTCGTACGGCCGGTGCGGCTCGGCGCCCAGCAGGGTGATCGTGCCCGGCCAGCCCTCCTCGCGCAGGGCGACCGCGGTCTGCACCCCGGCCATTCCCGCCCCGACGATCACGACTCTCCGCTGTGCCCGGCTGTCCTCGCTCACGCTCACCCGGTCACTCTAGGACGGCCCCGGTGCCGCTGCCGGTGACGCCGGGCGAGACTCCGCGCACACCGCCCGCGTGCGGGGGCGCCCCCGGTGCGGCGGCGGGACGCCCGCGGGACGCTCCTTGCCGGTGTTCACCGCGGGCGCGTTAGGCTGGCGGCGCAGAGCACTCGCGGGAGCCCGGAGGACCGGGCTGAGAGGGAGGCCGGGCCGCCTCCGACCGTACGAACCTGATCCGGGTCATGCCGGCGAAGGGAGGGGCTGGACGCCCATGCACACCTCGGAAGACACACCCCCGGGAGACCCGCCGGGGAACACTCCTGCCGGCGCGGCCGGCGGCGCGCGGCACACCGCGGACGTCCTGGTGGTGGGCGGCGGGATCATCGGCCTCGTCACCGCCTGGCGGGCCGCGCAGCGCGGGATGGACGTCGCGGTCGCCGACCCGGACCCGGCCGGAGGTGCCGCCGGGGTCGCGGCCGGCATGCTGGCGGCCGTCACCGAGCTGCACTACGGCGAGGAGGCGCTGCTCGGCCTCAACCTCGCCTCGGCGCGCCGCTATCCGGACTTCGCGGCGGAGCTGACGGAGGCGAGCGGGCAGGACATCGGCTACCGCGCCTGCGGCACCCTCGCCGTCGCGCTCGACGCGGACGACCGGGCGCATCTGCGCGAGTTGCACACCCTCCAGCTCGCGCACGGCCTCGACGCGGAGTGGCTGAGCGGGCGCGAGTGCCGCCGTCTGGAGCCCATGCTGGCGCCCGGCGTGCGCGGCGGGCTGCACGCGCGCGGCGACCACCAGTGCGACCCCCGCAGGCTCGCGGCGGCGCTGCTGCGCGCCTGTGAGCGCGCCGGGGTGGTGCTCCACCGGCTGCGCGCCGAGCGGCTGTCGGTGGCGCGGGGCCGGGCGACCGGGGCGGTGCTGGCCGACGGCACCGAGGTCGCGGCGGGCAGCACCGTACTGGCGGCGGGCAGCCTCAGCGGGCGGCTCGGCGGCGTACCGGAGGAGGCCGTGCCGCCGGTGCGCCCCGTGAAGGGCCAGGTGCTGCGCGTCCGGGTACCTCCGCGGTACGCGCCGTTCCTGTCCCGGACCGTACGGGCCGTGGTCCGCGGCGGGCACGTCTACCTGGTGCCGCGCGAGAACGGCGAGCTGGTCGTCGGCGCCACCAGTGAGGAACTCGGCTGGGACACCACGGTCACCGCGGGCGGCGTGTACGAACTGCTGCGCGACGCGCACGAGTTGGTGCCCGGCATCACCGAACTCCCGCTGACCGAGACCCGGGCCGGGCTGCGTCCCGGCTCCCCCGACAACGCTCCGCTGCTCGGCCCCTCCGCGCTGCCCGGCCTGCTGCTGGCGACCGGGCACCACCGCAACGGCGTGCTGCTCACCCCGGTCACGGGCGACGCGATGGCCGAGGTCCTGGCCACGGGCCGGGTGCCGGAGGAGGCGCGTCCGTTCACACCGCTGCGCTTCCCGGCGGCGGGGCGGTCCGGGGGCCGCCCGGCGGCAGCGCCCTCCGGCGCCTCCGGGAACGACCCGGCCGGCGGCTCCGCCGGCGCCCCGCCCGGGGCCCGGAACGATCCGGCGGGATCCGCGGCGTCCGCCCCCGGAACGGCCGGCTCCGCAGCGGCCGACCCCGGAACGGCCGGGTCCGCGGCGTCCGCGCCGGGAACGGCGGCGGCCCGGCGGCGGGAGCTGTCCGCATGAGACCGGCCGGGACCCGTACGAAGCCGGCCGGGGCCTCCGCGGCGCCCCGGCGAACGGACCGCCGCGGCCGCATCATCTCGATCCCCGCGAAAGGAGGGCCGTCCGTGACCCTGTCCGTGAACGGCGAGCCCCGTGAGTTCCCCGACGGCACCACGCTGGACGGTGTCGTCGCCGGCCTGACCCGGGCCCCGTCCGGGGTCGCCGCCGCCGTCAACGAAGCCGTCGTGCCGCGTGCCGAGTGGGCCGCGACCACCCTCGGCCACGGCGACCGGGTCGAAATCCTCACCGCGGTCCAGGGAGGCTGAACCGATGACCACCACCGCACCCGGCCCCGGCGCGCCCGCGGCCGCGGCCGCCGCCGACCCCTTCGTGCTCGGCGGCCGGACGTTCTCCTCCCGGCTGATCATGGGCACCGGCGGCGCGCCGAGCCTGGACGTGCTGGAACGCTCCCTGGTCGCCTCCGGCACCGAGCTGACGACCGTGGCGATGCGCCGGCTGGACCCGACCGTGCAGGGGTCCGTGCTGTCCGTGCTCCAGCGGCTGGACATCGCCGTGCTGCCGAACACCGCGGGCTGTTTCACCGCGGGCGAGGCGGTGCTCACCGCCCGGCTCGCCCGCGAGGCGCTGGGGACCGACTGGGTCAAGCTGGAGGTCGTCGCCGACGAGCGCACCCTGCTGCCGGACCCGGTGGAGCTGCTGGACGCCGCCGAGACGCTCGTCGACGACGGCTTCACGGTGCTGCCGTACACCAACGACGACCCGGTGCTCGCCCGCAGGCTGGAGGACGCGGGGTGCGCGGCGATCATGCCGCTGGGCTCCCCGATCGGGTCCGGGCTCGGCATCCGCAACCCGCACAACTTCCAGCTGATCACCGAGCGCGCCGGGGTGCCGGTGGTGCTCGACGCGGGCGCGGGCACGGCGTCGGACGCGGCCCTGGCGATGGAGCTGGGCTGCGACGCGGTGATGCTGGCGTCGGCCGTGACCCGGGCCAGGGAGCCCGCGCTGATGGCGGAGGCGATGCGGCACGCGGTGGCGGCGGGCCGTCTCGCCCGGCGCGCGGGCCGCATCCCGCGCCGCCACTTCGCGGAGGCGTCCTCGCCCGTGGAAGGCGTCGCGGCGCTGGACCCGGAGCGCCCGGCCTTCGGCTGAGG
>NZ_WHPN01000058.1 GCF_009735685.1 Streptomyces lycii | reverse complement strand
GGCTTCGGCGGCAGCGTCATCATCCGGGTGGCGTCGGCCGCGGGCTCCTCCTCGGGCTCCGGCGCGTCGAGCACCCCGTTCAGCAGGGTCCGGGCCCCGGCGTCGTCGAGCCGCTGGGCCGGGTCCTTGGCGAGCAGGCCGTAGATGACCTCGGTGAGCGGGCCGGCGTGCTTCGGCGGCTCGACGGGTTCGGTCATCACGGCCGTGAGCGTGGTGAGCGCCGAGCCCTTGTCGTACGGCGGGACGCCCTCCACGCAGGCGTACAGCAGGCCGCCCAGCGACCACAGGTCGGCGGGCGGGCCGGGCTTCTGGCCGCGGGCGCGCTCCGGGGAGATGTAGGAGGGGGCGCCGACGAGCATGCCGGTGGAGGTGACCGAGGGGTCGCCCTCGACCTGGGCGATGCCGAAGTCGGTGAGCACGACCCGGCCGTCGTCGTCCGCGATGAGGACGTTCGACGGCTTCACGTCGCGGTGCAGGATGCCCTGCCGGTGGGCGGCGCGCAGCACGTCGAGGACGGCGAGCCCGACCTCGGCGGTGCGGCGCGGGGTGAGCCGGCCCTTCTCGCGGATGACCTCGGCGAGCGAGCTGCCCTCGATCAGCTCCATCACGATCCACGGCCGGTCGTCCTCGTCCACGACGTCGTAGACGGTGACCGCGCCGTTGCTGCGGATCCGGGCGATGGCCTTGGCCTCGCGCAGGGTCCGGGTGATGAGCCGTCTTTTCTCGTCCTCGTCGACGGACGAGGGGAAGCGCAGCTCCTTGACCGCGACGGTCCGGCCCAGGGTCTCGTCGACCGCGCGCCACACCGTGCCCATGCCCCCGCGCCCCAGCACGCTCCGCAGCCGGTAACGCCCGGCCAGCACCCGGCCCTCGGTGCCCTTGGTGGTGCCCTGCGTCTGCTCCGCCTCCGACATGCATCCCCTCAGCGCTGCAATCAATCATCGATGGCGCCGAGTTGGCAGCGGCTCCGACAGTGGCCCGCAACGCTGCTGCTCCAACTCCGGCGATCCGCCCCGGCAGAGCCTTCATTCTCCCTCATGCGCGGGGGTGCGAATTCCCGGGGTCCGCCCGCGGTGCCCGGCCGGAGGCGGTCCGGACACCGGAAGGCGGCGGGGCGGCACGCCGTGCCCGGTCAGGGCAGCGGCACGATGTCCGGGGCGCCGAGACGGGCCGCGTCGGCGGTGAGATCGTCGGGCTGGCGCTGCGATTCGCGCTCCGCCTCGACCCGCTTCTCGTAGTGCTGGACCTCCTTCTCGATCTGGTCCTTGTCCCAGCCGAGGACGGGCCCCATCAGCTCGGCGCACTCGCGGGCGCAGCGGGTGCCCCGGTCGAAGGTCTCGATGGAGATGCGGGTGCGGCGGGTGAGGACGTCGTCCAGATGGCGGGCGCCCTCGTGGGAGGCGGCGTAGACGACCTCGGCGCGCAGATAGTCGTCCGCGCCGGTGAGCGTCTCACCGAGGGAGGGGTCCTCGGCGATCAGCCGGAAGACCTCCTCGGCCAGCGAGCCGTACCGGTTGAGCAGGTGTTCCACCCGGACGACGTGCAGTCCGGTGCTGCGGGCGAGCCGGGCGCGGGCGTTCCACAGGGCGCGGTAGCCCTCGGCGCCGACCAGCCGGATGTCCTCGGTGACGCAGTCCGCGACCCTTCCCCAGCTGTCGCTGGGGGTGCCCCCGACCAGCCCGTGCACCGCCTCGTCGACGGCGTCCTTGGCCATCACCCGGTACGTCGTGTACTTGCCGCCCGCGACGACGACGAGGCCCGGCACCGGGTGCGCCACGGTGTGCTCGCGGGAGAGCTTGCTGGTCGCGTCGGACTCGCCGGCGAGCAGCGGGCGCAGCCCGGCGTACACGCCCTGCACGTCGTCCCGGGTGAGCGGCACGGCGAGCACCGAGTTGACGTGTTCGAGCAGGTAGTCGATGTCGGCGCTGGAGGCCGCCGGGTGGGACTTGTCGAGGTCCCAGTCGGTGTCGGTGGTGCCGACGATCCAGTGCCGGCCCCAGGGGATGACGAACAGCACGCTCTTCTCGGTACGCAGGATCAGCCCGGTGGTGGAGTGGATCCGGTCCTTGGGGACCACCAGGTGGATGCCCTTGGAGGCACGGACGTGGAACTGGCCGCGCTCGGCGATCAGCGACTGGGTGTCGTCCGTCCACACGCCGGTCGCGTTGACCACCTGGCGGGCGCGGATCTCGTACTCGCCGCCCGCCTCGACGTCCCGGACCCGGGCGCCGACGACGCGCTCGCCCTCCCGGAGGAAGCCGGTGACGCGGGCTCGGTTGGCGACGTCCGCGCCGTAGGCGGCGGCGGTGCGGACGAGGGTGGCCACATAGCGGGCGTCGTCCATCTGGGCGTCGTAGTACTGGAGCGCGCCGACCAGGGCGTCCTTCTTCAGGCAGGGCGCGACGCGCAGGGCGTGCCTGCGGCTGAGATGACGGTGCATCGGCAGGCCCCGGCCGTGGCCGGAGGAGAGCGACATCGCGTCGTAGAGCGCGACGCCCGAGCCCGCGTACCAGCGCTCCCAGCCCTTGTGCCGGAGCGGGTACAGGAACGGCACCGGCTTCACCAGGTGCGGCGCGAGCCGCTCCAGCAGCAGCCCGCGCTCCTTCAGGGCCTCCCGTACGAGCGCGAAGTCGAGCATCTCCAGATAGCGCAGCCCGCCGTGGATCAGCTTGCTGGACCGGCTGGAGGTCCCCGAGGCCCAGTCGCGCGCCTCCACCAGCCCGGTGGCCAGGCCTCGGGTGACGGCATCCAGGGCGGTGCCCGCTCCGACCACCCCCGCGCCCACGACCAGAATGTCCAGCTCGCCCTCCGCCATCCGGGCGAGCGCCTCGCCCCGTTCGGCCGGTCCCAGTGTCGCTGTCCTCACCGCTGCCTCCGTAGTGGTTCGGCTCGCACCATTCCCCACCCTGCGATTCTCACCGCCTGGCGGGCCCGCAACCCCCCAGTGCCCGGGGCGGCAACACCCATGCCGCCACCTCCGGCCAATACTCAATATCAGTCATATATCTGCTTAGCCTTACATAGCCCCATAGAGGAACGTCTCGGGAAGGACGGCCACAGCCATGCCCGCAGACCTCGCCGTCATCGGTCTCGGCCCCCTCGGCCTCCCTCTCGCCCAGGCCGCCGCCACCGCGGGCATCGCCACCGTCGGCTACGACCCCGACGAACGCGCCGTCGACGCGCTGCGCGCCGGACGCCCGCCCCAGGACGGCTCCCTGACCGCCGCCGGACTCCGCCGGATGCTCGCCGCCGGTTTCCGGGCCAGCAGCGACCCCGCCGAACTGGGCCGGGCCCGTACCGCCGTCATCTGCGTGCCCGCCCCGCTCGGCGAGGACTCCGCGCTCGACCTGCGGCAGGTCGGCGAGGCCGCCCGGATCCTCGCCGGGAGGATGCGGCCCCGCACCACCGTGCTGCTGGAGTCCCCCGCCTATCCGGGCACCACCGAGGAGTTCCTGCGCCCCATCCTGGAGGAGGGGTCCGGGCTGCGGGCCGGCCGCGACTTCCACCTCGCCTACGCGCCGAGCAGGCTCGACCCCGGCAGCCGCACCTTCAACTGCGCCAACACCCCCAAGGTCATCGGCGGCCTCACCCCCGCCTGCACCGAGGCCGCCGCCGCCTTCTACGGCCGCGTCACCGACCGCGTCGTCCGCGCCCGCGGACCGCGTGAGGCCGAGACCGTCAAGCTCCTGGAGACCAACTACCGGCACGTCAACATCGCGCTGGTCAACGAGATGGCCGTGTTCTGCCACGACACCGGCGTCGACCTGTGGGACGTCATCCGCTGCGCCGAGACCAAACCGTTCGGCTTCCAGCCCTTCCGCCCCGGCCCCGGCGTCGGCGGCCACGGCGTGCCCATCGACCCCAACTACCTGGCGTACAAGGGCCGCAGCATCGGCTACCCGCTGCGCATGGTCGAACTGGCCAAGGAGGTCAACGACCGGATGCCGCGCTACGTCATCAAGCGCTGCGCCACCCTCCTCAACGAGCACGGGAAGTCGGCGCGCGGCGCCCGCGTGCTGCTCCTCGGCGTCACCTACAAGCCGGACATCGGCGACCAGGCCGGGGCCCCGGCGCGCGAGATCGCCGCCCGGCTGCTGGAGATGGGCGCCCAGCTCAGCTTCCACGACCCGTACGTGCCGCAGTGGCACGTGCTGGACCGGCCGGTGCCGCGCGCCGACTCGCTCTACGAGGCCGCGGCCGCCTCCGACCTCACGGTGCTCCTCCAGCACCACCGCACCTACGACCTGCAGGGGCTG